>JALFGP010000131.1 GCA_022777205.1 Rikenellaceae bacterium
CCTTGCGCCGGAGGTGCGGTCTATTCCCCTGCCCTGACCGACTTCAACATTATGGTCAGAGGCACCTCCTGTATGTTCCTCACGGGGCCGGCTGTGGTCAAGAGCGTGACCGGGGAGAATGTCACCCAGGAGCATCTCGGAGGAGCAGACGTACATTCCCGCAAAAGCGGAGTCGCCCATTTTGCCGCCGACGATGATCCCCAGGGCCTGAGTCTGATACGCAAGCTCATAAGTTTCCTCCCATCCAACAACAGGGAATCCGCTCCGGAAAGGCCGACCTCAGACCCATACAACCGGGTGGACTACAGCCTTAATGAAATAATCCCCGACAGCCTCAACAAAGCCTATGATATGCACCAGGTCATCAACACCATCGTGGACGACGGAGAATTCCTCGAAATCCACAGGGACTGGGCGAAGAACATAATCATAGGTTTTGCACATATGGGCGGAAAATCCGTGGGCATAGTGGCAAACCAGCCTAAGGAACTCGCAGGCTGCCTGGACATCAACGCCTCACGCAAAGGAGCAAGGTTCGTGCGTTTCTGCGATGCCTTCAACATTCCTATTGTAACTCTGGTGGACGTGCCCGGCTTTCTCTGCGGCACCCAGCAGGAATATGCCGGCATCATAACCAACGGCGCCAAATTGCTCTACGCTTATGGTGAGGCCACGGTTCCGAAGGTCACAGTCACTCTTCGCAAGAGTTATGGAGGAGCACATATCGTAATGAGTTGCAAGCAGTTGCGCGGGGATGTCAACTACGCCTGGCCAAGTGCCAACATTGCCGTGATGGGAGGAGAAGGAGCAGTGGAAATCATCTATTCCAAGGATCTCAAAGCTGCCTCAGACGAGACTCAGCGCCAAAAAATCCGGGAAGAAAAGATGAAGGAATACGACTCTCTTTTCGGGAATCCGTACTACGCTGCATCCTACGGCTACATAGACGACATAATCGAGCCGGCGAACACCCGCTTCAGGATAATCCGGGCCCTGGTGCAGCTCGAAAACAAGAAAGTTGAAACTCCGCTGCGCAAGCACGACAATCTGCCGCTGTAAGCTATGGAAACGGGTTTGATAATGTCTCTGGTTGCTGTGTCGGTGGTATTCCTGTCCCTGACCGTGCTCGCCCTGTTCTACCAACTGACAGGCAAGTTGTTCGTCAGAATGGACAGGTCCAAAGACTCAAAGCCTGAAAAAGCGGATTGCGCAAGCAAAGGTGCCTCAGATGTACCCGATGAAGCAGAGTTGGAGGAAGAAGTGGCTGCGGCAATAGCTATGGCCATCCACGAACACACTAACATTCACGACCGGGAAAGTTACATCATCACTATCAGACGCAAGAATTGATATGGCTGAATACAGATATAGAATAAACGGACATACCTATAATATAGAGATAGGCGCGGAAAACGGCGGGACCATCGAAGTCAGCGTCAACGGCAAGGTCTATACTGTTGAACGTCAGGAAATCTCCACGACTGCCGATATGGCCCCGAAAAGCATTCCTGTCCAAAAAACTGCAGCACTCCTTAAGGACACTGCCCGGCCGGCTTCAACGCCAAACGTTCAGGCAACGCCCGTTCAAGCCACAGCCCCTTCAGCCCTCGATGCAAACACGGCCGCAGTGACAGCTCCCCTCCCCGGTACCATCATTTCCATAAAGGTAAAACCGGGAGATAAAGTAACTGCAAACCAGACAGTTGCAGTCCTTGAAGCAATGAAAATGGAAAACGAAATAGAAGCCGGATATGCCGGCACAGTAAGCGAGGTGAAAGTGGCGGAAAGGGACACGGTCCTTGAAGGTGCCGTACTGATAACCATCTCAAATTAACCTATGAACCGAAGATAACCACGACACAATGCAGCAGATAATCGACAGCCTTCAACAATTCTGGAGCTTTACGGGCTTCTACAACTGCACTTGGCAGCATATCCTTATGCTGGCAGTCGGTGCCCTGCTCATAACCCTCGGAATAGTCAAAAAATGGGAACCACTGCTGCTCGTCCCCATAGGTTTCGGCATCATCATAGGCAACATTCCCCTGCCTGCGGGAATGAACATAGGCATATATGAAGAAGGTTCGGTGCTCAACATACTCTACCAGGGAGTCGTCAAAGGCTGGTACCCGCCGCTGATTTTCCTCGGAATAGGTGCAATGACCGACTTCTCCTCCCTCATTTCCCAGCCCCGGCTGATGCTTATCGGAGCCGCTGCCCAAGTCGGCATTTTCGGTGCATTTCTCATAGCCCTTGCCCTGGGATTCACCCCGGCAGAAGCAGGTGCAATAGGCATAATAGGAGGTGCAGACGGTCCCACTGCCATTTTCCTCAGTTCCAAACTTGCACCCAACCTTCTCGGAGCCATAGCCGTGTCCGCATATTCCTATATGGCCCTCGTTCCGGTAATCCAGAAGCCTATAATGTTGCTGCTCACCACCAAAAAGGAAAGACTCATACGCATGCAGCCGCCGCGTCAGGTCAGCCATAGGGAGCGCATACTCTTCCCCGTCATAGCCTTCCTCATCACAGCCTTCATAGTCCCGTCGGGAATACCCCTGCTCGGAATGCTCTTCTTCGGCAACCTGCTCAGGGAAAGCGGAGTCACCAAAAGGCTTGCAGAGACAGCCAGAGGACCGCTCATCGACGTTGTCACGACACTCATAGGCCTTACGGTAGGAGCATCCACCCAGGCAGACCAGTTCCTCAATGCCGAATCCCTCAAAATCTTCCTGCTCGGCCTCATCTCCTTTGTCATCGCAACCTTCAGCGGCGTGCTTTTTGCAAAATTGATGAACCTGTTCCTCAAGGAGGGGCATAAAATTAATCCGCTCATCGGCAACGCAGGCGTTTCTGCTGTTCCGGACTCTGCAAGGGTTTCGGAGACGGTGGGGCGCGAATTCGACAAGGACAACCACCTGCTGATGCACGCAATGGCACCGAATGTGGCAGGAGTCATAGGCTCGGCCGTGGCTGCAGGACTGTTGCTCGGCTTTCTCGGATGAACAACTTGACAACATATTGAAAAACAATAATATAAGACAATAACTAATTAACAAAAACACTATAAGAAATGCAGAACAAATTGCAGGAACTGACAGACAAGCTCTACAATGAAGGTCTGTCCAAGGGCAAGAGCGAAGGCGAAGCCATATTGGCAAATGCCAAAGCCCAGGCCGAAGAAATCATAGCCCAGGCAAGGAAAGAGGCTGAAGCCATAGTTGCCGGCGCGCAGAAAGAGGCCCAGGATCTCAAAACCAGAACAGCCGGTGAGATTGCCCTTGCATCACGCCAGAGCATCAGCCAGACAAGGCAGGCCATAGAAGGCCTCGTAATCACCGAAGCTGCCCAGAAGAATGTCAAGGAGGCACTCAGCGGGGAAGACTTCATCAAGGAACTCATCAAAGAAGCAGTCAAAGCCTTCGCCGAGGGCAAGGACTGCGACCTTGAAATCTGCCTTCCGCAGGCTCTCAAAGGCAAACTCGACAGCTTCATAAGCAATGAAATCAGCAAGAGCCTCGGCAAGGAAGTGGAAATCAAATACGGAAAGACCGGAGCCGGATTCACCATCGGACCTAAGAAAGGAGGCTACTTCATCAGTTTCACCGACGAGGCCTTCAGTGAAATCATCGGCAACTATCTCAGACCGGCAACCAGGAAAATCCTCTTCGGCTAAGCAAAGGGGCTTGATATGAAGAATTACGAATACATAATTGCCGGACTTCCGGTCGTTGACAGCGGGTTCAAGTTCACGGACAGGACCCCGGACGACTTCATCGCGGAAATCCGGGAACAATTGGACCGCAAGGACAACGCCCTCGTGGATTTCCTGCTGGACGGCTACGATGCGGACAAGCTCGACGCAGACTTCTACCGCAAGGCCATCACCCACTCCAACCGCTTCCTCAGGGAGTTCTTCAGCTTCGACCTCAACCTTCGCAACGCCAAGGTCAAGTTCCTGAACAAGGCTCTCTCACGGGAAGCAGACAAGGATGTGATGGTGCTTATGGACGAAAAGGAGGAAGTCGTGGAACTGCCATTCGAGCAGGAGAATGAAGTCGCCGAAGCTCTGCGCAAAGACGATCTGCTCTCGCGCGAAAAGGCTCTGGACGACCTTGTGTGGGCAAAAATATCCGACATCACAGTCTTCGACACATTCAATATCGATGCAGTTCTTGCTTTCATAGCCAAGATGCAGGTGACCGCCCGATGGTTCAGGCTCGACGAGCAGAAGGGCCGCGAAATGTTCCGCAAGCTCAGCGACGAAGTGAGGGGGACATTCAAGGGTGTGAACTACAACGGATAATCCGTACCCCATAATGATAGATAACAAATAAAAGAACAAAAATATGAACAAGACAACAGGAAAGGTTACCGGCATCGTTTCCAACCTTGTCACCGTCGAGGTGGACGGTCCTGTCGCACAGAATGAAATCTGTTTCATCGACGTGGACGGAACCGACCTTATGGCGGAGGTCATCAAGGTGAACGGAAACACTGCTGCAGTGCAGGTGTTCGAGAGCACACGAGGCCTTAAGAACGGCAACAAGGTGGTGTTCGAGAACAAGATGCTCGAAGTGACACTCGGTCCGGGACTGCTTTCAAGCTGCTACGACGGACTCCAGAACAATCTTACCACAATGGACGGAGTTTTTCTCAAGAGAGGCGAATACACCGACCCTCTCGACCGCGAGAAACTCTGGGACTTCACCCCTATTGCCAAGGCAGGCGACAAAGTCGTGGCTGCTGACTGGCTCGGAGAGGTGAAGGAAGGATGGCTGCCTCACAAGATAATGGTACCGTTCTCCTTCAAGGGCGAATACACAGTAAAGAGCATAAAAGCTGCCGGACAGTACAAGGTGGACGACACCATTGCAGTGCTCAGCGATGCGGAAGGCAACGATGTGAATGTGACCATGACCCAGAAATGGCCGGTCAAGGTGGCAATCAAAGGCTATAAGGAGAAACCGAGGCCGAACAGGATAATGGAAACGGGAGTGCGTGTTATCGACACCCTCGACCCTATTGCAGAAGGAGGTACGGGCTTCATCCCGGGTCCGTTCGGCTGCGGCAAGACAGTGCTCCAGCACGCCATTGCAAAACAGGGTGACGCACAGGTCATCGTGATGGCAGCCTGCGGAGAGCGTGCAAACGAGGTTGTGGAAATCTTCACCGAATTCCCTGAACTCATCGACCCGCACACAGGCCGCCACCTTATGGAAAGGACCACCATCATCTGCAACACCTCCAATATGCCTGTGGCAGCCCGCGAGGCATCCGTATATACCGCAATGACCATTTGTGAGTACTACCGTGCCATGGGTATGAAGGTGCTTCTGCTTGCAGACTCCACTTCAAGATGGGCTCAGGCCCTGAGGGAAATGTCCAACCGTATGGAGGAACTTCCGGGCGCAGACGCATTCCCTGTGGACCTTTCAGCCATCATCTCCAACTTCTACGCCCGTGCCGGAATGGTTGTCCTGAACAACGGACAGACAGGTTCGGTGACCTTCATCGGAACCGTATCCCCGGCAGGAGGTAACCTCAAGGAACCGGTCACAGAGTCCACCAAGAAGGCAGCCCGCTGCTTCTACGCCCTTGAGCAGAAGCGTGCAGACCAGAAGCGCTATCCGGCTGTGAACCCTATCGACTCCTACTCCAAATATCTCGAATATCCTGAAATCCAGGAATATCTGGACAAGGCCGTGACTCCGGGTTGGGGCGAAAAGGTCAGCCAGCTCAAGAACATCATACGCAAGGGACGTGAAGCCAACGAGCAGATCAACATCCTCGGCGACGACGGCGTGCCTATGGGATATCACGAAATATTCTGGAAATCCGAACTCATCGACTATGTCATCCTCCAGCAGGACGCATTCGACGCAATCGATGCCCTCTGCCCTATCGAGAGACAGAAATATATGGTCGAGCTGGTACTCGGAATATGCGACCGCAGCTTCGAATTCGACGATTTCGAGCAGTGCCGCGGCTTCTTCAAGGAGATGATCAACATACTCCGCCAGATGAACTATTCCGAATTCCACAGCGAGCAGTTCGAAAACTACGAAAAACAACTTAACACACTTCTGAACAATGGCAAATAAGGCATATCACAAAATCTACACGAAACTTGAGGGCATTACCAAGGCCACAGTTTCACTCAAGGCTGACGGTGTGGCCAATGACGAGCTTGCCGTTGTGGATTCCAGGCTTGCACAGGTCGTAAAGACCAAGGGCTCAATGGTGACTCTCCAGGTGTTCTCGGGCACAGAGGGCATCCCGACCGATGCAGCCGTAACCTTCCTGGGCAACCCTCCGACACTCCACGTGAGCGATGATCTGGCAGGTCGTTTCTTCGATGCCTATGGACATCCTATTGACGGAGGTCCTGAAGTCGAAGGCGAAGAAAGGCAGATCGGAGGTCCGTCCGTGAACCCTTACAAGAGAAAACAGCCGTCCGAAATCATCCCGACCGGTATTGCGGGCATCGACCTGAACAACACCCTCGTGTCCGGACAGAAGATTCCGTTCTTCGCAGACCCTGACCAGCCATACAACAACGTGATGGCACAGGTGGCACTGCGAGCAGACGTGGACAAGATCATCCTCGGAGGTATGGGACTTTCAAACGACGACTACCTCTACTTCAAGCACGAATTCGAGTCCGCAGGTGCTCTCGACAAGATCATCTCTTTCGTGAACACCACCGAACAGCCTCCTGTGGAGCGTCTCCTCATTCCGGATATGGCGCTCACGGCTGCTGAGTATTTCGCAGTGGAGAAGAACGAGAAGGTGCTCGTGCTCCTGACCGATATGACCCTCTATGCGGATGCCCTCTCCATCGTATCCAACCGTATGGACCAGATTCCTTCCAAGGACTCAATGCCTGGTTCCCTCTATTCGGACCTTGCAAAAATCTACGAGAAGGCGGTGCAGCTGCCTGACGGAGGTTCCATTACCATCATAGCCGTGACCACCCTCAACGACGGAGACATCACCCACGCGATTCCGGACAACACCGGTTATATCACTGAAGGTCAGCTCTATCTCCGCGCAGATCCGGATTCCGGCAAGGTCATCATCGACCCGTTCCGTTCCCTCTCCCGACTCAAGCAGCTGGTACAGGGAAAGAAGACCAGGGAAGACCACTCTCAGGTGATGAACGCCTCAGTTCGTCTTTACGCCGATGCCCAGAACGCCAAGACCAAACTCGAGAACGGTTTCGACCTTTCCGACTATGACAACCGCTGTCTGGACTACGCGAAAGAATACGCCACAAGAATCCTTTCCATCGACGTGAACCTGAGTATCAATGAGATGCTCGATACGGCCTGGGAAATATTCGCCAAATTCTTCACTCCGGCAGAGACTGGTATCAAACAGGCTCTGGTGGACAAATACTGGAAGAAATAATATCTGATTATGGCAATAAAGTTTCAATACAACAAGACTTCCCTGAACGAAATCGGCAAGCAGCTGAAGATGCGCAAGAATGCCCTCCCTACCCTGAAGAACAAGGAGAGCGCCCTGCGTATGGAAGTGAAGCGCGCCAAGGACCATTCGGAGAAGCTGATTGAAGATCTTGAAGCCGCCCTGCAGAAATACGATTATCTTGCCGCCCTTTGGAACGAGTTTGAGCCGGGATTGATTTCCATCACGGACGTGGAACTGGTTACGGTGAAGGTGGCAGGCGTGAAAACTCCTGAATTGAAGGGAATTTCTTACGAAATCCACGAGTTCAACGCTTTCGTCAAGCCGGCCTGGTATGCCGACGGAGTTGCGATTCTCAAAGAACTTTCGAGATTGGGAATCGAATCCGAGGTGTATAAGGAAAAGAGCCGCATCCTGGACTACTCCCGAAAGAAGACCACCCAGAAGGTGAACCTCTATGAAAAGGTGCAGATTCCGGGTTATCAGGAAGCGATACGCAAGATAAAGCGCTATATGGAGGACGAGGAAAACCTCTCCAAGGCGGCATCCAAAATCGTCAAGAACAGACACGCAGAAGAAGAGGAGGAAACAGTCAATGGTTGAGAAAATGACAAAATATTCCTTCATTCTCCCGAGCGGGGAAACTGAAGGCTTTCTTGAGTGGCTTCAGGATTTGGGCATAATGGACGTGAACCGTTCATCCAAACCCGTGGACTCCACTTCTTCCGAGTTGCTGGAAAAGGTGAGCGGAGCAAAGAAGACTCTGGGCATACTGGAGAAAATCGACTACTCCGGGGATCCTGATTACGAACTCATCTGCAAGGCAGCGTCAGAGACAGTCATCGAGGGTTGCAAGACTTGCAACACCCTTATGGCAGTGAACAGGCTGGATGCTCTCAAGAGCGAACTTGCAGCTGCAAGAAAGGCACTTGCCGAAGTGCAGCCATGGGGCTCTTACGACCGCGACAAACTCCTTGGAATCAAGGACTTGAAGATAAGATGGTACAAAATCCCGGCAAAACAGTACAAGGATGAGTGGGAAAATGAATGGGCCATTGTGAAGGTCAATCAGGACAAGAACAATGTCTGGTTCGTCACGCTCTCCCCTGCCGATGCCGAATACAGTTTCCCTGTGGCTGAATGTGCAGCTCCGGCTCTTTCCGTGCAGCAGGCCCAAAGCCGTATCGATGAACTGAATGCTGAAGTGATTGCCCAGAAAGGCAAATTGCTTGCGCTGAAGAACAACTATCTGGACCACGTCCGGAAAGGCCTCAGGCGCAAGACTGCCGATCTGGACCGCTACCTTGCAGCAGCCGGCACCGAAGAAGCCGCCGAAGGTCATATCACGATAGTCACGGGTTTCGCTCCGACTTCCAAGGACGAGGAACTTGCACAGGCTTTCAACGGACGCGACCTGCTCTGGATAAGCGATCCGGCAAGCGTGGAGGACAATCCTCCGATCAAGATACGCAACAACTGGTTTGCACGGAATTTCGAGGTGCTCACCGGAATGTACGGTCTGCCTTCCTACGGTGAATTCGACCCGACTCCGATTCTGGCACCGTTCTTCCTGCTGTTCTTCTCAATGTGTATGGGAGACGCAGGTTACGGTATCATTCTCATCATCGCAGGTCTGGTGCTCAAATACAAGATGGGAGGCAGCAGCCTGGGCAAGATGCACCGTCTGGTGACCTTCCTCGGAGTGGGCACCCTGATTGTGGGCCTGTTTATGGGCACTTTCTTCGGAATCAACCTGCTTCAGGCCGAGTGGACCCCAACCTGGCTGAAGGCCATCTGCGTGGACGGATGGTTCCCTGAGGGCAAAATTGCCGGTTTCCCTGCACAGATGGTTATGGCTGTGGGTATCGGAGTCTTCCACATCTGCCTTGCAATGATAGTCAAGACCATAGGTTTCACAAAACGCTTCGGCTTCAAGAACACCGTGGGCACCTGGGGATGGACCCTGCTCATTGTCGGAGGCATAATTCTGGCGGTGCTCGGGACTATGGAATGGCTCGGCGGCGAGGCTCTCAAATGGGCCGTCATAGCCTTAGCTGTCATCAGCGGTCTGGCCATCTTCCCGTTCAACACCCCGGGACGCAATCCTCTCGTGAACATCGGCTCGGGACTTTGGGACACCTACAATATGGTGACCGGTCTGCTCGGTGACGTGCTCAGCTACATACGTCTCTATGCCCTCGGGCTTGCAGGCGGTATGCTCGGCAATGCGTTCAACCTTATGGGAGGTATGATACTGAACATCCCTGTCCCCGGAGTGAACTGGGTGTTCTGCATCGTAATCCTCATTTTCGGACACGTGCTGAACCTCGCGATGGCCTGCCTGGGAGCATTCGTGCACCCTCTGCGTCTTACCTTCGTGGAGTATTTCAAGAATTCAGGATATGAGGGCACGGGCACAGCCTACAGGCCTCTTTCCAAAGACATACAAGAATAAGTAACAAAGCAACTTATTATTTTCATATTACTGAAACAAACAAACTAAAAAACAAATAATTATGAACGAAATTCTCGGATATCTCGGACTCGGCCTTATGCTTGGCCTTGCCGGAATCGGTTCCGCTTACGGAACAACAATCGCAGCAAACGCAGCTGAGGGTGCCCTCAAGAAAACCCCTGAAAAATCATCCAGCTATATGATTCTTTCAGCTCTTCCTGCAACCCAGGGTCTTTACGGCTTCGTGGCATTCCTGCTCTGGAAGGTTGTCTTCCAGCCTGATTTCGCAACCCAGGGACCTCTCCTTTTCGGTGTCGGTCTTGCAGTGGGTCTGGTGTGCCTCTTCTCCGGCATACGTCAGGGTCAGGTTTGCGCAAACGGTATCGTGGGCATATCCCAGGGCCACAACGTCCAGACCAACACCCTCATCTACGCCGCTCTTCCTGAGTTCTACGCCATCCTCGCACTCGTTGCATCAATTATGGCAGTGCTCTAATCGTCGCGCCCGACCTGCTCGGGTGTCTGAGCCGGGGATAACAAAGACCGGAATAAAGTCTGTTACGCAATTGGTGTAACAGACTTTTTTGTATCACAATATTATAATAACCGGCAGCCGTTTATTCGTATACTTATTTCAATTTCTTTCCATCTGAGAAGGCCTTTCCAACAGTCTCTCCAAGGGCAACATACGAATGACTGACCGGCTCATATGTTATAAGTCCCATCTTCTGTATATCAGGCTGACCTTCATCTGTAAGATATTTCTCATAGACAAGGATATTGACCACCTCTGCAAGGATATAATACCCTTCCTCACTCTCATCCATCTTTTCCTTGATGCGGCATTCCATTGTCATCGGGAAATCGGTGAACACGGGAGCGTTGACGTTCTCCGACTTCACGGCTGTCCAACCGGTCTTCTTCATCTTGTCAGAATCATTCTTTGCGCTTACGATACCTACAAAGTCAGAAGCAACCATGGTATCCTTAGTGGCAAAGGCAACCGTAAAGTCCGCGCATCTTGCAAGGTTCTCGGTGGTCGCATGCGAACCCATCGAGATCATAATCTCTCCACGGTCCCATTGTCCTCCCCACGCTGCATTCATAGCATTTGGAGTTCCGTCTCCATTATATGTACCAATGATAAGCACGGGCTGCGGAAGCATCCACGGCTTTGATCCAAAACTCTTCATATCAATAGTGTCGTTATTTTGTTGTATCCTTACCTGCTGCTACCCAACCGCGGAATCCTGTCCCAAGCTCCAAAACCTGATACCCTTCCTCTGCAAGGATACGAGCCGCATTCTTGCTGCGATTGCCACTACGGCAATAGAGGGCTACACGCTTATCCTTCGGAAGCGTCTTTATGGCAGTCTCGGTATAGCTATCCTCAAGAACATCTATATTGAAATGCGTGCCGGGAATATAACCCTCTGCATGCTCTGCCGGAGTACGGACATCCAGCACAACATATGATGTATCTGAAACTGCCTTTGCAAATTCTTCCACATCCACGGTCTTGAACTTATTGGTCTGTCCGAACAGACCGAAGAATGAAAAACTCATAACTATGGTTATTAGGATTCTCTTTATCATAATTTTAAAACTTTTATCTTATCCAATGATTTATAGCTTCTATAGGATGATCTATCTTCATAAGTACAAAAGTACGGAATTTTGCTGAATTAGCACCAAATAAATGCCTGCGAAGGTTGGTGAAATATTGGAAAAACTGGAAAAATTTCATACTTTTGGAGGATTTTAGAAATTCGATTTATGGAAAATTTTGGATTAGGATTGCAGCTGATGCTTGTGGGAATGATTACGGTGTTCCTCATTCTCGTCATTGTAATAACAGGCAGCCGTCTGCTCATCAGACTCATAAACAGAATCGCTCCGGAAGAGGAACAGAAGAAGGCACCAGCCGGAGAGGACTATACGGCAGTTTTCGAGGCAGCCGTTGCCCAACTGACCGATGGAAAGGGAAAATTGACAAAAATCACGAAACTATAATATGGCAAAGGAAATCAAACTCTGTCTCGTATTCAGAGATATGTGGCAAAGCGCAGGCAAATACCAGCCCCGCGTGGACCAGTTGTTGAAAATTGCACCTGTATTCGTCAAGATGGGTTGTTTCGACCGCATCGAGACCAATGGTGGCGGATTCGAACAGGTGAATCTGCTCTTCGGAGAGAACCCGAACAAAGCAGTACGCGAATGGACCAGGCCCTTAAGGGAAGCCGGCATCCAGACCCAGATGCTGGACCGCGCGCTCAACGGCCTTAGAATGAGCCCTTGCGCCAAGGACCTGCGCCAGCTTTTCTATAAGGTAAAGAAGGCCCAGGGCACCGATATAACCCGAATTTTCTGCGGTCTGAACGACCCGCGCAACGTCATTCCTTCCATCAGATACGCGAAGGAAGCCGGTATGATTGCCCAGGCCAGCCTCTGCATCACCCACTCCCCTATTCACACTGTGGAATACTATGTAGCTCTGGCTAAGCAGTTTATAGAAGCAGGAGCAGATGAAATATGTCTGAAGGATATGGCGGGCATCGGACGTCCGGACAGCCTTGGCAAGATTGTGGGCGGAATAAAGAAACTTGCTCCGGACATCCCGGTTCAGTACCACTCGCACGCAGGTCCGGGCTTCAATATGGCTTCCATACTGGAGGTCTGCAAGAACGGATGCGACTATGTGGACGTGGCTATGTCTCCGCTCGCCTGGGGCACCGGCCACGCAGACGTGATTGCAGTGCAGGAAATGCTCAAGGATGCCGGATTCAAGGTGAAGGACATCAATATGGAGGCTTATATGCAGGCCCGCACGATCATTCAGGAGATGATGGACGATTTCCTGGGTTATTACTGCCCTCCTCTGAACCGTCTGAACAATTCCCTTCTCATCAAGCCGGGACTGCCGGGAGGTATGATGGGCTCGCTTATGACCGACCTTGAGGAAAATCTTTCATCCCTCAACAAATGGAAGGTGAAGAACGGGCAGCCTCAGCTCAGCACTGACGACCTGCTGGTGAAACTCTTCGATGAGGTGGCTTATGTCTGGCCAAAGGTGGGTTACCCTCCACTCGTGACTCCTTTCTCACAATATGTGAAGAACCTTGCACTGATGAACGTGACCCTTATGGAGAAGGGCAAGAAGCGCTGGGAGATGTTCCCGGACACGATTTGGGATATGGTGCTCGGCAAGGCCGGGAAACTGCCGGGCGAGGTGGACGATGAAATCAAGGAACTTGCAGCTTCACAGGGCCGCAAATTCGTGGACAGCGACCCTCAGGACAATTACCCTGACTGTCTCGAGGAATTCCGTGCAAAGATGAAGGAGAAGGGCTGGGAACTTGGTCCGGATGATGAGGAACTCTTTGAGTACGCAATGCATCCGACTCAGTATGAGGCATATAAGAGCGGACAGGCAAAGGCTGAATTCGAGGCTGACCTTGCAAAGCGCAAGGCTGCGAAGGAAAGCACCGGCACAGCCAAACTGCCTTCAAGCATCACTGTGAACCTCAACGGGCAGCTCTACAAACTGGATATTTCTTATGACGGGACTGCCCCTGCGGCAAGCCAGGCCCCTTCCTCCGCGCCTGCAGCCGGTCCGTCCGAGGGTGTACCTGCGCCTATTTCCGGAAAGTTCTTCCTCACTAAAGACAGTCAGGAGACTCCACGCAAGGTGGGTGACAAGGTCAAGCGTGGCGATGTGCTCTGCTATATCGAAGCGATGAAAATCAACAATGCCATCTGCGCCGATTTTGACGGAACCATCACGGAAATCCTTGCCCACAACGGCGAGACTGTAGAAGAAGACGACATAATCATCAAAATGACAAGAGGATAATGGAAGGATTTCTTGATACTCTGAGGAAACTCTACGGAATGACCGCCTTGAGCGACCTGATTGCGGAGCCGACTTTCCTGCTTATGTACCTGCTGGCCTTCGGGTTGCTGTATCTGGGGATAGTGAAAAAATACGAGCCGCTGCTGCTCATCCCGATAGCATTCGGAGTGCTGATAGCAAACTTTCCGGGCGGAGAAATGGGTGTGATACAGACAGATGCGAGCGGAATGGTGAAACTTGCGGACGGCACTCTCAAGAATATCTGGGAAATGCCTCTGCACGAGATTGCCCACGAGTTCGGAATTATGAATTACCTCTACTATGGACTCATCAAAACCGGCCTTTTGCCACCTATAATATTTATGGGAGTGGGCGCAATGACGGATTTTGGGCCTATGCTGAGGAATCTCAAGCTCGCGATTTTCGGTGCAGCTGCCCAGTTCGGTATTTTTGCTGTGCTTCTGGTGAGCCTTGCGCTCGGTTTCACACCTGCAGAGGCCGCATCCCTTGGAATTATCGGTGGAGCAGACGGTCCTACAGCAATCTTCACAACCATCAAGCTTGCGCCGCATCTGCTCGGTCCCATTGCCATTGCAGCCTACAGCTATATGGCCCTGGTGCCGGTAATCATCCCTCTTGTGGTGAAACTCACCTGCACTAAGAAGGAGCTGATGATTAATATGAAGGAGCAGGACAAACTCTATCCGGACAAGCTGAATATCAAGAATATGCGCGCGGTGAAGATTATCTTCCCCATTGCCGTGACCACCATCGTGGCGATTTTCGTCCCTACTGCAGTGCCACTTGTGGGTATGCTGATGTTCGGTAATCTCATCAAGGAAATCGGGGCAGATACGTCGAGGCTTTTCAATGTGGCCAGCAACGGTCTTATGAACGCAGCAACGATTTTCCTGGGACTCTGCGTGGGAGCCACTATGACGGTGGACGCCTTCCTCAATCTGCAGACTCTTGGAATTATTGTTGGAGGTTTCTGTGCCTTTGCCCTGAGCATTGCCAGCGGTATCCTGATGGTCAAAATCTGGAACCTGTTCTCCAAGAAGAAGATCAATCCTCTCATCGGTGCCACAGGACTTTCTGCCGTGCCTATGGCCAGCCGTGTCTGCAATGGCATCAGCACCAAGTATGACCCTAAGAACCATGTCCTGAACTACTGTATGGCCTCCAATATCGCGGGAGTCATCGGTTCGGCCGTCGCAGCTGGTGTGCTGATTTCATTTCTCGGATAATAGAATTTTTCTATATTTGCAGAATCCAGCGGCGGATTAAAGCCGCACCAATGTAGTAGTGTTTTAATTTTTTGCCTATGACAGAACTCGGCAGATTGCAGGCCAAGGGACTGTATTGTCCTGAATATGAACATGATGCCTGCGGAGTGGGGCTGGTGGTCAACATCAACGGAAGCAAATATCACGACATTGTACTCAAGGCGCTCAGCGTTTTGGAAAATATGGCCCACAGAGGAGCAGAGGGTGGAGATCACAAGACCGGAGACGGTGCCGGCATACTTGTGCAGATTCCCCACGAATTTATCCTGCTCCACGGAATTCCCGTACCTGAAAAAGGACGCTACGGGGTGGGAATGGTATTCCTTCCCAAAGCAGTGGAGGACAATGCAAAATTCACCGATATCATCAATGAAGGCTTTGACAATCAAGGACTTTCAATTATGCATAGCCGCAAGGTACCGGTACGCAGCGAAATCCTCGGAGAAATGGCGGCAGCATCGGAGCCGGAAATCCGTCAGCTATTCATAGTTGGCTGCGACGACAACAGTCTGCTCGAAGACAAGCTCTACCTTGCCCGCAAGGAAATTGAAAAGAAGGTGGCTGCTTCCGAAATTCAGGACAAGAGCGGCTGCTATTTTGCCAGTCTCTCCACCAGGACTATGGTATATAAGGGTATGCTCACCTCCCTCCAGCTCCGGGATTACTTCCCTGACCTGACCGACCCGTACTTCACAAGTGCAATAGCCCTGGTCCACTCCCGTTTCTCCACCAACACCTTCCCGACCTGGAGCCTTGCCCAGCCTTTCAGAATGGTGGGGCACAACGGCGAAATCAATACAATCAGGGGCAACCGCTTGTGGATCAAGACCCGTGAGGCCCTGCTCAAGACTCAGAATCTGGGCAGAATCACGGAGAACGTGAGCCCCATCGTGGAGCCGGGAATGAGCGACAGCGCTTCCTTCGACAATGTGCTGGAGTTCTTCACCCGCTGCGGACAGTCTCTTCCGCACACCCTCGCGATGCTGGTTCCGGAGAGCTACAAGGAAGGAAATCCGCTGGGCCACAAGCTGAAATGTTTTTATGAATACCATTCCATCTTCACCGAGCCTTGGGACGGACCGGCGACAATACTCTTTTCTGACGGACGCTATGCCGGAGGAATGCTGGATCGCAACGGTCTGAGGCCATGCAGGTATTTTGTCACACGGAATGGTATGCTGGTGATGGCTTCCGAGACAGGAGTCTGCGATGTACCGGCCGATCAGATTGCTTCTAAAGGCAGGCTCAGACCGGGCAAGATTCTGATGGTGGATACGGTTGAAGGACGGATAATGCAGGATGATGAAATCAAGGCAAAACTCGCATCAGAGCATCCGTATTCCGAGTGGCTCCACGCCAACAGAATCATACTCAAGGACATACGGAGCGGACGCAAGGAAGAGCACAAGGTCGGTGATTTCGACAGTATGCTCAGGGCCTTCAGATACAGCCGCGAAGACATAGACAAGATCCTGGTACCTATGGCCGTGGACAGCAGCGAACCCCTCACCGCAATGGGAGACGACACCCCTCTGGCAGTGCTGGCGAACAAGCCCCAAAGGTTCTTCAACTATTTCAAGCAGAAATTCGCCCAAGTCACCAACCCTCCTATAGACCCTATCAGAGAGCAGTCGGTGATGTCCCTCACGAGCTACATCGGGGCAGTAAAGGGCAACATACTCAAGCCTTCGGCAGAACTCTGCAAAGTGGTGAAACTCAGTTCCCCTATTCTTTCCAACAGCGAACTGGAGACTCTGGACAATCTGGGTTACAAGGGCTTCCGCACCATCAAGCTGCCTATGACCTTCGAAGTGGCCGGAGGGGAAAAGGCTCTGGAGGATGCGCTTGAAAGACTTTGCGTCAGCGCAGAGCACGCGGTGGACGACGGATATAACTATATCATCATCAGCGACCGGGGAGTGGATGCGCGCAAGGCCCCGATTCCGTCTCTGCTGGCGATGGCAGCCGTCCATCACCATCTGATCCACTGCCGCAAGAGAGCCCAGACAGCCGTGGTTGTGGAATCAGGCGAGGTTTGCGAAGTGATGCACGTGGCCCTGCTCATAGGTTATGGAGCCAGTGCGGTGAACCCTTATATGGCTTTCGGCATTCTGGGCAAACTCGTGGAGGAAAAAGCCATACAGCTGGACTACAATGCCGCAAAGGAACATTACATTTCAGCCATCAACAAGGGAATGCTCAAAATTCTCTCGAAGATGGGTATTTCCACCATCAGAAGTTACCGTGGAGCAGCCCTGTTCGAAAGCCTCGGAGTGGGATCAGCCGTTTTGGACAAATATATGGGCGGGGGTCTATCCCAGATCGAGGGTATCACAATGGAAGACATAGCCTCAGACATAGTGGCTGCACACCGGGATGCATTCTGCTCCGAAAAAGGAGAAAAATCCGCTGGTGTGTCCGCGAGCCTTCCGGACTACGGCCGCTATGCATGGCGCAAGGAGGGAGAACAGCACGGCTGGGATCCGTCAAAAATCCGACTGCTCCACAAATCCCTCAGAGAGAACAACAGGGACATTTTTAAGGAGTTCAGCAGCGCAGTGGAAAACCGTCAGAACCCTATGTACCTGAGGGACCTGATGGAAATCGAGAGCGACCGTGCGAGCATCCCTATAGAGGAGGTGGAGAGCGAGGAGAACATAATGAAGCGCTTCGTTGCGGAAGCCATATCCTTCGGAGCAATAAGCAAGAGCGCTCACGAGACCATAGCCTTGGCAATGAACAAGATAGGGGCGCAGAGCAACACGGGAGAAGGCGGCGAGGACCCGTCCCGAAACACTCCTCTTCCGGACGGAGCATCAGCCCGCAGTGCCGTAAAACAGGTGGCATCCGGCCGTTTCGGAGTGGACTCCTACTACCTTGTGAACGCGGATGAAATCCAGATCAAGGTGGCTCAGGGAGCAAAACCGGGAGAAGGCGGACAGTTGCCGGGATTCAAGGTCAATTCCCTCATAGCCAAGACCAGGCACGCGGTTCCGGGCATAACCCTCATCTCCCCTCCTCCTCACCACGACATCTACTCCATTGAAGACCTCGCCCAGTTGATTTTCGACCTCAAGAACGTGAACAGCAGCGCCAGAATCAGCGTTAAACTCGTGTCCGAGGCAGGAGTGGGAACCATTGCAGCCGGAGTTGCAAAAGCCAAGGCCGATGTCATACTCATCAGCGGAGGAGACGGAGGCACAGGCGCAAGTCCCGCAAGCTCAGTGCGTTACGCAGGCTGTCCGGCAGAAACCGGTCTGGCACAGGTGCAGCAGACCCTGGTGGTGAACAACCTCCGCGGCAAGGTGCGTCTGCAGGTGGACGGCGGACTGAAGACTGCCCGCGACGTGATGTTTATGGCCCTGCTCGGAGCCGAGGAATACGGATTCGGAACGGCGGTGATGGTGTGTATGGGCTGCGTGATGTGCCGCAAATGCAACACCGACACCTGTCCCACCGGCATTGCCACCCAAAGACCGGAACTGGAGTCGAAATTTGCCGGAAAACCTGAACATATCGAGACCTATTTCCGCTTTATGGCCAGACAGGTGAGAGAATATCTCGCACTTATGGGCTACCGCAGTTTAGGTGAAATCATAGGCCGTGCGGACCTGCTGCACAAACGCAGCTACCCTGCCGGAGCCAAGGCGGGCAAAGTCTCCCTCGACAAGGTGCTCTACATTCCGGATGCAGCCAAGGGCAACGACCGCCAGTTCACTACAGCCCAGGACCACAAGCTGGATCAGGTAAAAGACCATGAGATTCTCCAGATGCTCCTGCCGATTTTGAAAACACGCCGTACCATAAGCCTTGGAGTTGAAATAAAGAACACGGACCGGAGCGTGGGAGCTATGCTGAGCGGCTACATCACCCGCCAATACGGACAGAAAGGCCTGCCCAAAGACAGCATAGACCTGCATTTCAGGGGCTCTGCCGGACAGTCTTTCGGAGCTTTCCTCTGCAGCGGAATCACTTTCCGGCTCGAAGGGGATGCCAACGACTATATGGGCAAGGGCCTGTGCGGAGGAAGGATAATAGTGACCCCGGACAGAGACTCGGAATTCAAGGCTGAGGACAATATAATTGCCGGAAACACAATTGCTTACGGTGCCACTTCCGGAGAAATGTTCATACGTGGGCAGGTGGGCGAAAGATTCTGCGTGAGAAACAGCGGTGTGGATGCCGTGGTCGAAGGTGTCGGAGACCATTGCTGCGAATATATGACCGGAGGACGGGTGGTTGTGCTCGGACGTACCGGCAGGAATTTCGCGGCAGGTATGAGCGGTGGTGTGGCCTATGTGTGGAACCCGGAAGGAAATTTCGACTTTTTCTGCAATATGGATATGGTTGAACTCGCTTTGCTCGAGGATGACAGGGAGAAGGAGGAAGTGCTTGCCCTGCTGAAAACTCATTACAGGCTCACCGGAAGCGCTATTGCTGAGAAACTTATGGAAGACTGGGAGAGCAGCTGCAAGCAGTTCATCAAGGTTGTCACGGCAAAATGAGTTCAGGCCGGTTTTCCGTCCGTTGCAGCGGAATTTGGAAAATTGTGAGTCGTGAATTTGACAAATTCAAAATTGATTCATAAATTTGCGCAATCAATTTGTAAACAGTTAACAACATTTACTATGGCAAACAAATACGCAGGCACCCAGACCGAAAAGAATCTGGAAGCAGCTTTCGCTGGTGAGTCTCAGGCTCGCAACAAGTACACTTATTTTGCATCCAAGGCAAAGAAACAGGGATTCGAGCAAATTGCTGCCCTCTTCCTTGAGACTGCAGATAACGAGAAAGAACATGCAAAACTCTGGTTCAAGGAACTTTACGGCATCGGTGACACAGCCGAGAATCTCGCAGACGCAGCAGCCGGCGAGAACTACGAATGGACAGATATGTATGCAGGCTTTGCAAAGACAGCTGAGGAGGAAGGATTCCCTGAGCTCGCTGCAAAATTCCGCGGTGTAGCTGCCATTGAAAAGCGTCACGAGGAACGTTACCGCGCACTTCTGAAGAATGTGGAGACTGCACAGGTATTCGAAAGGTCAGAGGTGAAAGTTTGGGAGTGCCGCAATTGCGGACATATCGTTGTGGGTACCAAGGCACCTGAAATCTGCCCTGTATGTGCACACCCTAAGTCTTACTTCGAAATTCACAAGGAGAATTTCTAAGACTGAAAACTGATATTGCTATTACGGTTGGCTTTATGGAAGTCAACCGTTTTTTGCATATGTTGCAGGAATATTTTTTAAGATTGCTAACTTTGCAGTTATGAAGAAATTTTATGGAATATTGCTGGTGGCGGTAGCCTTGGCCGCATCTGCCTGTCTGAAAAAAGTCGAGCACAACCCTTCGGAAAACAAGGAAACAGCTTTCGGGTACATAATGCAGTCTTACGCCAAAGGCACCGGAACGGCCGGATTCAAGATTCTTGCAGACAATGCCGTTCTTTTTGCAAACAATTGCTATCTGACGGCATTCAATCCGGAAGAGATAAGTGAGAACGATGTGAAGACACTTTGCAGCAACTGGAAGACTTGCCGGGAGAGCTGGCTAAGATGTCTGTCGCTCCCTGTTTTTGACGAAGGGGATTCTGAGGTTTATGAGGCTCTCGGCACCTGGCCCTCTGACATTCAGGGCATCCAGGGCACTCTGGAAAGAATGAAAAATGGCGAGGAAGTAAATTTTGCCTCACTGCCGAACAACCAGAAGGGTTTTGCCGCAGCCGAGTATATGCTTTTCCAGATCAGTGAAGGCAAAACGGTTGAGCACAGCCCCGACTATTCTGCGGAGGAATTGGCCTATCTCTGTGCCCTGACCGAGGAAATCGAAGTGCTCTGCACTTTCCTGTATGCAAAATGGGAGGGGATGGAATCCCTTGCGGACAGCTATTCGTCACTTCTGTCCAGGCACGAAATCACGGTGAAGGGGAAAGGATACGGATGGGAACTGGTGAATCCGGGCTATGAAGACAGCCGCTTTGCCACATATCAGGATGGTCTGCTGGCTCTGCTTGACGGCTGCATAGATTTCACCGAGCATTTTGCAGCGGAAATGCTGGGCAAAGAAATCTCTCCCTTGAGTCTCAATTCCATAACCGATTTCAAATCTGCGCTCAGCGGCATCAATTACTGTTATGTCGGGAAAATCAGCAACCAAGCCTCTGTCAGCACCTTTACCAAGGCCTGGAATCCTGAACTGGACACTCAGATAAAATCCTCGATTACGCAAATCCAGTCCGGAATCGGCAAGCTCAGCGAACCGCTCGCAGATTGCACGGAAGATATAGAAGCCCTTGTAAAAAAGACAAGTACAGATTTGACTTCTGTCCTTGTGGAAGTACACGAGTTTATAGCGGGACTTTGACTTAAAAAAGAACAGTTTCCTCTCCAACCGGAAAGCTAAAGACAGCCCAGCGTCCTTTCCATTCGGGTGCCCCTTGACCCCTTAACGAGAATGGCCGCCCCCGTAAATTCCTGCCTGTGAGAAGAAATATATTCCGCCAGTTCTTCAGAAGAGGCAAAACAAGGACTTGCACCGGCCTTGGAGAACTCCTCTCCCACATAATACGCCCTGACGCCGCATTCCTTAACCCTCTCCACAATCCTGCTGTGCTCCTCAACGGAAGTCTCCCCCAACTCCAGCATATCTCCCAACAATGCAATCTTTTCAGGAGCCTCAAAACCGGCAAAATTGGTCAGGGCCACATCCATACTCGAAGGATTGGCATTGTAGGCATCAACTATCAGCACATTCCTGTCAGTCTTCTGCATCTGGGAGCGGTTGTTTGACGGGACGTAAGCCTCGATGGCAGCAATCGCAGCAGCACGCTCAACGCCGAAATATTCCCCTATGCACAGTGCAGCAAGCACATTGTCCGCATTGTAGGCTCCGACAAGATGAGTCTCAACGGCAGTACCGTCAGAGAGCCTGAGCCTCAGGAATGGATGTTCCGCATCGGAAGGCATAATCTGCGCCCCCCAGGCCTTCAGTCCATAGCCCACAGCACTTATCCCAGGTTCAAAACCCCGTTCTGAAGCCATTTGGACCAGATCCGGGTTGTCCAGATTGAGGAAAATCTTCCGTCCGTTCGGGTAATGCACTCCGTCAGGATCATCATCTCTCCTATTACCGGCAAGAAAATCGTACAGTTCACCCTTAGTCTTCTTAACCCCTTCAAAAGAGCCGAATCCCAGCAGATGAGCTCGCCCGACATTGGTGATGAGTCCGAAATCCGGCTCACACACTTCCACCAGTTCCTTTATGTCTCCAAGATGACTGGCCCCCATTTCCACTATTGCCATCTCTGCATCGGAAGGAATGGAAAGCACTGTCAGAGGCACACCTATGTTATTGTTGAAATTGCCCTTTGTCGCAGCCGTGCGGTATTTTGCGGACAGCACGGCATTTATCAACTCCTTGGTCGTGGTCTTGCCATTGGTGCCAGTAAGACCGATGAAAGGAATAGACAGACGCCTGCGATAATACAGTGCAAGCTTCCTCAGCGCCACTGATGTATCCCGAACCGGAAACAGCCGCATAGAATAGAATGAAGTCCTTTTCAGGCACTCCGCATCTTCTCCGACCACGGCATAGGCAGCCCCTGCCTCCAGAGCCTGCTCCGCATAGGCATTCCCGTCAAAGTTTTCTCCTTTCAGGGCAAAGAAAAGTTCTCCGCCCTTAATGGTCCTGCTGTCTGTAGTCACCTTGCCCCTGCACTCGCAGAACAAGTCGAATATTGTGTCTGTATGTGTCATAATCTTATTGTCTTCCGGTACTTCCGAAACCTCCCTCTCCCCTTTCAGTGCTGTCCAACTGCTCCACTTCCTCCCATTCCACTCTTTCATAACGCGCCACTACCATCTGGGCTATTCTTTCTCCGGGATTGACCGTGAATGCCTTGTCCGACAGATTCACCAGGATTACCCCCACTTCGCCCCTGTAGTCGGCATCTATGGTGCCAGGTGAATTGAGAACAGTCACTCCGTGCTTTGCAGCAAGACCGCTGCGGGGACGGACTTGGGCTTCCGTACCTTCCGGAAGGGCGATTTTAAGTCCCGTGGGCACAACTGCTCTCTGCAAAGGCTGCAGAACGATTGGCTCAACTATATTGGCTTTAAGATCAACTCCTGCTGAATTTACGGTCGCATAAGAAGGCGACGGCCACTGGGACTCATTGACTATTTTGACTTTCATAGCTAATAATTTTACGAAAGCACAAATTTAGCAAGAACTTCCGCATTTGCGAAACTTGTTGCTGGAATCAAAGGACAAATTCAACGGAATCGAGTTCCAAACCGAGTTCGCTGACCATTGCGTTTACATTTTCATAAGATGCCTCAGATGAAATGAATGTGTTCATAAGACTGATGATGGAATCCTTTCTCATAATGCAGATAATTTTCAATTATTACTCCCATTCCTTCTTTCCCTTCTATCCTCCCCTTCCGGGATTTGTTGCAAAATTAAAAGGAGCTTGCGCAAAACCACTGCACAAGCTCCAAAAATCTGCAAAATATGTAGAAAATTATTCTGTCGTACCTTTACCAGGCTTGAGGTCAACCAGAGCCTCGACCACGTTTACTATGTAGTCACCTATCTTCTCACACTCAATTATGAGGTCCATATAGGCCGAACCGGTGGCATATTCATACTTGCCTTCGTTCAGGTCGATGATGTTGCGTTCCTTGAGTTTGTTACGCATCGCATTGATGGAAGATTCAGTCTTCATCGTACGGATAAGGTCAGCGGAAGAGGCGTGGGAATTGTTCAAAAGGCTGTCCGCCATCTGATTGTAGGCCTTCTGTACCAGGTCGAACATTTCTGCAAAATTCAGATTCATATCCGCCGTAAACTCAATCCTGTTCTCGTTGCGTCTCTGAAGAATGCGCGCCATATTGTAATAACTGTCACCAATACTCTCAATCTCAGAAATCTCACGAAGTTTCATCTGAATGGAGTGCTTGGAATCATCACTCAAGCGTCCGTCAGCCACTTTGCTCAGGTAGGTAGCAATCTCCACCTCCATATTGTCGCTGATGTTCTCATATTTCTGCACCCGCTCGAACAGAGAGGCGAACTCATCTGAATTCTTCTCGGAATACATCTGTCCCACCATATCGTGCATACGAGAAGTCCTGTCGCTCATAACCAGGATTTCCTTATGAGCCTGAAGTATGGACAACTCGGAAGTGGACATAAGACCACCGGAAATGAACTCCAGGTGCGGTCTTCCGTCGATATCCGACAATTCTTCCTTTTTGGACGGAACAAGCAGGGTCACAACTTTAACGAATAACTTGGTGAACCATATCATCACGAATATATTGATGAGGTTGAATACCGTGTGGAACATTGACAGTCCGAATGACACATAGTACTGCATCGCCGCAAAACTGGCCACAAGAGCCTGATTCTCAGGAAGAGACTTGTCTATGGTACCATCCATCAGGGAGGCAACCACGGCAGGGTCCGCATTGTTCGCGAATTTGTAGATTTCGTTAGGGTCTCCCACACATCCGGTAGTAATCCAACTTATAAGTTTCATATAAGGACGGTAAATGGCAAGCGCCCAGACGGAACCTAAGAGGTTGAAGAGAAGGTGTCCGGCAGCAGCCCTCTTTGCCATCACGTTACCGGAAACGGAGGCAATGATAGGAGTGATACAGGTTCCGATGTTTCCGCCGAGCACCAGAGCAGCCGCAAGGTCGAAGGTAATCCATCCTTTGCTGCACATAATCAGGGCGATGGCAAAAGTTGCACTGGATGCCTGCACAACCATTGTCAGGACCAGACCCACTCCCGCGAAAATGAGCACGGACCAGAAACCGAGGTCGGAATAACGCCTGAGAGCATCCATAATGGCCGGATTGGACTTGAGATCAGGAACCGCGCCGTTGAGAAAGTCGAGTCCAAGGAAGAGGAGTGCGAAACCTATTAGGAATTCACCCCAGTTGGTGTATGGAGACTTCTTCATAAAAAGAAGAGGTACTCCGAAGGCGAAGAGCGGGATTGCAAAAGCCGAAATGTCAACTTTGAACCCGAAAAGTGAAATGATCCACGCCGTGAAGGTAGTACCCACATTTGCACCGAAGATGACAGCCATTGATTGTTGCAGGGAAATGAGCCCGGCATTGACGAATGAGACAATCATCGTGGTCGTCGCAGAAGAAGACTGGACAAGTGCTGTGATGAAGATACCGGTGAGAGCACCGAGGAATTTGTTGTTGGTCATCAGGGCGAGAATGTTCCTGAGCTTGTTTCCCGCCGCTTTCTGCAAGCCCTCACTCATCAGTTTCATACCATAGAGGAACATCCCCACAGACCCGATGAGAGTGAGAACTTCAAGAATACCGAAATTCATAAGTCGTTCGTAAATGGTTTGGGCCACGAATATACAACCAAATTTCAAAAATGTGAATATTTCGTTAAGGTGATTTTATGATTTTTTTAACATCTATGAGATTTTTACGGTATCACGCATTAATTTTTGTAAATACGGAAAACAGAAAGTAAATTTGCAGGTTATTGTGAATTATCATACATATTACAAAGACAAATGGCAGAAAAAAACACATTGTTGGACAAGATTCTCGGACTAAGGGACAAATACGAATCGCTCCAGAAGCAACTCGCTGATCCGGATGTGATTTCGGATATGAAGAAATATGTTCAGTTGAACAAGGAATACAAGGAACTTACACCTATCATCGAAACTGGAGAAGACTATCGCAGGATGATGGAATCCTACGAAATGGCGAAAGACATAATCGCGGAGGAGAAGGATGAGGAATTGAGGGAGATGGCTAAGGAAGAACTTGCCGAACTTGAGGTGAAGATTCCTGAAATGGAGCAGAAAATCAAGCTCCTGCTCATCCCGGCAGACCCTCAGGACAGCAAAAATGCCATTCTGGAGATTCGTGGCGGTGCAGGTGGAGACGAAGCTGCCATCTTTGCCGGTGACCTTTTCAGAATGTACAGCAAGTATTTCGAGCGCCGAGGCTGGAAGATGGAAATCAACAGCCAGTCGGAAGGTGCTGCAGGAGGATTCAAGGAAATCGTTGTGAAGGTAATCGGAGAAGGGGTCTATGGAATCCTGAAATATGAGTCCGGAGTGCACCGTGTACAGAGGGTGCCGCAGACGGAGACCCAGGGAAGAGTCCATACTTCGGCTGCATCAGTGGCTGTGCTTCCGGAGGCTGACGAATTTGACATTGAGCTGAATATGAACGATATCCGCAAGGATACCTTCTGCTCATCAGGACCTGGCGGACAGTCCGTAAACACGACTTACTCTGCCATCAGGCTTACGCATATCCCTTCGGGAATAGTGGTGCAGTGCCAGGATGAGAAATCACAGCTTAAGAACTTCGACAAGGCTCTCGCTGAGTTGCGTACAAGGCTCTACAACATGGAGTATGAGAAATATCTGAACGAGATTTCAGCCAAGAGAAAGACTATGGTATCGACTGGAGACCGTTCTGCAAAAATCCGCACCTACAATTATCCGCAGTCGAGAGTTACGGACCACCGCATCAATTACACTATGTACAATCTGCCTGTGTTTATGGACGGAGACATCCAGGATATGCTCGACCAGCTGCAGATTGCGGAAAACGCCGAAAGGCTCAAGGCTGCCGCTGAGGAATAAGACGGAAATTTCAAAAAAAAGGGCGGAAACCCCGCCCTTCAAAAAAATCGTCTCTATTCCAGCTCTGAAAGCTTCTGCAGACAAAGTTCCACAAGTTTGCGGACTTGGGGCTTGTAGTCCGGATTGCTGCTGCCGATGTGACGGTTTGCGATGACGCAGCAGACTGTACCAGCGTTGTGGCCCAAGTGCCGTGCTATTCCTGCAACGGCGGAGCCTTCCATTTCGAAATTGGTGATTCGGCGGCCTTCGTACTCGAATGATTCGAAATCGTCAAGCATATCCGGCATTGCAAGAGGCATACGGAGAACCCTTCCCTGAGGGCCATAGAAGCCGGAAGCGGAGATGGTCATTCCCTTGACTGTGCAATCTGCGAACTTGTCTATGAGTTTCTGGCTTGCCATTACAAAATACGGATCCGGGAGATGCTTTGCCCAGTGGACGTGCTCCTTGAAAGCATCCTCTATGCCTGGCATAGCAATTTTGTCACGGTCTGCATACCAGTTCAGGAGGCCGTCACAACCCACTGAAACGTGGGAGAAAACGAAGGAACCGAGCGGAATGTCCTTCTGGATAGCTCCGCAGGTTCCGATTCTCAAAACATTCAGGGAGCGTTTTTCAGCCTTAGGCTCACGGGTGGTGAAGTCTATGTTTGCAAGGGCATCCAATTCATTCATCACAATGTCGATATTGTCGCATCCTATACCTGTAGAAAGAATTGTGAAACGCTTGCCGTTGTAGCGGCCTGTGGTACTCACAAACTCCCTTGATGCATTGCGGAACTCTATGTCTGTCAGGAATTCTGCAACCATATCCACCCTGCCCGGGTCACCCACCAGTATCACATTGTCCGCCAATTGTTCAGGGCGCATATGAAGGTGGAAAACCGAACCGTCGCCATTGATTATCAATTCTGATTCTGCTATTCTCATATCTAAAAAGTTTATAATGTACTACCCAAGTTTCGCAAGTCTTATGATTTAAAGTTCATTGGAAAGACTTGCGAAACTTATTGGGCAAATTTGTCAAAAATAGTTTAAATTTGCAAACAAATTGAAATAAGTTATGTGGCAAAGAATTCAAACCTTATACCTCGCTATTGCGACAGCCCTGCTTGCATCAATGTTTTTCTGCAAGTTCGCGACCATAGTCGGTCCGCATGGCAATGACCTCGAGATAATGTATTGGGAAAAAATCCCATACGTCACACTCTTGGCAATCAGCACTATAGGAAACATTTTTTCACTCTTCGCCTTCAAAATCAGGATGCCCCAGATGAGAGTAGCCACGGGAGCTGCCATATTGCTGCTCGCTTTTCAATGCTGGATTGTGGTGGACCTCGCCAGGAACTGGAATGAAATGAGCTTTTCAGTGACCGCCCTCTTCCCGCTTATAGCAGCCATACTGGACATAATGGCAGCACGAAGCATACTGCTGGATGAAGCGATGGTCCAGTCATCAGCAAGGCTCCGCGCATCCAAGAGGAAAAGATAGACTGGGTGCAGAAGTGGCCTATGCCTCAACCTGTTTTTGATGACCGTCCGGACAGAAAATATCCAGGACGGTTTTTTCGTAGGTCTTTGTGACAGGTATTGGGGTGATGCTCTCCTTGTCCAACTCCAGCACGAAGGAATCCCCCTCCTTGCGGAGTACCTTCACCCTTTCGGTATTCACGATATACTTCCTATGGCAACGGACCAAAGTGGTGCCCCGAAAAGTCTCCTCCACGGTCTTGAGCCTGCAACGCACCATATACTGCTTGATGTTTCCCTCACCGTCGTCATACCATACCTTAATATAATTGTCATCAGACTCTATGTAATAAAGATTGCTCCTGCGTACCGAAAAGCGCAAGGTCCCGCCTATGTCGAAAAGCGTAATCTTCTGTTCATCCTTTTCCGCGACAGGCTCATCCGAAACGACATTGCTGTAGTTCATAAGCCTGAGTATTTTTTCCTTCTCCACGACCATTATATAAAGGGAGGCTATGAGATTGGGGATGATAAGCGCAATCGTGGAATAAAGCAGGGTCTTCATAAACAGGCGTGTCCGCGTGAAATCTTCAGGCATTTTGCCGATGATGACCGTCAGAAGCACGTAAACGAAGGAAATGATTGCAACCTCGAGGAAGCACCACAACAGATATTGCCAAATCTTGATTTCAAACAAATACTTGGTCTTGTATATTATGGTGCGGCTCAAGACCAAAAAGACTATGGCAAAAACCATAAAAGCGACAGTATATAGGAAGGTCTCATTATAGCCGAGTCTGAACCAAGCGGTTGTGGAAAATGGTGTGTACAAGGCGAGAAAGACAATGGAGAACAGGACAGAAAAAATCAAATTCCCCGTCAGTTGAAACTTATCAAGCAAATATCTTGGCAAAGGTCTGCTCATAGTATATCATCCTGAAAAATGAAGGACAAGTTCGTGTCCCATTACGCAATTGTCCGCAAATTTACTGATTTTGCCACAATATTCCAAAATTGGCAAAAAAGTAAGATTCTTAGAGACGTTGGAAGAACAATTAGCATCTTATGAGGATGCACATTGAAATAATGGGGTTGCCGAACAGAAAGCTTTTCACTATTAAGTCTAAAGATATGAATATAAAGGAACGAAGAGTAGCCATTACAGGTATGGGCATCATTTCTCCATCCGGAAATGACCTTGCAACATTCTGGGACAACATCTCACACGGGAGGAACGGGATTGGCCGGATTTCCAGATTCAAGACAGGAGAACTTGCAGCCAGTGTAGCGGGAGAAGTCAGGGATTTCAACCCGGCGGATTATGGACTGGAACCCTCGTTTACCAGAAAGCAGGACCTGTTTTCCATCTATGCGGCAGCTGCAGCCAAACAAGCTGTGATTCAGTCTGGTCTTGACGCATCGGAAGGGGGCAATATAGACCCGTACAGGTTCGGTGTCTATGTGGGGTCCGGTATAGGCGGCTTTCCATCCACATTCAAGGAAATTGAAAAAATGATTGCTAACGGTCCAAGATGGGTATCTCCACTCTATGTGCCGACTATGATTCCGAATATGGCTGCAGCAAACATTGCAATGCAGCATCGCGCCTACGGACCTTGTCTTTCACTGGGTCTTGCTTGCGCAACGGGAACGAATTCCATAGGTGAGGCTTTCCGAGCAATCAAGCACGGCTATGCCGACGCGATAATTTCAGGTGGTACAGAATCACCGCTCATCCCTATGGCCATAGCCGGCTTCGCAAATGCAAGGACTCTCTCCCCTTCCGATGACCCGGATTATGCCAGCCTGCCTTTCAGTGCCGACAGAGAAGGTTTCGTGATTGCCGAGGGTGCCGGAATACTTGTGCTGGAGGATATGGAACACGCAAAAGCAAGGGGAGCTGTCATATACGGTGAAATATGCGGCTACGGCAACACCTGCGATGCTTTTCATATGACAGCCCCGAGACCTGACGGGCAGACACAGGGAGAAGCCATCAGACTTGCCCTCCAGGAGGCGTCATTCGACGGGGAAAAGGACGAATTGTATATAAACGCCCACGGCACTGGCACGCGTATCAATGATATTTGTGAAACAAAGGCATTCAAATATGCCCTTGGAGAAAAACTTGCTTATAAAGCACATATTTCATCGACAAAATCTATGACTGGACACGCCCTCGGGGCAGCCGGTGGATTTGAAGCCATAGCATCCATACTTGCGCTCAGGGACGGCATCATACCTCCGACCATCAACCTCAGAAACCAGGACCCTGAATGTGACCTGGACTACACTCCGAATACTGCAGTAAAGGCGGATATCAGCATAGCTATCTCAGACTCCCTTGGTTTCGGAGGACATAATGCCTGTGTTGCTTTCAGAAAGGTGCAGGACTGAGAAGCCCGCTCCGGCTGACAATCAAACGAAAAAACTGAAATGGACATTTCCGTACTTTCTTTCCTTGAGGAAGTGCGGATGTTCTTTGAATGAATATCCGGCAGGATGCTCCAGAATAAAGTAGCATTCTGGATGCAGTATGTCCGCTGCAAAAACCTTGTCAGGAATCTGATCCAGGCCCTCAAGTGCATATGGAGGGTCGGCAAAGACAAGGTCAAACTTCTCACGGCAGAGATTGAGGAAATCGAAGACATTGTGATGCACCACGGTAAGGTTCTGCAAGCCAAGTGACGCTGCCTGGGATCTTATGAAGCTGGCGTTGGCAGGGGCCATTTCAACGGTATAGACCATAGATGCGCCGCGTGAGGCAAATTCATAGGAGATGGAACCGGAGCCTCCGAAAAGGTCCAGAACTTGAAGGCCTTCGAATTCATATTCATTATTGAGGATGTTGAAGAGGCCCTCCTTTGCGAAATCAGTGGTGGGTCTGGCCTTGTAACCCAATGGAACATCTATGTTACGTCCCTTTAGTCTTCCTCCTATTATCCTCATAATCAGTAAATTATATCCACAGAACGGAAATAGCTGCACAGTGAAATCTCCTCCTCTTCGCTTAAAGGAGTTGCGAAAAAGATATCGGTCATTTCCATATTGAGCTGTAGGGATTTTACGGCATCGAAAATCCAGTATTCTGCTGTCGTGAAACTGTCGGCACGGAAAGTCGAGCACAATCTCAGACTTTTGCCTTCGGCTATGACCAGACATAGTACGCGACCGTCGTAGGAACACAGCACCTTATTGTATTGTTGTACAAGAGGGATGTGCCTGAGCAGCCTGTACAGTTCAGGCAGAACTCTCACCTTCTGGCAACCGGATAGTTTCAGAGTCTGGACTACTGCTCCGGCAAGAGGTGATTCGGGCCCGGAGGACCAGATGAGGACGGCATCAAGACCGGGTGCGGGCTCACAAAATACCGAATCGTCATCAGAGACCGCAGCAACACAAGCAAGCAGGTTCCTCTCGTTGCCGGGAATATGGAAATCAGAAGGGACCAGGGTTACAGAAGGTGTGAAAGTGGAAACCTCCGCTTCCTCGTATTCGCTTCTGAGCTCAGGTGCAGTAAAAACAGACCCGGCATCCATCCACTCCGATGAATGCCCGGTCTGATCTCTATTTATAAGGAATCCCCTGGGGGATACCTTTACGGAAATTTTACTCCCAGTTTCCGGCATTGTTGTTAGGTGCTGAAACGCTTCCGACTTTCAAACCAGGGTAACGGTCGGACTTGATTCTGTCGTCATCGAGATTGATTCTCAACTGATTGTCAAGACCTTTGAGAAGAGCTTTGTATGGCATTGCAGCCTCGAAAAGAGGAACCTGCACACCAGACACCATCCTGATGGTTGACTCCATCTCAACCGGCTGGCCCTCGCTGAAAGGAATGACTCCTATGACATCCACATTGAAATTGTCACGATTAGTGAAAAGGGTGTCGCTTACCGGAATTTCGCTTTCAGTTGTGAATACGAGTCTCTGGCCCTGAGCCACGAGTTCAAGCATCTGCTCGGCAGTAATCTTCGGATTCTTCTTCTTTAGGGCCTTGGTATTGACCACTGCAAGGGAGTCGTCCATAGAACCGACTTTCATCACAACCTTCATCTTGCCGGACTTGTAGAAAGTTATGAGGGTGTCGAATGAAGAAGTGTACCTTCCGTTGACACTCTTGAATGCAACCTGAAGGTCTCGGATGTCCTTGAGCTGCTGGATGGCAACTTTTTCTCTGGCATCCTTTGCCTTGTTGAACTTGATAGGCTCCATTACGCTCTGGACAGTGACTACAGCCAGAAGGATGATGACTACAGGAAGCAGGATTCCTGTCACGAGTAACTTAACAGTCTTGTTCATTATGTTTTAGTTTATTTATTACTCAAAGCATCAGGTTTTCGGAAAAAACGCGTTCTCATTTTTCCAAAAACTTGACAAAGTTATGAATTTGATTTATGAATTGCAATAATAAATTGTTAATTTTGCAAGCCAAAAAGAAAAGCTGAGATTATGTCAGAAGCGGAAAAAATACATCTTTTCGACAGCTGGCTCAAAGAGTCGGCCAGAATAGTCATTTCCACCCACATGCACCCGGACGGGGATGCAGTGGGCAGTTCCTGCGGTCTGGCCAGCTATCTGAAGGACAGGGGCAGAACTGTGGACGTGGTGTTTCCCGACCCGGTTCCCGACACCCTCGGCTTCGCTATGGACCCGCAAATCAAGGGACTGACCCATTCCGGCCGCAGGGACTGTGAAAAACTCATCTCCGAGGCAGACCTGCTCATAAGCATAGACTATAATCGGCCTGACCGTGCGGCTGAGCTGGCAGATGCAATCAGGGCATCGAAGGCCAGGAAGGTTCTGATAGACCACCACCTCAACCCGGACGAAAATTTCTACGACCTGATTTTCTCTACAATCGAGATTTCCTCCTCCTGCGAGGTTCTGTACGGCATCTTGAAGAAGTTGCCCGACATAGACGGAAACGTGCCGGCCATAGGTGCAAGCGCTCTGAAATTGCTGATGCTGGGTATGACCACGGACACCAACAATTTTTCCAACTCCACCTATCCCTCTACCTTGCAGATGGCAAGTGAGCTTCTGGCTGCCGGAGTGGACCGTCAGGAAATATTGTCCGGGCTCTACAACAGCTACCGGGAAAACAGGTTCCGCTTTATGGGAGAATACCTGAGCGACAAGCTGACCATCACCCCTTACGGCCTTGCCTATGCGGTGATAACCACTGAAGATCTCGAAAGATACGACATACGCGAAGGTGAAACAGAAGGTTTTGTGAATATGCCTCTGGGAATTGCTGGGGTCAGAATGAGCATTTTTCTCAGGCAGGAGGGAAACCTGTTCAGGGTCTCTGTCAGGTCCAAGCAGGGAGTTTCCGCAAACCGCTGTGCCACAATGTACTTCAACGGTGGCGGACACGAGAACGCATCTGGCGGGAGGCTTACCATTCCCCAGGACGTTGAATCGGCCGGGGCGGCCAGGGAATATATAGAAAGGTCCTGCAGTGAATTTTTCAGCAAGGACGAATTGTGGAAAAGCAAATGAGAAGAAGTTTTACGATAATTTGCGCGGCTTTGGCCCTGCTTTCCTGCAACCAGCAGTTGCAGACCACCTACGACAATCAGGACAAGAAGATTGACAGCTTCATCTCCAGCCAGTTGTCGTCCGGAGCTGCCAAACGGGTATATGTCAATGACGGTTGCAGCAGGGTGGTACTCGAGGAGGGACAAGGTCCAGACAGCCTGGCTGCGGACGGAAAGGTCACCTTCCATTATGCAGCCTATACCTTCACCGGCAGTCTGAACAAGAACAATCTTTTCGACACCAACCACCCGGAGACCGCCCAAGCCAGCGGATGGAGCGACATAGACACAAACCCTGTCACTCTCGACCTGAAAACAGACCAGGTGATGAAAGGACTGAGAAACGGACTGTTCGGAGTGAAGGCCGGACAGGAATGCTACATACTATTTAACGGAAAGTACGGTTTCGGGAACAAGCCCGTTGGCACAGTTTCTGCCAATGCCGCGCTGCTCTACCACATCTGGGTGATATCCATTCAGAATTAGAGCCTCAAAGGAACTCAGATTAAACAGATGAATATGAACAGAAGAATCATTTTAGCCTCAGCCCTGGCAACCCTTGTTCTTGGCGGATGTGCAAAAGAAATCCCCGCCGGCATCTTCGATGACGAGTCGAGATACCTGAATGCTTGGTTGAAACAGGACCACACGGATGATTGGGAAATCAATATAAACAGGAATCCTGAGACTGGACTTCCGGACACGCTCGGACGCGGAGTTTTCCTGCTTTCAGAAACGGAAGGCTCGGGAAATGCTGCAATCAGCGGCAGTTACGTAAAGATACATTTCGTAGAGAGGCTGCTCAACGGCACCATAAGTGCATCCAGCGCAGAAGACCAGGCCAAGCAGCTGCTCACCTATGACAAGACCTATTATTATGGTCCAAAGATTTTCTGCCTGTCTACCGGCGTCAACACAGCCGGCTTTGTGGACGCCATCAAAGGTATGAAGGAAGGCGGCAAAAGAACGGTGCTTATTCCACAGTGGCTCAACAGCAATTCCGACTTCGCGACAGAGCAGGAATATAAGAATGTTTCGAATGCCGATGCCTCCTCCTGCATATACGAACTCGAACTGTTACAAGTTATTTACGACTTCGATCAATACCGCATCGACGAAATAGAGAAGTTCATCAATGAGGGAATAGAGCAGAAGAGATGGAAATACGAAAACAGCGGGAAGTTTGTAGATAAGGTTGACAGCATAGGCAGAGGGTTCTATTTTATCCCGATTACAGATACTACCGGGCACAAAGCCTTCCCTTCAGACACCACAATCAAAATCAACTACACCGGTTATCGTCTTGATGGACAAGCATTTGATACCACAGTCAAGAAAACGGCCATCGACAATTATATCCAATCATCCTCAGCGACTTACGAGCCGAAAGAAATCAAATGGGCGGAAACTTATTCCGGACTCACAATGGATGGCAGCAGCCTCATCAAAGGATTCACAAAGACCATTTGGCAGATGAACAGAGGCAAGGGCATCGGTATTTTCTGGTCCAGTCTCGGATATGGAAGCAGTGCAAGCGGAAACAGGATTCCGGCTTATGCCCCTCTGATGTTCGAAGTGGAATTTGTGAAGGAAGAGGAGTAAAAGCTGATGGCTGAAGAAATAAGGGCGGGCTCAGTGCCCACGGAACTCGGAACAGAAAAAATCTGGAAACTGCTGAAAAGCTATGCCCTGCCGGCCATAATTGCGATGACGGCATCTTCGCTCTACAATATGGTGGACAGCATATTTGTGGGGCACGGAGTGGGGCCGCTCGCCATATCCGGGCTGGCAGTCACCTTCCCTTTGATGAACCTCTCAACGGCTTTCGGTACACTTGTCGGAGTGGGAGGAAGTACACTTCTTTCCATACTCCTGGGGCAGAAAAACTACAACGGAGTCCGGAAAGTTCTAAGCAATATCATCACCCTGAATATTATTATAGGACTGCTTTTCTCGGCGGTATCACTCATTTTTCTGGATCCCATACTGCTTTTCTTCGGAGCCAGTGAGAACACCATCCCATACGCCCGTGACTATATGCGCATTATATTGATAGGCAATGTGATAACTCACGTCTATTTCGGGCTGAACAATGCTATGCGTGCAACTGGAAATCCGAAAAAGGCTATGGGCCTGACCATATTCACGGTGCTTTTCAACACAATCCTGGATCCGATAATGATTTTCGGGCTGGATATGGGAATACGCGGAGCAGCCTGGGCCACGGTGATTGCGCAGGCCCTTGCGATGATTTACGTGATATTGCATTTCAGCCGCAAGGACAAGGACATCCGCTTTATCAACGGCATTATCAGTCTGGACTGGAGGATTGCAAAAGACTCACTGGAAATAGGTTTCGGACCGTTTCTGATGAATGCGGCATCCTGCATAGTGGCACTTTTCATCAATCAGCAGATGGGCAAATACGCAGGGGATATGGGAATCGGAGCCTATGGCATCTGCAACCGTTTCACCTTCCTCTTTGTGATGATATGTATGGGATTGAATCAGGGGATGCAGCCTATCGCGGGCTATAATTACGGGGCGAGGCTCTATTCGAGGGTGAAAGAAGTCTATCTCAAGACCGCTCTACTTGCGACAATAGTTTCACTGCTCTGCTTCATTGTGTGCGTATTCTTCCCGAGACTGGCCTGTTCCATCTTCACAAGGGATCCGGAACTTCTGGAAATGTCCTCCAAAGGCCTTAGAATTATGAATATTGTATTCCCGGTTGTGGGTTTCCAGATGGTAGGAACCAACCTGTTCCAATGTCTGGGAATGGTACGCAAGTCTGTTTTCCTGTCTCTCGCCCGTCAGTTGCTCTGCCTTGTTCCTCTGATCTATCTTCTGCCCATGGCATTCGGTGCAGAAGGGGTGTGGATGAGCTTTCCTCTGTCCGATTCCATAGCGAGCATTCTTACGGTGATATTGCTGGGACGGCTATTCTCCAAATTCAACAAAGTCAAAGACGGTGATGCACCGGAACTAATAGGAGGCAAATTCTGATGAAAAAGATTATAATAAACATAGGCAGGCAATTCGGATGCGGGGCAAAAGATGTGGCCGATGCCATAGGACGCAAGACAGGCATTCCGGTCTATGACAGCGAGTTGCTCAAGAAAGCCGCCCAGGATTTCGGGTTCAGCGAATCCCTTTTCAGCGGCAGTGACGAGAAAAAGCGCAGTTTTTCGCTTGCATCCATTTTCAACAGCAATATTTTTGGATGTTCCTCTATGAATGACGATGCCAGCCTGTTTGCAATGCAGGCCGAGGCAATCAAAAACATAGCCCGGAACGGTTCAGCAATCATCATAGGCCGCGCCGCCAACTACATACTCCGGGACCAGGACTTCTGCCTCGATGTATTCCTGACCTGTCCCCTTGAGGAAAGGACCAAAAGAGTGGCACACAGGGAAGGATTGAGTGAGGAGGATGCATTGGAGTATATCGAGCGCAGGGAGAAGGAACGCAGGGACTATTACAACACCTTCACGTTCGGAGACTGGGGTATGGCCTCCACCTATGACCTCTGCGTGGACACTTCCCTGCTTGGAGTGGAAGGTACAGCTGAAATGATTCTGGACTTTGCAAGAAAAACGGGAAGATATGAGGCTTGACAGAAAGAAACTCTTCATATTCTGCACCGGCATACTGCTGATAGTTCTGGCCATTGTCATTCTGGGAAAGCGGAAGGACAGGACAAATCAGAATGACACATCGGACAGGACACTCTCCCTCAACTTCAAGCTGAACAATGAAATGTCTGATTTTCCGGGAATTGAGAAAATGGATGCCAGGGTACAAAAATATATGAGTTACTGGCATTTGAACGGGACTCAGCTGGCCGTGATCCGCAATGATTCCCTGGTTTTCTGCAAGGGTTACGGGATATGCGACAGCTGTCCCACACCGGGGAATCCCGATTCGACCTTGGCAATGGGACCGGGGAATATAATGAGGGTTGCTTCCGTTTCCAAACTCATAACGGCAGTCGGCATAATGAAACTGCAGGAAGAGGGACGGCTCCGGCTTGACGACCAGGTGTTCGGAGCGGAAGGCATACTCTGCGACAGCACTTACGCCATACCTGAAAAAAGCCTGAAGGACTACAGCAAGATTACTGTGGAGCACCTGCTGAGGCATCAGGCCGGTTTCCGCAGAGACCCTGTGTTCTCAGCCCTTGATGTGACAAAGCAATTGGGTCTGGAAAACCCTCCGACTCTCGGGGACTATTGCGGCCTCGTACTGAACAGAAAGCTCAGATTCGCGCCAGGCAAGAGCAACAGCTATTCGAATTTCGGGTATATGCTACTGACTGAAATCATTGAAAGGGTCAGCGGGGAAGAATATGAGGAATATATACGCAAACACGTGCTGGAGCCCTGCGGATGCTACGACATGCACATCGCGAACAATTACTACGAGGAAAAATATCCCAACGAAAGCCGCTATTTCGTGCACGAGGGGGATGGAAAAGTGGTGCAGGAGTACAATGGCAGCGGGCGTATGGTGGAAAGATGCTATGGCGGAAATGACATCAATCTTCTGAAAGGAGCCGGGGCTTGGGTCTGCTCGGCTGCGGAACTGGCACTGCTTGTGGCTTCTATTGACGGAAAACCCGGGTTGGAGGACATACTGCTGCCGGAAAGCGTGGAAGAAATGATCTGGTGCAGACGTAAGGAAGACTACGCCATAGGTTGGAACGAGACCAACCCCAAGAAGGGATGGATAAGGACAGGAACGCTTGCGGGCACCAATGCCGTAATCAAGTATTTCCCTGATGGTGAATGTTGGATTTTCCTGAGCAACACAAGCACTTGGAAAGGCCCGAATCACTTCCGCTACACATCCCAGCTGTTTGACAAACTGCGCAGGGACTATTCGGGAAAAATCCCGTCAAGGAATCTTTTTGAAATCTGAACAGCTACTGGAAGAGACCGAAGAGTTGGGCATCGATACGGTCGGTGATGAGAGCGAAATCCTCCGGACGGTTTTCGAAATCCAGATTGTCGCCTTCAATGGTGATGACTTTGCCCGGGTAAGAGGCTATCCATTTCTCGTACAAGTCGTTAAGCCCGGTGAGATACTCGATGCTGATGCCTTTCTCATAATCCCTGCCCCTTTTGGAAATCTGGGAAACCAGATGAGGAATGGATGAGCGGATATAAATGAGCAGGTCAGGATATTTCACGGAAGACATCACGACCTTGTACAGTTCCATATAGGTATTGAAATCCCTTTCGGTCAGATTGCCCATAAGGTAGTTGTTGCGTACGAAGATTTCCACGCCCTCGAAAATGGTCCTGTCCTGAATGATGGTGTCCTCGTGTTTTGCAATTTCCATCACGTCCTTCAGGCGCTGGGCAAGGAAATAGGTCTCAAGATTGTAGGACCAGCGGGGAATGTCGGCATAGTAGTCTTCCAAATAGGGATTATACGTAACAGCCTCGAATTTCGGGGTCCATCCGTAGTGCGCTGCGAGCATCCTGGTCAAGGTGGTCTTGCCGCAGCCTATATTGCCTGCTATACCTATATGCATAAAAACCTTTTTTTTCGGAAAGTGGACGCGAAATTAACGAATTTCGGCGGAGAGTCCAAATTTTTATTCATTCTTGAGCAAGCCTGTCAATTTGTTCCAGGTCAACTCCCTGTAGTATGAATTGAGTTGGGTACGTTCTTTCTCCGGGAGATACATACTCAGTCCCGAATGAGTGTCAATAGGGAATCCGTCGCTAAGGGCAAAAGAAGGAGTGGCAGCTTTGTAGAGAATACACTCATCCAATGCCCATTGAAGATCCGAGAGTTCTGTTTCAGATGCTCCGGCAGCCTGGACTATGCTGTAGAGATCGTAGAACCAAGCATGACTGGAGTAGCGGAAATATTTTTGAAGCTTTGACGCATCCACATTATCCTTGGATATATCATAGTTGCGGAACAGATTGCGGCAAACCGCTGCCAGGGTCCCTAATTTGGAGCAATCCACAACAGATATGGTGGCTGAACGCTTGTATCCGCTGGAGAGGTCGTAATGATTGAAATAGTTCGTTGCCAATGACACGAGGTCTGCCCTATTCCCTTCCAGCAGGTCGGAAATCATTGTGGTGTAGTCCATTCCGTCGGAGAGAATCTCGGTCTGGGAAGCAACGACGAAATTGCATTTGTCCCTGAACTCGCAGGCCACTTCCACTCCGCCCATAAAGCAGGCATCGAAAATTATGTAATCCAGTTTGAAAGGCAGCAAATCGGCAATTTCCCTTATGTCGGTTTCATAGGCCACATACGGGTTGACATCCGTTACGGTGCAGCCCATACTTTTGACTCCCGGAACAGGTTCATATAGGTATTCGCCAGAAAGATAAGTTCCGGAAAAGGCAGACCCGAGCCATTCAATAACGTCTGAATTGCCCTCATTTTTATATCCCGTCGTACAGTATCCGGGAGGAGTCCATCCGGTGCCATGGGAAGACATCAAAACCCCGAAAGATTCGATTTCGGGATATTTCTGCTTCAAAAATTCCAGAACCTCCCGGATACGTTCACCTTCGCAGGCAATAGTACCTCTCTCAAATTCAAGCAGTTTCTTCTTCACAATGTTTCCATCTGTATCCTTGTATATGCGTTCAAGACAGGGTGAAGTTTTTGTTTTATAGTTTCCGTTGCTCAAATGACTATAAACAAAGAGATAGTTGTCGTCCACAGCATTTCCGGGCACATAGCCTTGTGACAAGTCCTTGATATCCTGGGAAATTGCGGAACTCAGATTATTGAAACCGAAGCCCATCATCACGTGTGCCCTGATATGTTCCCTTACCACAATTACCTTATGGTCACACTCCACGATTGTTTCCTTCTTGCAGGAAACCGTGAAAACTGCAAGCAGTGTCAGGATATATGTAAGAATTTTCTTCATAATACTTATCTTTGCAAAATCCGGCAAATAAAACGGCCGTGTCCCTTCCCGGGAAACCGGTGGGCAAAGATAAAAAAAACAAGATAAAAACAGAAATAATGAAAGGAATCTTAAAAATGCTTACGACAGCAGCGATTATCGGATGCGCCCTGGGATGCAGTTCAGAAGGTGCGAAAGAGGACAAATACCTCATTGACGAATTTGCGGATCTCAAGATTATGAAGTACAAGGTGCCGGGCTGGGAGGGGCTCAGCCTGCAGCAGAAGAGCTATGTCTATCATCTGAGTGAGGCTGCAAAATACGGCCGCGACATACTCTGGGACCAGAATTGCGAGATCAACCTGCCGGTCAGGCATATGCTTGAGGCCATTATAACAAACTATAAGGGAGACCGCGAATGCTCTGAATATCAAGATTTTCTGGTCTATGCGAAGAGGGTGTTCTTCAGCAACGGAATTCACCACCACTATGGAGAGGAGAAGTTCTTTCCATCCTGCAGCGAAGAGTATTTCAGGCAGCTTGCCTCCGATTGCGGTCTGGACTGCGGGGAACTCATTTCGGCAATCTACGACCCGGTGCTCTACAGATGGAGGAAAACTGATGAGGGAGACATAGTTAAGGGTTCAAGCGTCAATTTCTACGATGGAGTTACCCGTGCAGAGGTGGACAAGTTCTATGCAGATATGATGGACCCTTCCGACAAGACTCCGATTTCCTACGGATTGAACAGCCGCCTTGTCAAGGGTGAAGACGGAATCATACGTGAACAGGTCTATTGCGCTGAGGGACTGTATGGACCGGCCATAAAAAAGATAGTCGGGGAGCTGGAACTTGCATCGGAGTTTGCCGAAAACGAAATTCAAAAAAAATATATCTCAACCTTGATTGCGTACTACCGCAGCGGTGACCTCAGGCTTTGGGACAAGTACAATATCGAATGGCTGCAGGACACGACGGGAACTGTGGACTTCATCAACGGTTTCATCGAGGACTACAACGACCCTCTCGGACGCAAGGCCACTTGGGAATCTGTGGTGAATATCAGGGACTTGAAGGCTTCGGAGCGCACATTGAAACTTTCCGAGAACGCGCAGTGGTTTGAGGACCACTCTCCGGTGGATGCAAGATTCAAGAAGAGCGAGTGCAAGGGAATCTCAGCCAAAGTCATTGATGCAGTGATGCTTGGAGGCGACTGCCATCCTGCCACCCCTATAGGCATCAACCTTCCGAATGCGGACTGGATTCGCCGCGACCACGGCTCGAAGTCCGTTACCATAGCCAATATCACCCACGCATACGACCTTGCTGCTCAGGAGTCACCGAAGAGTACTCTCAGCGAGTTTGCCTATGACGAGGAGGAGATTGCAACTGCGAAGAAATATCTCGCTATCACAGACGAAATCCACACCGACCTGCACGAATGTCTGGGACACGGCAGCGGCCAGCTCCTTCCGGGCACGTCTCCGAATGCGCTTGGGGAATTCAGTTCCACTCTGGAGGAGACCCGTGCGGACCTTTTCGGACTTTACTATATGGCGGACCAGAAACTCGTGGACCTGGGCATCCTCCCAGACCTGGAGGCTTACAAAGCTATGTATGCCAATTATATACGCAACGGTCTGATGGTACAGTTCTCAAGAGTGGAGCTGGGGAAGAAGAACACGGAGGCACATATGCAGAACCGCAAGCTGATTGCCCAGTGGTGCTATGAGAAAGGCTTGGCTGAGAATGTGATTGAAAAGAAGGAGAAGGACGGCAAGACATATTTCGTGGTGAATGACTACCCTGTCCTGCGAGGACTGTTCGGCGAATTGCTGGCTGAGGTACAGAGAATCAAGTCCGAGGGCGACTATGAGGCAGGAAAGGCGCTGGTCAACAATTATGCTGTGGAAATTGACTACAATCTGCACAAGGAAGTGCTGGAAAGGTATGCGGCCCTCAATCTCAAGCCTTATGGAGGATTCGTCAATCCTATCATTGAGCCTGTTGTCAAGAACGGTGATGTGGTGGATTACAAGATTTCCTACACTGACGACTTCCTGGGACAGATGCTGGAGTACGGCAGAGAGTACAGAACGCTTTAGTAATCCTCAAATAGCGGGGTTATAATGGATACGGATTTCGCCCATTCCAGGTCTTACAGGAGGTACCTTCTGATTGAGTGTGCGCTGTCTGAGAACACAGCGCGGGCTTACTTGGGCGATATTGCGGCATTTTTCGATTATCTTTCGAATGTGAGATTCCCGGCCGGGCATCCCGCACCTGATGTGAATGACATAACCACCGAAGACATAATTGATTATCTGTCCAGCATCAGCGGTCAGTCAAAGAGGACACAGGCCAGAGTGGTAAGTTCCCTGCATTCCTATTTCGCCTGGTTGTGCTCCGAAGGCCTGTGCAAGGAGAATCCTTCGGATGCGGTGAAGGCTCCGAAACTGGGGACCTACCTTCCGGCAGTGCTGTCGGTGGAGGAGGTTGAAAGGCTGATTGATGCAGCAGGGAGCAGCGAAACATCGGGTGTGCGGGATAGGGCGATTTTGGAAACGATGTACGGGCTTGGGCTGAGGGTGTCTGAGACTGTTTCACTTAAGATTTCGAGCATCTTTTTCGAAGATGGCTATGTTTCGGTCATTGGCAAGGGCAACAAGCAGAGGATAGTCCCGCTTGGAGACCTGGCAGCAGAGGCACTTCAGGACTATCTTGCAGTGAGGCCTCGGGCAGCTGAGAGGAATTCAGACGACATTGTTTTTCTGAATCGTTTCGGCAAGGGTATGAGCCGGGTGGCAGTGTTCAAACTCCTGAAAAGTTGTGCTGTCAAGGCCGGAATCACCAAGGAGATTTCTCCCCACACCTTGCGCCATTCATTCGCCACGCATCTTATTGAGAATGGGGCTGATTTGAGGGCTGTGCAGGAGATGCTCGGGCACGAGAGCATTCTTACTACGGAAATCTACACTCATATTGACAGTTCCACTTGGCAACGTAATATATTGGAGCATCATCCGCTTAACGGATGATGCTCCAATATATAGGGGTGAGCCATAATTGTGAGGGCAAGGTGTGGCTCAACCAATCCCAGATTTCGGACCTTTTTGGGACCTCGGTGCCAAACATCAATTATCATATAGCTAATATTCTGAAAGAGAAAGAGTTAGATGCTAATTCAGTTATTAAAGATTATTTGATAACTGCCTCCGATGGCAAGGCGGAAAAAGTTTTGCAGAGAACGGAAAAATGCGTATATTTGCGGCCCCAAAGAAAAAGTCGGACGACTTTTGGTGCAATGGGGTTCTGCCCGAAAGGGTTTGAACTGAGTAACACATTTTATATCAAACAACAATGAAACACATCGAATTGAAAGGCCAGCTCCGTGAAGCATCCGGCAAGCAGGCAATCAAAGCCATCCGCAGGGAAGGACTCGTACCTTGCAACCTTTATGGACTTGGAATGGAGAACATCCTCTTCACAGTGAGCGCAAAGGCACTCAAGCCTATCACCAACACTCCAAACTCCTACATCATCGACCTTGAGCTCAGCAACGGACAGAAAATCAACGCCGTTCTTCACGAGCTTCAGTGGCATCCTGTAACTGACGAGTGCCTCCACGTGGACTTCCTCGCAGTTTGCGACACCAAGCCGGTGGTAATTGACGTTCCGGTTGTCGTAACAGGTCACGCAGAAGGTGTTAAGGCCGGTGGTAAGCTTCTGGTTTCCAGCAGAAAACTCAAGATCAGCGCTATGCTCAACGAGCTTCCTGACACTCTCGAGGTTGATTGCTCAGCACTCCAGATCGGCAAGCAGATTGTTGCCGGAGACCTCCACTATGAGGGCGTGAACATCGTTTCACCTAAGGCCACAATCATCTGCTCAGTACGTCCTACCCGTGCATCTGCACAGGCTGCCCAAAACGCTTAATAAGGAGACTGAACGATGAACTTCCTTGTAGTCGGGTTGGGGAACATAGGTTCCGAATATGCAAACACCCGGCACAATATGGGATTTATGGTGTTGGATGCCTGGGCTCAGGCATCCAATGCTGTTTTCAGCACCCAGCGCTACGGAGACATAGCCGAAGTCTCATTCAAAGGACACAGAATCACCCTTCTCAAGCCTTCCACCTATATGAATCTCAGCGGAAAGGCAGTAAGGTACTGGATGCAGGAAAAAAAGATAGCTTTAGAGAATCTTCTGATTGTATCAGACGACCTGAACTTGCCTTTCGGTAGCATAAGGATGCGCAAAAACGGCAGTGACGGGGGCCATAACGGGCTCAAGAACATCAACGAACTGCTTGGCACTCAGGAATATGCACGAATACGCCTGGGCATAGGCAACGACTTCAGCCGCGGACATCAGATTGATTTCGTACTCGGAAAGCTCAGTCCTGAAGAATTGGAGCTGATGCCAAAGATAAGCGAAAAGGTTATTGAAGGAGTGAAAGCATTCACGACAATAGGCGTGGAAAGGGCAATGTCCGCCACAAACTGCCGAATTACTCCTGCGTCAAAGAATCCTTCCGGCGCCTCTGAGGAATAGCCTGGTAACGGCAAGGCAGACGCCTGATTACAGCCAATAGCACACGCCTGACAATATAAGTTCGGGGCCATAGTGCCGAGCGCAATTTCCAAGATAAGGAATCGCAACTCCATTCTTTACCGGATGGAGTTATTCTTTTGACCATCACGGCATAGACATTCTCCGGAGCTGCCCACTCCACACCGCTGCAATTGCCGTCTCCACGAAATTTGTACAATTTCTTCCCTCCCTTGTCTATTGTGCCCACGACACGGTGCAATATATACCTGCCCCTGAACTTGAACAAGGCAACCTGCCCATTCTTCAACTCCTCAGTAGAAGAATCAAACCTGCGCAACTGCACCCTGTCTTTTTCATTGGCCAGAAAAGGGACCATACTGTAGCCCTTGACATAAATCAGCCCGTATCCGGAGACCAACAATTCTTCCAGCAGATTTTCAAAAAATATGTCGTTGGAGACCTGCACGCTCTTTATTGAATTTTGCAAAATAATATATACCCTAGTTTGATTTGCGAAATTGCGAAAATTTCCGTAAATATGCAAGATTTTTAGGAACTACTAAAATGGGAAAGAAGTTCATCATAATTGCATTTCTGCTCATTCAGGCCTTGAGTCTGAGTGTCAATTACGATTCAATGGCCAGACCTGCCAGGAAAGGAAAAATTGCCTTTATGCAGCCCGACGGCAGTTCATTTGTCGGCAGCATCACAGGAGATGAATTCTTCCGCCTGAAAATGACTGAAAGCGGAGAAAGCATAATCCGGGATGAAGACGGATGGTGGTGCTATGCAGCCTACGATGCATTGGGCAATAAATACAGTTCCGGCGTAAAAGTCGGGACCAATGATGCAGCGGCCAAGAGTGCCAGCAGGAACATCCCTTACAGTTTTCTTATGCAGAAAGCCTCTGAACGCAGGAGGATTTTTGAAGGGGAATTTCAGAAAAGAAGGGAATATTTCAAATCACACAGCGTTTTCACAAAAGCCGGAGGAACCCCCACTGTCAAGCACGGCATCATTATACTTGCAGCATTTTCTGATGTGCCATTTACCCACACCAAAGCAGAAATTGAGGCTATGGTATGTCAGGCCGGCTACACCAATTCATCCGGGGCTCCGGGCTCTGCCAAAGACTATTTTGATGCACAATTCGGCGGTCTCTATGAACTGGAATTTGAGGTCAGCGACATTGTGACTCTGACCAAAAAGCGGTCATATTATGGAGAAAACGACAGCAACGGAGACTTGCATCCCGACGAAATGGTCAGTGATGCCTGCAAACTTGCTTATAAGAAAGGAGTCCGTTTTTCCAAATATGACGACGACGGGGACGGAGAAGTTGATACAGTTTTCGTGATTTTTGCAGGAGAGGACGAGGCAGAAACTGGAAATGACGATTACATCTGGGCCCATTCATGGGTAGTTTCAGATAAGCCTACTATTGACGGAGTACGGATTTACACCTATGCCTGCGCATCCGAGTTGGGAGTTGAGTTCGACAGCAAATGGAATATCACGGGCAGGTATCTGGCCGGAATCGGGACATTCTGCCACGAATACAGCCATACATTCGGGCTTGCAGACCTCTACGATACCGATTATTCTGATAATAAAGGCACATCGGAAGCCCTGTGGGTTTCTACCGGGCTGATGGACGGGGGCAATATGAACAACAAAGGCTTCAACCCGCCAAACTGGAATGCTGTGGACAGGATGCAACTCAAGATTGGCAACTGTATGGAACTGACTCATGGTCAGCACAATCTCAGACCTATAAATGAAAACGGGGACTACTACAGGCTTGAAAGCGGCACCGAAGGAGAATTCTTCCTCATCGAATGCCGAAGCAATCAGAATGAATGGGACAAATACATCGGAGGAAGCGGCCTGTTGGTGTACCATATAGACCAGACCAACACTTCGGTATGGAACCACTACAATTCTGTCAACGCGAACCCCACTCACCAGTGCGCAGACCTGATTGAACCGACAAAGGGAATGAGAAGCAGTTATTTATATCAAGGAGACTTCTCCTTCAACCCTATAAATTACACACCACATTACAATGCCCTCAATACACTCTTCTGGCCATACTCAACCAAGACTTCCCTGGATGCCAGCTATGCATTCAGCACCTGGTACGGGACAACGGTGGGAGTGAAAGTGGAGAATATCCGGCTTGAGTCTGACGGAAGTATTTCATTTACAGTCAGTGAGAGCGACGAAGGCAGCGGAGAATCAGGCGGAAACACCCAGAGCAAATTTTTGGCAATAAAACTGAACTACGCCTCGAGGTCCGAAGACGGTTCATTCGCAGCCGGCACAAAAATCCCTCTGAAAATAATCAATGGCCAGAACATCGAAGAAACCAAATGGTTCTTCAACACAAAACCCGTAACACTCGATGAAAACAGCAAATGGACAATCACCCAATCAGGTGAACTGAAAGCAGAAGTCTATTTTTCAGATGGGAATAAAACCATCATTTACAAAGAGATAACAGTAAAATAATGAAAACATACAGAATAATTTTGGCTGCGGCTGCAACGACAGCATTGTTGGCGGCAACATCCTGTCAGGAAGAAGACACAAATGTTTGGAGCGGAGGAAACGCATCCCTTACCGCTGGAGGGGTGGACAGACTGGATTATGATCCGCTCACTTGGCAGATGACAGCCTCCGAGGACGGCACGTTCACAGCCTTCAAGGAAGATGCAAGCGTGTGGTACAAAGTCACTTGCGAGCATATTCCACAGAATGTTGGAGAGAAGGTCAAAGCTTCTGTCAGCTGGGTGGAAAAAGCCGGAGGATCCCCCCAGTATCAAAATGGAATGAATATGAAGGTTAAATCAATAAACCGGGACTCCGGAATGATGACACTGATAAGCGTAACGAATAAAACCAGTGTCACGATACATATGGTAAAATAGTTATGAACAAGGATTACGGATTCATAAGGGTAGCGGCCTGCATACCGGAAACCGCAGTAGCCCAGCCCAGAAAAAACGCCGAAAGAATCAAGTCTCTCATAGACAGGGCCGTAGCAAAGGACACAAGTCTGATTGTCTTCCCTGAATTGAGCATCACAGGCTACACCTGTGCAGACCTCTTCACCCAGGAACTGCTCATAAGCGGGGCGGAAAGTGCGGTGAGGGATATTGCAGACCATATCAGGGGGAAGGAATGTACCGTTGTGGTGGGAGCCCCGGTGAGTCTGCACGGATGTCTCTACAACTGCGGAGTGGTGCTCAGGGACGGGAAAGTGCTCGGAATAGTGCCCAAGACCTATCTTCCCGCCTATTCGGAATTCTATGAAAGCCGCTGGTTCAAGACAGGAGGCGATTTTTTGGGAGACGAAGCATCGACAGCATTCTATGCCGGAGAAACGGCTCCGATCAGCCCTAACCTGATTTTCAATTGCGGCAAGGTGGGTTTTGCTGTGGAACTATGCGAGGATTTGTGGACTCCAATCCCTCCTTCCTCCTACCACGCAGTCTCAGGGGCATTGATTACCCTCAACCTTTCTGCAAGCAACGAAACCGTTGGCAAGGCCCCCTACAGACGGAATCTTGTGGCAATGCAATCTGCCAAGACCATATCCGGATATGTCTATTGCTCAGCCGGTTATGGAGAATCCACACAGGACCTGGTCTATTCAGGCGCTGCCATAGTCGCCGAATACGGACACGTGCTTGCTGAAAACGAACGCCTCCAGTATGGAGAAAGTCTGCTCATAGCCGACATAGATGCAGAACGCCTCGAAAACCTCCGCCTCAAAAGCACTTCATTCAAAGGCTATTGCCCTGACGGACGCTATAACTGGCGCAGCCTATACCGCAAGATTGACGCAGGAAAACCGGCAGATACGGATTTCAGCAAGGAACTTTTGCACCGCATTGATGCCCATCCTTTCATCCCTTCAGGCGACTCCGGGGAACTTGACAGACGCTGCAGGGAAATTCTTGAAATTCAGGTGCAAGGACTTGCCACGAGGCTCTCACATATACATTGCAAAAACGCAGTTATAGGCATCTCAGGAGGCTTGGACAGCACCCTCGCACTCATAGTCACGGCTATGGCCTTCGACAAGCTGGGTTTGGACCGCAAAGGGATAACGGGAGTGACTATGCCGGGCTACGGCACCACGGGACGCACCAGGGGCAATGCAGTGGACCTGATGGAGTCGTTGGGCATCAGTTCAAGGGAAATATCCATCGTGGCAGCATGCGACCAGCATTTCAAGGACATAGGACACGACAAGAATGTCCACGATGTCACTTATGAGAATTCTCAGGCAAGGGAAAGGACTCAGATACTTATGGATGTTGCGAACCAGACCGGCGGAATCGTGGTCGGCACCGGAGACCTGTCTGAACTCGCATTGGGTTGGGCCACCTACAACGGAGACCATATGTCGATGTATGCAGTGAATGCCAGCGTGCCCAAAACACTCGTGAGATACCTGGTAAAGTGGGCGGCAGAGAACAGGTTTGCAGCAACGGTTGCGGGATGCAGAAGCGTCAAGGAAATTCTGCTCGACATCGTGGACACACCTGTGAGTCCGGAGCTCCTGCCTGCGGATGAAAACGGGAAGATATTGCAAGTAACTGAGGATCTGGTGGGTCCATACGAACTGCACGATTTTTTCCTCTACAATCTTCAGAGATTCGGTTTCCCGCCAAAGAAAATCTTCTTCCTTGCGTGCAAGGCATTCGACGGAATCTACGATAT
>JALFGP010000020.1 GCA_022777205.1 Rikenellaceae bacterium
GGCGGTCGATTGGAGTCTCGATTTTTTGTGTCTTTTTTGTAGTCGCCATATAGCTTTAGAAATAAAATACCGGGTTATTGTTACATTTTTGCGCAATGCGAACCGCAAAGGTAGGAAAATTTTTCTGAATCAAGGAAAATAAAATGGGTACAATGTCTATTTCGCTTTCATAATGTCCTATGTCCATTACCATAAAGCCTTCGGGCGTGAAAAAATGATGATAGGACACATCTCCGCAAAGGTAGAGCTGGGCTCCTGCCTCACGGGCCCTGTCCACAAGCGAGCCCCCAGCCCCGCCGCAGGCAGCAACCCTGCGTATGAGTCCTTCTGACGGACGGGAACACCTCACGTAAGGCAGTCCGAAGGCCTCCTTCACTTTTCCGATTGCCATCTCGGCTGGAATAGCTTCAGGGAAATCCCCAATAATGCCCAGTCCGCAGCTGAAACCATCCCGGCTCACCCCGGCATCATAGTCCAGAACTGAAACATTTTCCAGCCCCAACCTCTGGGCAATGGCCCAGCTAACCCCTCCCGGAGCCTTGTCGGCTGATGTATGGGCACAATAGACCGCCACCCCGGACCTTATGGCCCTGATGAGCGCAGCCCCGACCGGATCTTTCTCGTCCACCTTCTTCAGGCCGTGGAAAATCAGCGGATGATGAGTCACCACCATATTGGCCCCGCATTCCACAGCTTCCTCAATCAGGGCTTCGGTACAGTCGAATGCCACGAGCACTCCCGTCAGTTCCGCATCCGGACTTCCTGCACACAGTCCGCAATTGTCCCAATTCTCCTGAATTTCCACCGGTGCGAAAGATTCTATGACGCGCACCACGTCCCCTACCGTTACCATATTATAAGTTTTGTGCAACCTCTTTCAGCATCTCCCTGATGGAGGTCAGCGATTCTACAATTTTCTGCTTTTTCTCGGCACCCTTCCGGTCCTCGTCCATACGCTTTGTGGCGCCTTCGATGGTCAGACGCTCAGTCTTTAGCAGATAGCGTATGAGCCGGAGGGCCTCGATGTCGTCTTTACGGAACACACGATTCCCCTTTGCCGTCCTCGTGGGACGTACGAAACGCGGGAAAGAATCGCTCCAGAACCTGATTGTGGAGTTGTTTTCCCCAAGCATACGGGCAACTTCGCCTATTGAAAAAAACTGTTTTTCCATATCATTTTTAATCCATTGACTGTTTCGTGACGGATGAAATCACCAGCATATCCACATAGTCGGACACATTGAAGGACGCGAACATATAGTTGACCGGATCCACCTCCAGAGTATCCCTGAGCACTTCATAATGCAGGTGAGGGGCATAGGCATTTCCCGACACGCCGACGCTGCCGATTTTTGTACCCGCAGCGACCTTCGAACCCTTATGGACCGCGATCGAGGACAGGTGGGCGTATCTGCTGACATAGCCCGAAGGATGACTCACTGTGACCATATTCCCGTGGCCCTTCATCGACCGGGTCACAGAACTGACCACTCCGGGCCCGGCTGCCAGAACCGGCACGTCCGCCTCCGAGATTATGTCCATACCGCTGTGAAACACTGGCACTTTGTAAAAAGGATTTATTTTTTCCCCAACCGATGCCCCCACCTGATAGGGGGACAGGCCTTTCACCGGAGCAGCCATAGGAGGGAATTCCGAGCAGGCAGACAGGATTTCCAGGACGGCCCTCAAGTTATCTTCCACACCGGAGGCCTTGGCTTCCAAAGACTTGAGTTTTGCCGCGGAATACTCCACCACCCGGGTGTCCGGAATCGTGTCTATGCCTCCAAGAAAGGAGAAAGACCTCATTATGTCCAGTTTCGGGGCATCGCTGCGGAAAATAGAGCGGTAGATTATGCTGTCACAGCCGGACAGGTACACCAGTTCGTCGGCAAGCATATCCGCTTTTTTCTGAAGGCGCGGAAGCTGCTCCTCGTAGGCACGGTTCTGCTCAAGCAGCACAGCCTCCTCTTTTGTGTTGAAAAAAAACGAAAAGAGAAAGTAAACTATCAATGTACAAGTAATCGCAGAGGTGGCAAAAATGGCCAGAAACTTCACCACTGCGCGAAACGTCAGCCTTTCCCTGCGGAAACTCAGGCTGTCCCTGTCGAAAACATATCCCTTCTTTTTTGCCATAAACTACCTCCTCACACCCCGCCTTGGATCAATTACCACCCTGCCGGAACTGGTTTTCGAGACCTGGGCCATTGTGGAGTACTCCTCCACGCTCATAGTCAGGTCCATATAGTTTGCAGGATTAGTGGGTCTGTCCTTGTAAATCACTTCATAATGCAGATGGGATCCGGTAGATTTGCCGGTGTTCCCGACACTTCCTATACACTCTCCCCTCTGAAGCTTCATCCCCTCCACCACATTCACGAAACTCAGATGGGCGTAGCGGGTCTTGTAACCGAAACCGTGGTTGACGACAATCTGGTTGCCGTAGCCACGAAGGTCGAATTTGACGGACTCAACCACCCCGTCTCCCGTGACATAGACCGGTTCCCCTTTCTTGGCTGCGAAGTCCATTCCCTGATGGAAGGCGGGCCGTCCGGTCTTGGGGTCCGACCTGCGTCCGAAGGTACTTGAAAGCCGGTAATGCTTCTTGTCCGGACAGATTGGAGGGATGATGGGGACGCTGGAGGCCATGTCTCCTGCCTGTTTTGCCAATCTCATCACCTCGTCGAAGGACTTGGACTGGATAAAAGCCTTTTTGCACAGTCTGTCGGTCCCCACCACCGCCTCAGCGAACTCCCGGCTGAAATCTCCCTGATAGAGCCACCCGTAACGGTTGGCACCCTGAAAGCCGGCATCCCTCACCTCCGGGGATATTCTGCTCATACCCAGCACGGTGCGGTAGATATCGTCGTCCCTCTGCTGGAGCATTTCGAGTTTCCGGGAGGCATCCTGCACGAATGTCCCGTACATTTCAATCTGGGAAAGCAGGGCCGCATTGCGTTTTTTCAGCAATGTGGTCTTGGGAAGTTCCATATTGAAGACCGCCGTAAGCAGCCACAGATTGAATATTCCGGTCAGCAAGCCCCCAGCTATCAAAAAAATTTGCATGGCGATTCTTCTCTTGAAGTCGCCTCCAGCCTCCTCGTAAAGCAGGGTTTCGGGGTTGAATATGTATTTTTTAAGGTCTGGCATCGTGCAAATATACTGTTTTTTATAAAAAAGTTCATTGCTGTCCGGTAAAACTTCCGGACGATTATTATTCGGAAATCCGAAATATGGCGGCGGCACGACCAATCATGCGTGGAGCGGAGGTCCGCTCACTGTCATAGCCTCCGAAATATGCGGAATCAGACCTCTCAAACCGGGAAGCATACAATCAGGTTGTAAAGGAGTCAATGATTCAAAAAAATAAGGCAGGGGAAACGCGAAAAGCGAATCCCCTGCCTTTAATTCGATATGTCGTTCAGAAGAATGTCTCCACAGTTTTCGCGATGAAAAGTCCTTGCTTCAGAATTAGCGTTTGCCCGTCTCGTCCTCTCCAACGATTCTGTTGAACTTTAATGATTTACTTTGCTATGGTAAATATGCCCTTCAGGCTTGCGTGCGAATCATGTCCGATGAAAACATCGAAATCGCCGGCTTCCTCGCCCCATGTCTTGTCTGCACGGAAGAACGAACGGGATTCCGGAGTGATGTCAAAGTCAACCGTCGCGGATTCACCGGCCTTGAGGGAAATCTTTTTGAAGCCCTTCAGTTCGCGGTCAGGACGGGTGCGGCTGCCGATGACGTCACGGATGTAGAGCTGGGCAACTTCCTCGCCGTCGCGTTTGCCGACATTGCTGACTTTAATGCGTACTTTCACCGTTTCTCCGAGCTTTGCCTCCGGGTTGAGGACTTCAAGGTCGGAATAGGCGAACTCCGTGTAACTCAAGCCTTCGCCAAAGGCAAACAGAGGCTCGTTAGGAGTGCTCATGTAGCGTGAGACGTACTTCGCGTTGTTTGTAGGGGTCTTGCGCGGACGTCCGGTGCTCTTTGCGTTGTAGTGGATAGGAACCTGACCAAGACAGAGCGGGAAGGTCATCGTCAGGCGTCCGGAAGGATTGCAGTCTCCGGAAACGATGTCCGCGAGAGCCGTGCCTCCCATAATGCCGGGGTGCCATGTTACGAGCAGTCCGGCTACGGCGTCGCTTTCCTCCGCGATGGTCATAGGACGGCCGGTCACGAGCAGAATCACAATTGGCTTGCCTGTGGCCTTCACAGCCTTGAAGAGTTCCTTCTGTGCGAAAGGAATGTCAATGTTGGCCATTGAGGCCGCCTCTCCGCTGTATGCGTTAGGAAGTCCGAGCGTCATAAGAACTACATCTGCGCCACGAGCCGCTGCAACGGCTTTGGAGATGCCTCCCTCTATCGGGTCGAAAAAGTCGCAGCCCTTCTCGCACTTGATGTCGTTGTGCGGGAATCTTGCCTTCAGGCCTTCAAAGAAGCTTACAGGCTTGTTATAGTCGGCAAATCCCACCCAAGTTCCCGTCATCTCGCTGCGGGAGTCGGCCGCCGGTCCGATGAGCGCAATCCTTTCGCTGCCCTTGAGCGGAAGGACCTCTCCCTCGTTCTTGAGCAGAACCATAGAACTGCGTGCCACCTTACGTGCGGTCTCGAGATACTCCGGAAGCCATGTTTCCTTTTCCCAGCGCCCTTCACCGCCGTAGCGGAACGGGTCGTCGAAGAGACCGAGCTTGAATTTCACGGTGAGGATATCCTTGCACAGCCTGTCAATCTGAGCCTCGCTCACGCGCCCTTCCCTGACGAGTTCCTCAGCGAACTTGTAGTAGTCACCATCGACCATATCCATATTCAGACCGGCGTTCAGCGCAAGTTCCGCAGCCTCTTTCTTGTCTGCCACCACACGGTGGTTAATCATCTCGTTTATCGAGCTGTAGTCTGAAACGACAAATCCCTTGAATCCGAGTTCACCGCGCAGCAGATCTGTAAGCAGCCACTTGTTGCCGCTTGCCGGAATGCCGTCGAAGTCATTGAAGGACGACATCACACTGAGTGCTCCGGCGTCGATGGCAGCCTTGTATGAAGGCAGGTGCCGCTCACGGAACATCATCTCTGACATATCCACCGTGTTGTAGTCCCTTCCTGCCTCGGCAGCGCTGTATGCCGCAAAATGCTTCACGCAGGAAAGGATGGTGTTGCCGGCGGAGAGGTCGTCTCCCTGATAACCACGGACCATCGCGGCAGAGAGTTGTCCGGAAAGATAGGGGTCTTCACCCGAGCCCTCGGAAACACGTCCCCAGCGTGGGTCAATCGCGACGTCGCACATTGGAGAAAATGTCCATGCGAGTCCGAATGCCGTGGCTTCAGCTGCCGAAATCCTTGCGACTTCCTCCGTCATTGCAGGGTCCCATGAGCAGGAAATTCCGATGTTTTCCGGGAAAGTCGTGCGGCATCCGTGGATGATGTCATGGCCGAAGAGAATGGGAATCCCGAGGCGTGAACTGTCTACGGCAAGTTTTTGATATTCAATAATCTCCTTTGGGGACCACACGTTGAGCATGGATCCGCACATTCCTTCTTTAATTACATTTTTTACGTCAACGGGGCTTCCGTCAGGTCCTGTGACAATCGAATTTTGCGGCACAAACTGGTTAAGTTGCCCGATTTTCTCGGCGAGCGTCATTTTCGCCATAAGTTTCTCCGCCCTCAGTTCGTCGGCGTCCCTTTTTTCTGTGCAACCTACAACCATAAGCGCGACTGCGGTCATTAATAAATGTGTTTTTTTCATTGTATTATGATTTCGGTTTATATTCCACGACGACATTCTTGTTCTCTTCTTTCTCAATGGCTGTCATCTATGCAACTTTGGCACGAGCCCATTCAATAGGATCTTCGCCGCCCAGCTTTTCGCGAAGTTCCTCGATTGAATATGTATTTTTTAAGGTCTGGCATCGTGCAAATATACTGTTTTTTATAAAAAAGTTGTAATTTCGCAGGATATTTTGCCCTCATCCTCGCGGTTTGGAGGAGTAAGCCCTGCGGGAGGGAGTATTTTGATGAAAAATTGAAAATTAAACATATATGATGACATCAAAGGAAATCAGAAAAGCCTATCTTGACTTTTTTGCATCAAAGGGGCACACAATCGTGCCTTCAGCACCTATGGTCGTAAAGAACGACCCTACGCTTATGTTCACCAACGCCGGTATGAACCAGTTCAAAGACTGGCTCCTGGGCAACAGCCCCGCTCCGTTCCCGAGGGCGACGGACAGCCAGAAGTGTCTGAGGGTGAGCGGAAAACACAATGACCTTGAAGAAGTGGGGCACGACACCTACCACCACACCATGTTCGAGATGCTCGGCAACTGGAGCTTCGGGGACTATTTCAAGAACGAAGCCATCGACTGGGCGTGGGAACTGCTCACCGAGGTGTACAAGATAGACAAGGACAGGCTTTATGCAACCGTGTTCGAGGGTTCTGCAGAAGACGGCACGGCTCTCGATTCCGAGGCGCGCGACCGCTGGCTCACACACCTGCCTGCTGACCGGGTGCTGCTCGGGAACAAGCACGACAATTTCTGGGAAATGGGCGACACGGGTCCCTGCGGTCCCTGCTCCGAAATCCACGTGGACCTGCGCGATGACGCTGAGAGACAGGCAATTCCGGGTGCAGAACTGGTGAACAAGGGGCATCATCTGGTAATCGAAATATGGAACCTCGTGTTTATGCAGTACAACCGCAAGGCTGACGGGTCGCTGGAGTTGTTGCCTCATCGGAATGTGGACACGGGAATGGGCTTCGAGAGGCTCTGTATGACCCTTCAGGGCAAGAAGAGCAATTATGACACCGACGTCTTCACCGGAATGATAGGCAAAATCGAGGAACTGTCCGGCAAGAAATACGGCTCGGATGAGAATGTGGACGTGGCAATGAGGGTTATTGCAGACCACATACGCGCCATATCCTTCTCCATTGCGGACGGCCAGCTGCCATCCAATGTGAAAGCGGGTTATGTAATCCGGAGAATCCTTCGCAGGGCCGTGCGTTACGGCTACACCTTCCTCGGCTTCAATGAGCCTTTCCTCTGCCGTCTCGTGGGACAGCTCGTGGACGATATGGGCGAGTTCTATCCTGAAATCGCGAAACAGCAGACTCTCATAGAAAAGGTAATCCGGGAAGAGGAAATGGCCTTCCTGCGCACTCTGGACAGGGGAATCAAGCTCATAGAGAGCATAATGGAGAAGAGCTCCGACACCAAGGTCATCAAGGGCGAGGATGCTTTCACGCTCTACGACACCTTCGGTTTCCCTATAGACCTGAGCGAGCTCATAGCATCCGAAAGAGGCTTCAGCATAGACCTCAAGGGCTTCGAAATTGAACTTCAGAAGCAGAAGGAAAGGGCACGCAACGCCACTGCAAACGAATTCGGAGACTGGGTGGAATTCCACCACTGCGACGAAGTGGAGTTCCTCGGATATGATTTCACGGAGGTGGAAGGAGCCCTGCTCGCACGTCACAGAAAGGTGAAACAGAAGAACCGCGAGATGATTCAGCTGGTGTTCGACCGCACTCCTTTCTACGGAGAAATGGGAGGAGAGGTCGGAGATTCAGGCTGGATTGAGTCCGAGAACGGCGAGAGAATCAGGATTCTGGACACCGTGAAGGAGAACAACCTCACCATCCACATTGCAGAGAAACTGCCTTCGGACTGCTCCTGCCCGTTCAAGTTGACGGTGGATGCACAGAGGAGGCAGAACATAGCCAACAACCACAGCTGCACTCACCTTCTGCATCAGGCACTGCGCGAAATTCTGGGCAGCCACGTGGAGCAGAAAGGCTCTTATGTAACCCCGGACTATTTCCGCTTCGACTTCTCGCATTTCGAGAAACTCTCCGACGAGCAGATAGACAGAGTAGAAAAGAGGGTGAACGAGCTCATACGCCAGAACAATCCGCTTTGCGAAAAGAGGGACGGGACTATGGAAGAGGCCAACAAGATGGGTGCAATGGCCCTGTTCGGCGAGAAATACGGCGACAAGGTGAGGATAGTAAAATTCGGTGAGTCCGTGGAACTTTGCGGAGGATGCCACACATCTGCAACCGGCAACATAGGCTTCTTCAAGATTGTGTCCGAGAGCGCCATCGCAGCAGGCATAAGGAGAATCGAAGCCAAGACTGGACTTGAGGCGGAAAATGCGGTTGACGTGATGGAACACGCCCTGCGCACTGCCAAGGCCCTGTTCAACAATGCACCGGACCTTGCTGCGGCCATAGGCAAGCTCATAGCTGAAAACGATGCCTTCAAGAAGGAAATCGAGGCTGTGGCCAAGGAAAAGGCGGCATCCCTCAAGCAGATACTTGTGGACAGCGCAAAGGACATCAACGGAGTGAGCGTGGTGGTGGTCCGTACGGATTCAGACCCGACCCTGCTCCGCAACGCAGCGTTTATGCTTCAGAAGGAGGCCAACAATTTTGCGATGATCGCGGCATTTGCCCACGAAGGCAAGCCTCAGCTTATGGTTATGTACTCCGCCGACCTGGTGGCAAAGGGACATAATGCGGGGGCTGACGTGAAAGAAGCTGCCAAAGCCATTCTCGGAGGAGGTGGCGGACAGCCGGGACTTGCAACCGCAGGAGGAAAGAATGTGGACGGTCTGGACGAGGCTGCACGAGTACTCCTTTCAAAACTGGGTTGATAAGCCTTCGGGACAACAGGCGAGATGAAGAAACTGGACAAGTTCATACTGAAATCCTTCGTGGGGCCGTTTATCGCAATCCTGCTGATTGTGATATTCATTCTTATGATGCAGTTCCTGTGGCTCTACATAGATGAACTTGTGGGTAAAGGCCTGGGCTTCAAGGTGATAATGGAATTTATGATGTGGGGAGCGTGCACCCTTCTGCCGCTCTCCCTTCCGCTTGCCACCCTGCTTGCCTCGATGATGACCCTGGGCAATTTTGCGGAAAGCAATGAGCTTCTGGCTATGAAATCGGCCGGCATATCGCTTTCCCGCATACTTATGCCGATTGGAGCCGTCTGCCTTGCAGTTAGCATAGGGGCCTTTTTCATAGCCAACGATCTCATCCCCGTGGCCTACAACGAAATCTACACCCTGCGTGACGACATAGGCCGCACCAAGGAGGAAATCAAAATCCCGACCGGCACCTTCTACGACGGCATCGATGGATATATCCTGCGCATTGAGGACCGGAACGACAAGACCGGGATGATGTACAAGACTATGGTCTATAACCACACGGGCAAAAAGGGCAATACCAGTCTGACCGTCGCCGATTCCGCGATGATGACTATGTCCAAGGATAAGTCCTACCTGTATTTCACCCTCTTCGACGGTTCCAATTTCGAGGAAACCAACACCAGAAGATACAGGGACACCACCCTTCAGCTCCAGGAAATTGAATTCAGGAAGCAGCAGATAATCATTCCTCTGGAGAACTACGCTTTCCAGAAATCCGACTCCGCAAGGTACAGCGACCAGGTGAAGTCGATGAGCCTCAAGGACTTGAATCACGGGAAAGATTCCATTGGAGGCATCAACAATGCCGCCTGGGAGGAGAACTCGAGGAATGTGAAGGGACAGAGGTCCGGGTTGAGGTATCACAGGCAGATGGACTCGAGCTTCATTGCCCAGCGGCATACCCCTCTCACTGCGGAAAACATTGGAGAATGGAAGGAGCTGGATGCTGAAATCCGCGCCGTGGAAAGGGCCAAGAACAAGGCGGAGGAACTGCAGACCACGCTTTCAATGTATGCCAATGACGTGAGCTACCACACGAGGGTGCTCAGGGGCATAGACATTGAGATATTCAGCAAGTTTGCGCTTTCCCTCGCCTGCTTCATCTTCTTCCTCATCGGAGCTCCTCTGGGCGCACTAATACACAAAGGTGGACTCGGAACACCGGCTATCATCTCCGTGCTCTTTTTCGTATTCTATTGGGTTATAGACATTTCCGGGAAGAAACTTGCAAGGGACGGGGCCGTGTCTCCGGAGTTGGGCGTATTCATATCCAGCGTTGTGCTGGGGCCTATAGGCATCTGGCTCACCTGGAAAGCCGTTCACGATGCTTCCCTTTTCAATGCAGACAACATAAAAGCAAAATTCAGAAAAATCAAAGCCAAATTTATGGGATTGTTCAAAAAGACTCGTATTGTGTTTATGGGTACGCCGGAATTCTCGGTGGCAGCCCTCGACAGACTTGTGCAGAAGGGGTATGACGTGGTGGGAGTGGTGACTGCCGTGGACAAGCCCTGCGGAAGGGGTATGAAGGTAAGCTGCAGCGCAGTCAAGGAATATGCGCTTGCCCACAACCTGCCTCTGCTCCAGCCTGTTTCCCTCAAGGATGAAGCCTTCTTGGAAGAACTCAGGAGTTGGAAACCGGACCTTTTCGTGGTGGTGGCATTCAGACTTCTGCCGGAAGCGGTGTTCAGCATACCGAAACTCGGCACCTTCAATCTTCACGCTGCCCTCCTGCCTCAGTACAGAGGTGCCGCCCCGATCAACTGGGCCATCATCAACGGAGAGAATATGACCGGAGTGACCACCTTTATGATTGACGCGGGCGTGGACACCGGAAAGATAATGTACCGGGAACAGTGCCCTATACTTCCGACTGATACGGCCGGCACTCTGCACGACAAACTGATGGTGCTGGGTGCGGACCTCGTGGAGCAGACGGTGGAAGCTCTCATAGAAGGTTCTGTGGAGTTCAGGGTGCAGCGCAGTTTCATCCAGGGAGCGGAGGTGCTCAAGGGAGCTCCGAAAATCACCAAGGAGATGTGCCGCATAGACTGGAACAAGCCTTCCGTGCAGGTCTGCAACTTTGTGCGAGGTATGAGCCCTTATCCTACGGCCTGGACTGAAATCTCCAAAGAAGGGGAAAACCCTCTCACAATGAAGGTGTTCTTTGCTGAGAGACTCTCTACCGAAGATTATGAAAGACTCAGATCAGGCAGAACAGTTGTTCCGGGACAGATACTGAGTGACGGCAAGGGCATCTTGGCAGTTGCGACAGCAGACGGAGCCGTGGCCCTGACCGACCTCCAGATGGCAGGCAAGAAGAGAATGGACGCGAAGTCCTTCCTGCTCGGCTTCCGGGAACCTGAAAACTATACGGTTAAATGAACAGGATTGCAATAATTGCAAACGGGGAGTTTCCCGGGACTGATTTCCCACGCTATCTCATAGCTACGGCTGATGCGGTGGTATGCTGTGACGGAGCAATAGACAATTATCTCGATTTTTCGGATGGTCGCCTGCCCGATGCCATAGTCGGGGATATGGACTCGATTGTGAATCCGGGAAGATTTGCGGACATTGCCGTGAAGATTGAGGAGCAGGACGATGCCGACATTGCCAAAGCGGTGAAATATGCCTGCGGAAGATGGCCCGAGGCCACTCAGATCCAGATTTTCGGAGCCACGGGCAAATGCGAAGACCACACCATCGGAAACTACGGGCAGCTGATGCAGCTGAGCAAGGACCTTCCGGGTCACAATTTCGAAATCATTTCCGACTATACCACAGCGTTTGTGCTGACCTGGAACGATACCATTGATTGCGGCGAAGGCCGTACAGTATCCGTTTTCACTCCCGACAACAGTCTCAGGCTCAAATCCACGGGCTTGCAATGGCCTCTGGACGGAGTGGTGTTCGACAACTGGTGGCAGGGTGTGCGCAACCGTTCCTGCGCCGACAGAATTTCCATAGAATTCAGCCATCCTTCTGCGGTGCTGATAATCTTGAATTGACAATTATATTATGGACCAGAATATCTATTTTCCGACTGTTGCAGACATTGAGAAGGCATCAGCAAAACTTGAGGAAATCATTGAACCTACCCCATATCAGTACAACGCACATTTTTCCGAAAAATACGGATGCAATGTCTTCTTGAAAAGGGAGGACTTGCAGAGGGTGCGTTCCTACAAGATACGTGGTGCCTATAACAAAATCAGCTCCATAGCCCCGGATGTGCTGAGATACGGAATTGTCTGTGCATCAGCAGGCAACCACGCCCAGGGAGTGGCATTCTCGTGCAACAAGCTGAAGATTCTGGGTTCCATATATATGCCCGTCACGACTCCCCGACAGAAAATCGAGGCGGTGAATATGTTCGGAAAACAGTATGTGGACATAGTGCTTACCGGAGACACTTTCGACGAGGCCAATGACGCAGCACAGAAATATGCGGCACGCTGCGGAAAGACCTTCATCCCGCCTTTTGATGACGAGAAAATCATTGAAGGTCAGGGCACTATAGGATATGAAATAGAACATCAGGCCAAGGACAGACCGGATTTCGTGTTCATTCCCATCGGCGGAGGCGGTCTGGCTTCCGGGTTGGGCGCCTACATCAAGCAGGTCTGGCCGGAGTGCAAGGTCATAGGTGTGGAGCCTGCCGGAGCAGCAAGTATGAAGGCTTCGCTGGAGGCCGGGCATGTGGTGGATATGGACCATATCAACAAATTCGTGGACGGAGCAGCCGTAAAGAAGCCTGGACGTCTGACCTACGCCATCTGCAAGGAGGTGCTGGACGACATAATCCCCGTTCCTGAAGGGGCTGTCTGCTCGACCATAATCGAGATGTACAACAAGAATGCAACCGTGGTGGAGCCTGCTGGAGCGCTTTCAGTGGCAGCCCTGCGTTTCTGTCAGGATATGATCAAGGGCAAGAATGTGGCCTGCATCATCTCCGGCAGCAACAACGACATCACCCGTATGGAGGAAATCCGCGAACAGTCACTTGTGTATGAAGGACTCAAGCACTACTTCCTGGTAAACTTCCCACAGAGGTCAGGTGCACTGCTCGCCTTCATCAGAGACATAGTGGGCCCTTCCGACAACCTGGTGTACATTCAGTACATCAAAAAGACCAACAAGGAGGAAGGTCCCGCCCTCATCGGCATAGAAGTGGCTGCCAAGGAGGACTATGAGGCCCTGATCCGCCGTATGGAGGCAAACGGAATGTCCTACGAATACATCAATCAGAACAACAAGTTGTTTGAGATGCTGATTTGACCTATGAAAGAGAAATGCGGAATAAAAACCTCGGTTTCCATTCCGCATTTTTCTCAATAAAAACAACTATCGTGCAGAGAACTTATAGACCGTGTGCTGGGTGTAAGTTTCGCCTGGACGGAGTATGGTGTTCGGGAAGGACGGGTGGTGCACTGCATCCGGGAACTTCTGAGTCTCGAGAGCCAGAGCCTCGCGATAGCCTATGATTTGACCTTTCTTGCCGGCATAACTCCCGTCAAAAAAGTTGCCGCAATAGAACTGCAGACCCGGCTGGTCGGAATAGACCTCCATCACGCGGCCGCTTTCAGGCTCACTGAGTTCGCATACCTTGTGCAACTGTCCGTCGGCAGGGGTGTCCAGCACCCAGTTGTGGTCGTAACCGCCTCCGAAAGCAAGCTGCTGATGTGCAGCCCCCACTCTTTCCCCTATCGCGTGAGGCTCGCGGAAATCGAAAGGAGTGCCCTCCACCGGCATAATTTCTCCGGTCGGGATGAGATATTGGTCTACAGGTGTGATGCCCGAAGCCGGGATGGTGAGGATGTGGTCGAGGATTGTGCCTCCCTTGCTGCCTCGGAGATTGTAGAAGGCGTGGTTGGAAAGGTTCACCGGAGTGGCCCTGTCCGTGGTTGCCTCATACTTGATGTCAAGGGCATTGTCCGGGGTCAGTGTGTAGGTGAGCAGGATTGTGAGATTGCCCGGGAAACCGTCGGAACCGTCAGGAGAAACGAGTTTCAGAGTTATTGAAGAAGGGGTGCGGGAAACGACGCTCCATTTCACCATATCCACTCCCTTGAGTCCACCGTGCAGAGTCTGGCCGTTGTTGTTCTTCGGCAGATTGTAAGTCTTGCCGTCCAGTTCGAACTTGCCTCCGCCTATACGGTTTGCCACCCGGCCCACAGTTGCTCCCAGAAAGCGCTCTCCCTTGTTGTCCAGATATCTGAATATGTCATCATAACCCACCACAACATCATCCACGACTCCCTCACGGTCCGGAGCGAAGAGGGAAATAACCCTTGCACCGAAATCAGTCACCTGCATTGTGAGGTCGCCGCACTGGAGTTTGTAGAGATTGGTGTGACCGTAGCTGTCAATAGGGAATTCACCGTGGAAGCTGTATGGAGAAACTATCGGCAATTCCGGAACATTCGCTGCCTCTATCACCCTGCGGTTTGCTTCCCGCACACGTTCTGCGTTCATTTTCAGCACCTTGCGGTCGTAGGTATAGAAACCGTTAACCTCGATTTCCACATCCGTGGTCTGGGTATAGACCGCAGCAGCACATTTGTCATTCTGCTTGATATCCAAGAGGTCGTTGGCGTAGGTCACATACATGTCGGTCACTGCCTCAGTGTCCTCAAACTGGATATAGCCCCAGTTACGTCCTGTTTCCCAAAGATGACCCTCAAGAGGATAACCTATGCCGCCGTATTCGCCCAAGACATTCACCATCTTGTCATCCAGAATACGCATCTGAGGGTGAGGATAGTTATGTGTGTCGAGTATATCTCCGGCTCCTTCAATCCAATTTCCGCCGGATGAGGCATTCACCAGACGGGAAGGGTCGAGAGCCTTGGTGTAGTCTGCCACTGCCTTGGTGTCGAACTGGCCCCAGGCCTCATTGAACGGCACCCACACCACTATGCACTGGAACTTCTTCACCTGATTGATGATTTCGGTCCATTCCTTATAATAGTTGGCCTTAATATTATCATTGATTGCCCAATAATCAGCACCGGACCCGTAATAATCCTTGCCCTGGCCCCAGTCTTCGCGCTTGGCATAACAGCCGATGCTAGGCATATCCTGCCAAACCAACATTCCGAGACGGTCGCAGTCGTAGAACCATCTGGATGGCTCAACCTTGATGTGCTTGCGTATCATATTGAAACCCAGCTCCTTGGTCTTTTCGATGTCTAAAGCCATTGCCTCGGCAGTCGGAGCGGTATAGAGTCCGTCAGGCCACCATCCCTGGTCCAGAGGGCCGAACTGGAAGAGGATTTCGTCGTTGAGGGCAAGTCTCTTCACTCCCGCCTCGTCCGCTTTTTCGGAAATCTTGCGCATTGCGGTATAACCCTGAACGCTGTCTATGACCTTGCCGTCACGAAGAAGGGATATTTTGAGGCCGTAGAGATATGGGCTATCCACGCTCCAGAGTTTAGGCTCTGCAATTCTGTTTATCACTTCTCCGTCTGCAGGTGCCTGAGCCTTGGCAACGGCAAAAATGCTACAGCCGGGCTTCTCGGGATTATAGCCTATTTTCGGACGGAGTACCTCAACCGCAATCTCGTCGCCTTCGGCAGCACCTTCGCATATTGCTGTAACCGCTATTTCGCCCGTGGAAATGTCAGTGCGCACATTGTAGTCGGCTATATATCCCGCCTCCGGCACATTTTCCATCCACACGGTCTGCCATATTCCAGTCACAGGGGTGTACCATATTCCGTTCGGATTGCACACCTGCTTGCCGCGAGGGATGGACCAGGCAGGATCGTCGGTAGGGTCAAATACCCTCACGGCGATTTCTGCAGGGCCGTTCTTTAGAGCCTCGGTTACATCCAGACTGAAGGCTGTAAATCCTCCGGTGTGGCTGAGTGCAAGCTCACCGTTCACGTAAACATCCGCAGCCCAGTCCACTGCATCGAAATGCAGGAGGGTCTTCTCCCAGGACTCCGGACTTTCAATGGTGGTCCTGTACCAGAGCACCTCATCCTTACCTACTCTGCGTCCCACTCCGGAAAGGGATGACTCCACGCAGAAAGGCACGAGTATTTTCCCGTCGGCCTCCTCCATCATAGTTAGGCTTGCAGGAGTGATGGCATAGTCCCAAAGACCATTGAGGTTCTTCCAGTCCTTGCGCACCATCTGCGGACGCGGATATTCCGGACGGGCATTTTCAGGATTCACTTCGGCTGCCCAGGGGGTACTGATTTTATCCCCGGCAGGAGCCCAATCGTAAACGGCAGGAGCACTGCAGGAGGCAAGCGCCACCGCCAAAATTGACCAAAACTTTTTCATATTGTGTATCTGTAGTGTGTTCGGGGCGCAAAGATAGCAATTTATGTGGAAAGATTGGCCATAGGGATGTGAGTTTACCCACAATCATTGTTTCCCTAAAGTTCACTGAAGTCGGCGTGCAGGACTGACTGCAACCTTTCAATTGTGCTGAAGTTTGCTTTAGCAATGTCCTGCGCTTTTTGTTCATAGGCACGAATCATTCTGAGGGATACTCCGGATATTCGGGACAAGTCCTCCTGAGTCAGTCCGCATCGTTCCCTCGCTTTCTTCAAGGGACTTGCGGACGAATTGACTGTTTCCGTTATTATCCTATCAGCCACTGAGGCGAACTTGTCGAGATCCGCTTCGTGAAGCGGATGGTACAGCGCAATGATTTTTTCTATGTCAAGGCCATTATCATTAATGAGGCGGAAGGATTTTCCTGATTTCCACTGATAGTATGCCAGAACCCAGCCTGCCCAGTACTCAGGAGAGATGCTGAATGTCCCGTCAATTTCCTTCGGTGACTCTCCAGCAACGAGTTCAATGACCCGGCTGGCGAGTTCTGCTCCTGAAAGCCCTGCGAGATAGCGTGGATTACCCTTCTCTATCTGACTGGCGACTCCGCTTGTCAGGAACATCCGATAAAACAGCTGAGGTGGAAAACCGCACTGGTTTATACCACAATCAATCATAGCCGCAAGATTCTCCATCGCATACGGAAGATATGCTTCGTTATAAGCGCGGGTCTCCATTCTTTATTCCTCCTCTGATAAGGTCAATGACATAAATTTCATTTGAAGAGAATGAATGCGAGGTAATCGCCTTGTAATTCTCCCTGGCCAAGCGGTCCCTTTTGCAATATCTGGCAAAGTATTCACTCCTGTCTGCCGGAATAATCTCCCCCTTTGTGATAGACTCAAAAGCACGTTTGCTTTTCAGAACCACCTGTTCTCCTAACTTTCCCAGCATCATCGCTTGTTTAAGATCTCTGAGAGAAAGGGTGTTGCTGATGAAATCCCTCGCATATGAGAAATAGGAATCATCTGCCCTGTATCCCTTGATGATATCATAGGACTTGTATTCAGGAAGGAAATTGTCCAGAATATAGTGCTTCGCTTCATACGGAAGACCTTCTGCAACTGAGAATCTTCTGTTTTCGAGGAGAATGGCAAGCCAATTCAAGATGTTGTATTGAGGTTCATTCAGATGAAGAATTGTCAGCCCCTCCAAGTTCAGGATGTACTGGTTGGCATACCCGTCAGAGTCTTGTGAACAGGCCCATTCCTTGGCCATTTCAAGATTTTCTGTACAATAGAATCCTTGCCCGTAATCGTTATAGGTCTTCCCTTCTCCGAAAACGGGAGTCACAATATTTGTGGAACCGTGATAAATTGTAATAGTATCCATTTGTGGTCACGTTATAACGTCACCACAAATATAGGGGAATTCTTTGGACTTTATCTCATTTTCGAAATTATTTTTAATGTATATTTGTAGCCCCAAAACATACCCGGCCTGATCGGGTGCAAAAATTTCAAAACTATATGAAGAAACCCCTTTTAACAACACTAAGCTTATGCCTGGCAATGGTTTCGGGCTTTGCGCAGGAAAATTTCAGCATCGACTCCCTGATGGCGAAGATGACTCTGGAGGAGAAAATCGGACAGATGAACCAGCTGGTTAGCGGTGTTCTCACCGGCACCATTGAGAATACAGTAATTGATGTCAAAATTCGTTCAGGACAAGTTGGAAGCATTCTTAACGAAAGAGGTAAGACTGCTGCTGCATTGCAGAAAATTGCAGTCGAACAGACCAGACTCGGAATTCCCCTTGTTTTCGGACTGGATGTGATTCACGGATATGAAACCTGCTTCCCGATACCTTTGGCAATGGCTTCTTCCTGGAACCTTGAGACCATCACTGAGGCTTGTCAGGTTGCCGGTCAGGAAGCAAGCCGGGACGGCATTTCCTGGACCTTCACCCCTATGTGCGACATTGCCCGCGACCCGCGCTGGGGCAGAATTGCGGAAGGAGCCGGTGAGGACCCTTATCTTGGAGGAGAAATTGCAGCTGCCCAGGTGAGAGGTTTTCAGGGCAATCTTGACAAGCCTACTGACATCGCGGCTTGCGTAAAGCATTTCGCACTTTACGGAGCTCCGCAAGCCGGACGTGATTACAATACAGTTGATATGAGCCGTCAGCAGATGTTCAATGAATATCTGTGGCCTTATCAGGCTGCGGTCAATGCAGGAGCTTTGACGGCTATGTCATCCTTCAACGAGTTCGAATCCTTGCCTTTGACCTGTCATAAATATATGCTGCAGACAGTTTTGCGGGACATTATGGGATTTCAGGGTATGCTTGTCACAGACTATGCTGCCATCAGAGAGATTTTGCAACACGGTGCCGCTGCAGATTTGAAAGAAGCTTCTGTGCGCAGCGCAAATGCGGGGGTCGATATGGATATGGTTTCTGAAGGATTCAGCACGACATTGGCCGACGCAGTAAGGGAAGGCCTTGTGGATGAGGCGATTGTGGACAGGGCTTGCCGCAGGGTGCTGGAGTTGAAGAAGAAACTCGGACTGTTTGAAAATCCGTACAAATATAACCGTCCGGAGGAGTTGGAACTCAACGGAAGTGCACAGAACAGGGCTGTAGCCCGCAAAATGGGAGCGCAGAGCATTGTGCTGCTCAAGAATGAGTCCGAGGTGCTGCCTCTTGCCCCGGGGAAGAAGATTGCAGTCGTAGGGCCGCTTGCTGATTTGAGTATGGAGATGATAGGTTGCTGGGCAATAAAGCCGAAGAACCATCGTCCGGTGACTTTGCTTCAGGGTCTGCAGCAGAGGTTCGGGGCTGAGAATGTGAAGTTTGCTAGAGGTTGCCACGTGCTTGAGAATGAGGCGCTTGAGAATCAGATTTCCTTCCACGACAGGAAGGACCGCGGGTGGGACATCCCATCCGACAAACTCCGCAAGGAGGCTCTTTCAATTGCAAAGAAATCGGATGTGATTGTGGCTGCTATGGGTGAGCTTGCAGAAATGAGCGGAGAGGGTTCCTCCAGAGCGGACATCACCATTCCGGAGCCTCAAAGAGGATTGCTGAAGGAACTGGTGGCGACCGGAAAGCCTGTGGTACTGGTGGTTATGTCCGGAAGACCTTTGGTTCTGGACTGGGAGGATGAAAACGTGGACGGAATCGTATATGCCTGGCATCTTGGTTCCGAAGCCGGAAATGCCATTGCGGATGTGTTGAGCGGGGATGTGAATCCTTCCGGAAGATTGACCGTCAGCTTCCCTCGTTGCGTGGGCCAGATTCCGATTCACTACAACCACAAGAACACCGGACGTCCTGCTGGAGATTTCCAGCCTTACAAGAAGTATATTTCTCTTTATCAAGATGTTGTGAATGCTCCTTTGTATCCTTTCGGATATGGTCTGAGCTATGGCAAAGTGGAGTATTCGGATTTGAAACTTTCCTCTGCCAAGGCTGCGGTCGGAGACAAACTCAGCGTGAGCGTGAAGCTCAAGAACCCGTCAGAGCGGGACATCACCGAGACCGTGCAGCTCTACATCCGAGACAAGGTGGGCAGCATCACACGTCCTGTCAAGGAGCTCAAGGGCTTCAGACAGGTTTGCGTCAAGGCTGGCAGCGAAATGACAATCGAACTCGAACTGGATTCCGCAAAACTCGGTTTCTACAATTCGGAGCTCAAATATGTGGTGGAACCGGGTGAGTTCGATGTTATGGTCGGTCCTTCATCGGATTCCCGTTCACTGCTTCGCTCTTCGTTTGTTCTTGAGTAAAGCTTAAATCCTAACATCCGGACACCTGAAATAACCTGGCGCAATCTCACAATTATTTGTGGATTACGCCAAGTTTTATGTTTTGTTCAAAAATCTGTCAAGACTGATACTATGCAAAGAGATTGTCCATAGTGATGACCTTCTGTATCTTTCCGCTGTGCTTTCCCTGATGGAGACCGTAGGAGGTAATAAGCGTCAAATGGGCTTTCTGCTTGGGTGAGAGAGTCTTTTTGAGTGTCTCCACCCGCTGGATCAGTCTTGTTTCCTCATTCTTGTCCACTGAGTATGAAAAACTGCTGAATTTCATTTCACAGAGATTGACAATATTGTCGTCCCGGAAAATCAACAAATCGACCTGGATGCCCGGCTCGCCGTCTTCTCCTTTTACATTCCATGTGGATATGCTTGTCTTGACACCGGATATTCCGAGTGCAGCCTTTATTTGCGGAATATGGTTCCAGCATACCTGTTCAAATGCGACACCTTTCCACGAATTCATAATGTCCGATGTGAAATTGTCATTGACAAAGGACGCATCCGCCTGATTCGGCTCAACAAACTTCAACCAGAAAAGGCAAAAAGTGTCAACAAGCTTGTAAAATTCCCCCTGAGACTTCCCGTATGGGCTATATCGGATGATGAAGTCACTTTCCGCCAATGCGCTTAAAGTCTGAGTGAGACCACCTCCCAGCGGGAGATTTGTTGCTTCTGCGATTTCCTCCCGAGTATAGCCGTAATTGCGAGTTGCAAGGTGGCCTATTATTTTCTTGCAATCCTCCGCATTGTCAAAAATCGCTTTGAAAAGCCTATTGAACTCGTCTTTCAGCCTCGGCTTGTCCCCGAAAAGAATCATATCCGCATTCTGCTCGAAACTGTATCCTTTACGGAAATAACTCAAATAATAAGGAATGCCACCGAAAACCATATAGGATTGCAGGATGTCGTAGCGTGACAGTTCAATGTTCTCATTTTCAAAATATTCCTCGCATTCTTTCAATGTGAATGGGGACAACTTGATTTCACAGGTAAGACGCCCGTACAAGCCGCCCTTGCTGCGGGAAATATTGCGTAGCATCCACGAGGTTGCACTGCCGCAGACGATGAGCATAATATTGTCGTGGTCGCTGCACCATCCGTTCCAGAAGTTCTCAAAAGCGGACAGGAAACGGCTGCGTGGGGTATCCATCCACGGCAATTCATCAAAGAAAATGAGCATTCGCTGTCCATTATCGAGTTTCTTGAGCAGTTGGGACAACTGAAAGAATGCTTCCATCCAAGTTTTGGGAGGATTGAATCCCTCAAGCCCATAGTTCAGCAATGAATAATAGAAACTTTCCAGCTGAGTCCTCAACCGGTTCTTGTCATCACTCCGGTCCACAGGAGACACGCCAGTATGCTGAAATGTCAGCCGGTCCTTAAACACCTGCTTGATGAGATATGTTTTGCCCACACGTCTCCTGCCATACAAAGCGACAAACTCGGGCCGGTCACTGGAATAGAGTTTCTCCAACTCCTCAATTTCAGATTTTCTGCCGACAATTACACTCATATCATTCTTATTTTGCCGCAAAGATATAAAAAGAACAGCAATCGGCAAAATAAACTATAGCTTATTCTGCCGATTACGTACATAATTCGAGCAATCGGCAGAATAAAGTAAATTTGAAGCTTTCTGAATCCCTACAATGGCAGCTGAAAATAATTCTACCATTGCTTTCCAGAGGCGAGTGGCTGTTTATTTTGCTACAGTCGATAGTTTTAGAATAAATGTAATAATAAGGTACTGTTTTACCTCTTATTATGCATGATTCTGTAATATTAAGAGAAATTTACTAAATTTGCATCAATAAAATGCAATGAAATGAGTAAGTACGATCAACAGCAGAAAGAACAGATAATCAAAAGGCTTATCTTTGACAATCCATGGTGGCAGTCAGGAAAGATTGCAGATGACTATGATGCAATGCCACGCAGGCCATATATCGATCTGTTCTATCCAATAGTAGCGGATCTTTCACTTCGCAGGGCTGCCATCCTCATGGGGCCGAGACGTGTCGGAAAGACAGTGATGATTTACCATTGCATCAAGCGGCTGATAGACAGTGGCGTTGATCCCCAAAGAATCATATACATGTCAATCGACACACCTATTTACAGCAATGTTTCTCTTGATGATTTGTTTTCGTATGCACGCACAGCTATTCATAAAGAAGACGTGAATGGGTTCTTTGTTTTTTATGATGAAATCCAGTACCTGAAAGACTGGGAAGTTCATCTCAAGTCAATGGTCGATACCTACCGCAAATCAAAATTCGTCGCATCAGGTTCCGCTGCCGCCGCATTGAAGATGAAGAGCAACGAAAGTGGTGCTGGCCGATTCACCGATTTCATGCTCCCGCCATTGACATTCTTCGAATTCCTCAAGCTCCAGCAGAGAGATGGAAATGTCATTGAAGAAACAGACCGCTCAATATGTCCGTATGGTACACTTGATATAGACAAACTGAACGAAGACTTCTTCGAGTATATCAACTATGGCGGTTATCCGGAGGTTGTGTTTTCAGAAAAAATAAAAGAGAACCCCGGGCAATACATCAAGAATGATATTGTTGAAAAAGTCCTGCTCCGCGACCTTCCAAGCCTATATGGTATATCAGATATCCAGGAACTTAACAAACTCTTCCTTCATATCGCTTTCCGCAGCGGCAATGAATTCTCCTACGAGACGCTCTCAAGGGAGGCGGGTATCAAAAAGGAAACAATCAAGAAATACCTTGAATATCTTGAGGCGGCATTCTTGATAAAAGTCGTGAACCGTATTGACCAGAGTGCCAAGAAGATGCAACGTGTCACCTCGATGAAAATATACCTCACCAACCCTACGCTGCGCTGTGCCCTGTACACACCAATCAGTGAAAGCGATGACGCTTGCGGAGAGATGGTGGAAACAGCTATCTATGACCAGTGGATACTTGGAGACAAGACAAATTTCTATTATGCGAATTGGAGTAAAGGTAGAGAAAAGGGGGAGGTTGACATTGTATGGGTAGAGGCGGCCTCACAGAAGGCTTTCTCTCTTGCTGAGATCAAATGGACAGACAAGTTTTATGAAGACCCTAGTCAGCTCAAGTCACTCAGGAAGTTCCTTGAAGTAAACGATGGCATACGAAAAATCATTGTAACCACAAAGTCAAAACTTGGAAGTTCAACCATTGATGGCAAGACATTCCTCTTCATTCCGTCTGCCTTATACGCGTACTGGGTTTCAAAGTATCTTTTTGAAGAGAAGACTAATCAGATCCTTCTTCCGGAGAATGATGCATAATAAGCATGAAAAAATCCCTTATTCGAACATTTGCTTATAAGTTATTGAATATCAATCCTATAAGTATGTAAACCAAGAAACAATAACAAACAAGATATAGCAAAACGGCCTCCTCTCCTGTCTTTTGTAAATCAGATCTTACTCTGCCGGCTGCCACTTGCAGCGGACAGGTGATACGATGGCTCCGTCCTTCTTGAGCCGGGCGAAAGCCTTGTCCACCTCCTTGCGGTCAAGACCGGAAAGGGTGGCCACTATTCCTGTGTTCTGCCGTGATGTCCCGG
>JALFGP010000024.1 GCA_022777205.1 Rikenellaceae bacterium
GGAAGTCTGAATCCGGAGGAAATCAAGGCTGCCGCACAGGCATTCCTCACCCAGGGCAATTATGTCGAAGTGGTGATGAGCCCGGACAAAGTGGCTGAAAGAGAATAATATGGCAAGTTATCTGCAAATCGAAAACATCTCGAAATCCTACGGGCCTAAAGTCCTTTTCGAGAACATAAGTTTCAATGTGAATGAGGGCGACAAAATCGCCCTCATTGCACCTAACGGAACCGGCAAGACTTCCCTGATGCGCATACTCGCCGGAAAGGACAAGAGTGACTCCGGCGGTAAGATAATGTTTCTCAAGGACATACGCATCGCATTTCTGGAACAGGAGTATGAGTTCGACCCGAAGCGGGAGATTTTCACGCAGATAATGGAGAGCATCCGGGATTTCACCGTGGGGCTGGACCAGGAGCATCTCTGGGAATATGAAAGGAGGGTCAAACGCATTCTCACGGAATTCCGCCTCGGGGACGGCAGCAGGACTATGGAGGAACTGTCTGGAGGCGAGGTGAAGAGGGTTGCACTGACTCAGATGCTGGCCTCCGAAGCCGAGTTCCTCATAATGGACGAGCCCACGAACCATCTTGACATAGATGCCATAGAATATCTTGAGAACTATCTGAAGCGTTCCCGCTGCACCTTGCTGATGGTTACCCACGACAGGTATTTTCTGGACAGCGTCTGCAATATTGTGATGGAGATGGAAAGGGGTGCAGTCTATACCTATCGCGGTGATTATGAGAACTATCTGGAGAAAAGGGACGAGCGCATATCCAACTGGAATGCCAACACCGACAAGGTGCGCAATATCCTGCGACGCGAATTGGAATGGATAAGAAGCACCCCCTGCGCCCGCTCCGGCAAGGCGAAATACAGGATTGACGCTTTCTACAAATTGAAGGACAGGTCGGAAGAGGTCATACGTCAGAAGAGCGTGGACATGTCCGGAGTGAGCGAAGGGATGAGCGGCAGCGGATTTTCCTCCGTGGCCAAACTTGCCAACCGCCTGGGCAGCAAGATTATAGACTGCAAGGATGTGAGTTTCCACTATGGTGACGAGTGTTATCTGGACCACTTTTCCTACAATTTCTCCAGGGGTGAGAAGGTGGGCATAGTGGGCAGGAACGGAGTGGGCAAAAGCACATTCATAGATTTGCTTACAGGAAACCTCGGAGGTTACACCGGAACGATTGAAAGGGGTGAGTCTGTGAAAGTGGGCTATTACCGCCAGAGCGGAATGAGTTTCGATGAGGACCAGACCGTGCTTGAAACCGTCAATGACACGAGCCTGCTCAACCGCTTCCTCTTTCCCCACGATATGCTCAACAACAAGGTTTCAAAACTCAGCGGAGGGGAAAGGCGCAGACTCTATCTTCTGACCATACTGATGCGTCAGCCGAACCTGCTGATTCTGGACGAGCCGACCAACGACCTGGACATTGTGACTCTGAATGTGCTGGAGGAATATCTCAAGGACTATCAGGGCAGTCTGGTCATAGTCTCGCACGACAGGCATTTTCTGGACAGGCTGGTGGACCACCTGTTGATTTTTACCGGGAACGGCAAGGTGAAGGATTTCATAGGAGGCTACAGCGAGTACCGGGAATACATCAAGGCACTTGAGGCTGCGGAAAAATCCCAACTTCGGGCAGCGGAGGCGGCATCTAAACCCGTGCAAAAACAGGAGAAGGTGACAAAGAAGAAACTCACTTGGAAAGAACAGAAGGAACTGGAGGCTCTGGAAGCCGATCTGGACAAGCTCGGAGCAGAAAAGAAGAGCCTTGAGGAACTGCTCAGCAATCCGGGGTCGGATATGGAACAGACTCTCAAGGCTTCGGAGCGTATAGGCGGACTGCTTACAGAAATTGACGAAAAGGAACTCCGCCTTCTGGAACTCTATGAGAAGCAATCCTGACTACCCGGTCAATTGAACTAATTTCGTCTGGAAGCGATACCTATATAATAGAACAGGGTTGCGAGGGAACCGATAGCCGCAATTACATAGGTGTATGCAGCCCATTTGAGGGCATCCACAGCCATAGGTCTTTCCGCATCAGTCACCACACCCGTATTGCTCAACCAGGCCACAGCCCTCTGGCTGGCGTTGATTTCGCAAGGAAGGGTTACAAAACTGAATAAAGTAGTCATTGCAAAGAGCACTATTCCGACCCAAATGAGCATAGGGAATACATTTATCAGGAGAACACCCGCAAGCAGCACCCACTGCACGGTCATATTGCAGAAATTGACCACCGGAACCAATGCTGTACGCAGCCTGACTGGAGCATAGCCCTGAGCGTGCTGCACAACGTGTCCGCATTCGTGGGCCGCCACTGCCGCAGCAGCGATGGAACTGCTTGAATAAACCGCACGACTGAGGTTGACCGTCATTGAGCGTGGGTCGAAATGGTCCGTCAGGAAGCCTTCGGTCTCACGCACTTTGACATTGTGTATGCCATAATATTCCAGCATACGGACTGCAACTTCAGCCCCTGTCATTCTGCCGGAATTCGAAATCTCGGAATATTTCCGGAATTTGTTTTCGAGCACCTGCTGCACCGCAAAGCTGAGCAGCATCACTGCAAACATTATAACCCAAATAGACATAATTCTTTTTATCAAATTCAACTTTCACTGCACCCCTCATCAGAGCTTACAGCATTATTGCCCCTGCAACTTTGTCTGCCTGAGCCTGACCCCGCAAAAGAGACACGATTGCAAGTCCGAATGCAATCGCGTGACCCGCTCCCCGGGATGTTACCATATTCCTATCAATAACTACGCCATTCTTAACATCCACCAGGGCCCCTTTTTCAATCAAGGCCTGCTCAAAACCCTGATAGCAGCACATTTTCCTGTCTGCGATGCCGTCCAGCTTGCCCAAGACCACACTTGGAGCTGCGCAGATTGCTGCCACATTGCCTCCCCTGCCGAAATGTTTCTGGAGAATGTCCATAAGTTCAGTCTTTTCAGCCAGATTGACTGAACCCGGCATCCCTCCCGGAAAAATCAGAATGTCATCCGCACGAAGTTCCTCGACAGCGATTCCGGACTTGAATTCATCCCAATCAATATCCGAGAAAACTTGGATTCCGTGGGAGCTTGAGACCAAGCGCTCCTGACTGATAGAGACTGTTGTAAGGGGGATTCCGGCTCTTGAAATCATATCTGCCGGTGCCATAGCTTCGACTATTTCGAATCCTTCGGCCAAAAAAAGATAATTCATATTCTCAAATTATATAATATTCCGTTTTCTTATGCCAAAAACATTAGGCAGGTATTTCGCAAAAATAGCAAAAAAGTCGTACTTTTGCACTCCTTTTCAAATTAGAATGCAATGTTCGGAGAAAATGATTTTTCACGTCTCGAACTGGACCTTTCCGGATGTCGTGACAACTATAGATATTTCAGGGGACTGCTCAAGCCCCAAACCAAAATGCTGGTGCTGGTCAAGGCCAATGCCTACGGGCACGGTGCAGTGGAATTTGCGAAAATGATGACTGAAGCCGGAGCCGACTACCTTGCAGTGGCTTATCCGGTGGAGGGAATGGAGCTGAGGGAAGCCGGCATACACAAGCCCATACTCGTGCTTACTGCCGGGACAGACTTCTTCAATGAAATCATTGACAACAATCTGGAGCCCAGCATCCCGAATACAAGTGCTTTGGACATTCTGTGCAAGACATTGGAAGAACGGGACATACGCAACTTCCCCATACACATCAAGCTGGACACCGGCATGCACCGTCTGGGCTTTGTGACTTCGGAACTGGCAGAACTCGAGGACTATCTCTCCAAGACCGACAGGGTGAGGGTAAAGTCCATCTTTTCTCATCTTGCAGCTTCGGATGAGCCTGAAAACGACGATTTCACGCTGGGACAGATTAAACTGTTTCAACAGAATGCCGGGGCACTTTCCGACTCGCTTGGCTACAAGCCTATGTGGCACATCCTGAATTCGGCAGGCATCGAGAGATTCCCTCAGTACCAATTCGATATGGTGCGTCTGGGCATAGGGATTTACGGCATCAGCGCACTGCCCGGGGTAAAACTTGCACCGGTAGCTTCTCTCAAGTGCAAGATATTGCAGATTAAGCATTTGAAACCGGAAGACGGCACGGTGGGCTACGGCAGGCACGGGAAGATTGCTCCAGAGGGGACTGTTACGGCCACTATTCCTGTGGGCTATGCGGACGGTATCGACAGGCTCCTGGGCTGCGGAAGGGCATCATTCCTGTTGAACGGGAAAAGAGTTCCGACCATAGGAAATATTTGTATGGATATGTGTATGCTTGACATCACCGGAGTGGAGGCAAAGGTGGGAGATACTGTAACCATATTCGGGAAAGAGCCGACGATTTCGGAACTGGCGGCAATTCTCGGCACCATTCCTTACGAGATTCTGACTTCCGTGCCGCGACGCATTGAACGTGTGGTTATTCCGTAATTTATTCTATATTTGCAGGGATTTGCCGGAGAATCATTCCAGATTATTTAAAAACCATATATTTATGTTCACAAAAACAATTTCCGTACTTTCAGCCCTTTGCATCTGCGCCGGGCTTTTTGCCAAAGACTACAATCTGCTCTCACCTGACGGCAAAATTTCTGTCACAGTTTCCACAGCAGAGGAAATCACCTGGACAATGAGCGTGGATGGAAGGCAGATAATCACCCCATCGCCAATTTCATACAAACTTGCAGACGGCAGCATCTGGGGAGGCAAAGTGAAAGCTTCAAAAGTGACCAGAGGCAGCACAGACGAAGTGCTGGATGCCGTATTGTACCGCAACTCGAAAGTGACAGACCGTCACAACAGCCTCAAACTCGATTTCAAAGGCGGATGGTCACTGGAATTCCGGGCCTATGATGACGGTGTCGCTTACCGTTTTGCCTCCTCAAGGAAAGAGGGAGTCATCATCGAAAGCGAACAGATGGAAGTGAATTTTGCAGACGACTACAGATGCTTTGCCCCTTATGTGAGAGGAGGTTCCGACTCAGACATAACTTCCCAGTATTTCAATTCCTTCGAGAATCTCTACACGGAGTGCAAACTTTCCGGACTCAATCCGGGCAGGCTCTCCTTCACCCCTTTGCTTGTCGATGCCGGTGAAGGTTTGAAGGTCTGCATAAGCGAAGTCAATATAGACTCCTTCCCGGGCCTCTTCCTCCTCAACCCGGATTCAGGCACATCTCTCAAGGGCGTACAGGCCCAGTATCCGAAGACACAGGCTGCCGGAGGCTACAACAACATCCAGCTGATGGTATCCGAGCGTGAGAATTACATAGCAAAGACAGAGGGGGCCAGGGCTTTCCCGTGGAGACTTTTCGTGGTGGGCAGCGACCTTACAATTGCCGGAAGCGACCTCACCTGGCTGCTGGCCGAGCCTTCCAAGGTGGAGGATACATCCTGGATAAAGCCGGGCAAAGTGGCTTGGGACTGGTGGAACGACTGGAACATCAAGGGCGTGGATTTCAAGGCCGGAATCAACACTCAGACATATAAATATTATATCGATTTCGCAGCAGCCAACGGTATTGAGTATGTCATTATGGACGACGGCTGGGCTGCAGGCAAGGGTGAGGACCTGATGGTGCTGAATCCCGAAATCGACCTCGAAGGCATAGTGAAGTATGCCGGGACGAAGGGTGTCGATATCATTCTCTGGGCAGGTTTCCTGGCATTTCAGAAGGATATGGAGAATATCTGCCGCCATTATGCCGAGATGGGCGTGAAGGGCTTCAAAGTGGACTTCCTCGACAGGGACGACCAGTATATGACGGGATTCGAATACGATTGCGCGGAGATTGCAGCAAAGTATCATCTGGTTATAGATATGCACGGCACACACAAGCCTGCGGGCATCACGAGGACCTGGCCTAACGTGCTGAACTATGAGGGCGTACACGGATTGGAAACCGTGAAATGGACAGCTAAGGACAAGGACCAGGTGCACTACGACGTGACCCTTCCTTTCACTCGCCAGATTGCAGGGCCTATGGACTACACTCAGGGAGCCATGCGCAATGCCACTTATTCCAATTTTACACCTGTGTACAACGAGCCTATGAGCCAGGGTACGAGGTGCCACCAGCTGGGCTTGTATATGGTGCTGGATTCTCCGCTCAATATGCTCTGCGACACTCCGAGCAACTATATGGACAATCAGGAGTGCTGCGATTTCATTAGCGGGATTCCTACGGTATGGGACCAGACGAGGTTCATTGACGGCAAGGTCGGAGAGTATGTGGTGGCCGCACGCCGCAGCGGGGACGACTGGTATGTCGGAGGCATCACAGACTGGACTCCACGGGATATCGAACTGGATTTGTCATTCCTTGGAGAGTCTGAATATGAGATGCTTATCTTCAAGGACGGAATGAATGCGGACAGGATTGCCTGTGACTACAAGGTTGAGAAAGGGGCAATCAACGGAGCCGGATGCCTTAAGATTCACCTTGCTCCGGGAGGCGGATTTGCAGTGAAATTCATCAGGAAATAAGGATTAGGACATAAATTTATTCAGGAGCAAAAATGAACTTTTTGCTCCTTTTCTTGCATATAAAGAGGTAAATGCATACCTTCGCTACGGTTGTAGTGGATATGAAAAAGGTATTTACATTGTTATTGTCCCTGGTTTTTGCGATGGGACTGTATGCAGCGCCTCGGGTTTTCAGCATTGCAGGTGCGGTTGTGGATGCCGCTTCAGGAGAGCCGGTGGCCGGTGCGGCAGTGCGGCTCGGCTCCGAATATCTATGGACAATCACAGACGCAAAAGGGCGGTTCCATTTCGAAAACGTATATCAGGGCAAATATTCCGCAGAAGCATCCTGCCTCGGATATGTGAGCCAATCCATTGAAATAGACCTCATTAAAAATCTGGACTCACTGACCTTCCGGCTACACCCGAATTCCCTCGCCCTTGAGGAAGTGACAGTAACAGCCCAAAGGCCCAAAGACGGCTTGAACACCTCCCGCAACATAGGCCGAGATGCGCTGGACCATCTGCAGATGTCCAATATGTCCGACATAGCAGCCCTGCTTCCGGGAGGGAAAACAGTCAATCCTGACCTCACCTCCAACAACATCCTGTCCCTCAGGGACGGAGGGCAGAGCATAGGCAACGCAGCCTTCGGCACGGTGGTGGAAATCGATGGAGTACGCTTCGGCAACAATGCTTCCCTCAATGAACCCTCAGGAGTCGGCACCAGGAGCGTGGCAGTGGAGAACATCGAATCCATAGAAGTCGTAACCGGTGTCCCATCAGCAGAATACGGCGATTTGTCCAGCGGATTGATCAAGATAAACACCAAGAAAGGACGCACTCCGGTCAACATCACATTTTCCGTAAACCCGAGGACCTGGCAGATATCCGCATCCAAGGGCATAGACCTGCAGAAGGAAAACGGAGTGCTGAATGTCAGCGGCGAATGGGCAAGAGCAGTGAAGAAACTCACCTCACCTTACGAATCCTACACAAGGGGCAATTTAGGTCTCACCTACAGCAACACCTTCCGCAAGGTGCTCCGTCTTGAGGCTGGCATCAACGGAAACATAGGAGGAATGAACAGCAAGGACGACCCCGATGCCTTCAAGGGAGAGTATCAGAAAGCGCGCGAAAATGTCCTGATGGCAAATGCGAAACTCACCTGGCTGCTCAACAAGCCCTGGATAACCAACCTCCAGGCAGATGCATCAGTCAATTTCGTGGACAACCTCTCCCTCTACCACAAATACGAATCCCGCAGTTCGGTACAACCTTCGGTTCACTCTGAAAAAGAAGGCTACTATCTGGCAGACCGGCTCCCCCTCAGCTATTTCTCAGACCAGGTCGTGGATTCCAAAGAACTCGATTTCGCAGCTTCTCTCAAATACAATTGGCACCGCAGATGGAATGAAGTCAAATCTTCGCTCAAGGCGGGTGTGCAATGGAAGGCCAACGGCAATGCAGGACAGGGAGAATACTATATGGACCCGTCACTTGCTCCTACCGGCTACCGGCCGAGGCCCTACTCCGACTATCCCTTTATGCACAATCTTGCAGCCTATGCGGAAGAGCTCCTGACCGTGCCGGTGGGAAAAACCAGTCTGGAACTGATGGCGGGGCTCAGGCTTGAGAACGTGTTCATACGCAACTCCGTCTATAAGCACAAGACCACACTCTCCCCTCGTCTCAACCTCAAATGGAACTTCGGTGAAAATGTTTCCCTGCGCGGCGGATGGGGCGTGACCGAAAAGTTGCCGTCCTACTATGTGCTCTACCCCAAACAGGAATACAGGGACATACTCACCTTCGGATTTTCGCACGGAGATTCTGTCTCCTATATATATTATACCCAACCATATAAACTCACCACCAATCCCGATTTGAAGTGGCAGAAGAACTACAATTCGGAGATCGGTCTGGATGCTTCCTTCTGCGGGATGAAAGTCTCCCTTGCCGGATTCTATAACATCACCCGAGGATGCTACAACTACCTCAGTGTCTATACGCCTTTCTCCTACAACATACTCAGGCAGCCAGACGGTTACACTATGCCTTCCGAAGCCTCCATCAAGGTGGACAGCCAGACAGGAGAGGTCTTCATCAAGGGCACGGAAGATGACAATTGGACCCCGATGGAATTGAAAGTCACGGACAGGACATTCGTGAAGTCGCAACAGCAGAACAACGGAGCTGACATAAAGAGGGCCGGACTGGAGATGACAATGGATTTCCCGGAAATAAGGCCCATCCGCACCACATTCAGGCTGGATGCATCCTACACCTGGACCGGATATGTCAATGAGCAGCTGTCCTATTACTACCTCAACGGAAGGTCGCACACCTCCCTGCCGGACAGGTCCTATCAGTATGTGGGAATATATGCCAACGGGGGCAGCAGCAATGCAGTATCAAACGGGAAAATCACACATTCGCTCGATGCGAACCTCACTGCCATCACACATATACCCCAAATACGGCTCATTATCACCTGCAGGCTTGAGATGGCCCTGCTTCGACTCAGCCGCAATATCTCGGAATTTAATGGCAGCACCTACGCCTACACCTGCAGCGAAACCGGCATAGAGCCTACCGGAGGCGACATTTATGGAGGCAACAGCTACACTGCCGTAAGACCGGTAGCCTATGTGGACCTGGACGGAAACACGCACCCGTTCACAGATGCTGAAGCCGCCGACCCCGAGTTCCAGAGCCTCATACTCAAATCCGCCAACGCCTACACCTTTGCTCAGGACGGCTACGGAGCATATATGAGCGCCAACATAAGCGTAACCAAGGAAATAGGTGACCACGTGTCGGTATCCTTCTTCGCCAACAACTTCACCAATTCGAGGATGGCGGTCAAGTCAATGGCGACAGGAGTCAGCGCAATATTCACCCCGTCTTTCTACTATGGTCTCACCTGCCGTCTTAAATTCTGAAATGATGATGAAGAAGTTCACATATATGCTCCTTGCGCTGATTGTTGCCTCTTCCTGCCTGAATCTGGACAGGTTCAATCCGTATTCCGATGATATTCATAGTCTTACAATATCGCTCAGTCTTGAAGACGGGACTGCAGCAGCCGGAGTCAGCATAAACGTGGAAGACATAATGAACGGGAACAGTTTCACAGGTGAGTCTGATGAGAAAGGAAGGGCTGTATTCTCCCTGGTCAACGGCCTTTACCGCATACGGGTCAATTGCCAAATCGGACAATTGCTCTACAACGGGACACTTGACAGAGTAAGGCTGTCCGGACAAGAGGAAAGCAAATCCCTGATCTTGTCCAAGGTGGTGTTGAGCGATTTGGTAATCAAGGAAATATATTGCGGAGGTTGCAAGAAATTACCTCAAGATGGGGATTATCAATGTGACAAATACATCATCATCCACAACAATTCCAAAGAAACAGTACATCTGGACAGTCTGTGCCTGGGGATGTACTCCCCCTACAACTCCAACTCCAACAATCCTTGGGTAAGCAAAAACTCGGAAGGCAACATCGTCTATAAGGACTTTGTGCCGGCTGCCGATGCAATATGGCAATTCCCCGGAGACGGCAGCAAATTCCCTCTGGAACCGGGCCAGGATGCCGTCATCGCAGTGAACGGAGCAATAGACCACAGCGCCCAGTACCCTCTGTCTGTCAATCTCAACAATGAAGATTATTTTGTCTGCTACAATACCACCTATTTCCCCAACACTTCTTACCATCCGGCTCCGGGGGACAAAATCCGTCAGGACCACATACTTGAGGTGGTGGTGAAGACCGGAATCGGCAACGCATATCCCCTTTCAATCAACTCGCCGGCGGTGGTAATTTTCAAGTGCAAGGGTATGAGCGCCAAGGAATTCACACAACTTGCCGGGAGCATACAATACATCCCGGGTTCGACTTCCCTGAAAGTGCTCTGCGTGCCTATAGATTGGGTGCTGGATGCAGTGGAGGTGTTCAACGGACAGTCTTCGGGCAATATGAAAAGGGTTGCTCCTGTGCTGGATGCCGGTTATGTAACGCTGGAAGGCAGTTATATGGGACACTCGCTGGTGAGGAAAAAAGATGAGGAAAAGAGTGCGGAAGCCGGATACGAAGTGCTCCTGGATACGAACAATTCGTCGAAAGATTTTTACGAATCGAAGACAGCTCTGCTCCACAACGCCGGGGAGGGCGGAGGCAATGAATAAGAGATTTTACATAACGGCTATGGTTCTGGTGAGCCTTGTCGCCTGTTGGGGAAACACAGCCGCTGCCCAAGATTTTGAAGCCGTGTCGGGGAGGAATCTCTGGAACTCGGGAGACAATGTTACCGGCATTGCCCAGGACAGTACAAGTGTCTCATACGCAGAGATTTACGCAGGAGGAAAGTCCGGAGGTTTCCACAGTTATGGTGATGCATCCTCATTCTGGAAAGCCGGAGCGGTCGCAGAATCAATACTGCACGCCGGGAAATTTTCATTCACCGGGAAGTTTGCATTCGAACAGTGGCAGGGAAAGGATATGTACGGTTCCATATTCCTGCAGCCGGGGTTCTACCCCATTGATGTGCTGGAGTTTACCCCCGGAGTGAAGTCTATGCAGAAATACATTGTCAATGGAGGTCTTTCCTACAATCTGGACAAGTGCTGGAGACTGGGAGTGGCTGTGGATTTCGATGCGACGAACCTTGCAAAGCGCAAGGACCTCAGATATACCGATTACAGGCTTGACGTGAGCATACGACCTGCCTTTATGTGGCACAAGGGAGATTGGGCGGCAGGAGTCAGCGCAGTGCTCGGCAAGAACAGTGAGACAGCTGCTGCGGAGGTGGTGGGCACGGTGGAATCCACCTATTATGCCTTCATCGACAAGGGTCTTATGTATGGCCGTTATGAGAGTTGGGAAGGCAGCGGAATCCACCTGAGCGAGGCCGGAGTCAGCGGCTTGCCTCTCAGGGAGGTATTCGCCGGAATTGCCGTGCAGATGTCCTGGAAAGGCCTTTTTGCACAACTCGGCTATGATAGGAGCTTCGGAAAGGCCGGAGAAAAGGATTACATCTGGTTCGAGTTTCCTGCCGACAGGGTGCACGGAAACATTTCAGGAAAGATAAACTCAGGCAAGGGAGAGCATTTCCTGCGGCTGGAGTTCTGCAACAGATTCCTCAGCAATACCGAACACATACTTGAGAAAAAGACTGAAAACGGTGTGCCTGTGGTCGAGAGGCAGGCTTCGAACGTTATTCTGCGCAAGAACAGCCTTGAAATGCATCCCGAATATGAATATAGGAGTGATTTCTGGGAATTGAAATTGACAGCGGACGGGCTATGGCATCGCGGTATTGGTTCTCAGATGTATCCGTTTGCAGTTCAGCAGGATATGGTGAATTGCAGAACCGCAATCAAGGCGGTGATTCATCCGTGGATTTTCGACGTGGGGGCTGAAATCAGAGCCGGGAAGGGACTTCTGAGGGAAAGGAGCAGCCTGGTGGAAAGCACGGATGGGCAAGTCCCGGACAGGATTGAGAGCCACTTTGATTGGACTGCGGCATTCGTCAGGACCCCGTGGATGGGCGGGAGTTTATTCCTCAGGTGCCGGTTCTGGAAGGGTATGTATGTGAAGGCTGATGCGGGTGCGGATTGTGCATTGCTCAGGAGCCTGCCTTTCGGGCACCTCAGATGGGGTGGAAATATAGTTTTGGGATATCAATTTTAATTAATATTTATGAGAATAGCTATTCAATCCAAAGGACGGCTTAACGAAGAAAGCCTTGCTTTGCTCAACGAGATAGGCATTGAGGTGGACAGTTCCAAAAGGAAATATCTGACCAAGGCCTGCAACTTCCCGGTGGAACTCCTCAACCTCAGGGACGATGACATACCCTCAGTTGTGGCAAACGGTTCTGCCACCTTGGGCATAGTGGGTCTGAACGAAGTGGAGGAGAAGGGCTGCGATGTGGAAATCGTGGACAGACTGGGCTTCGGGGCCTGCCGGCTTTGCCTTGCCATACCCAAGACGGAAATCTACAACGGGCCTGAGTATTTTCGCGGGAAAAGAATTGCCACCTCATATCCCAATATTCTCAAGCGCTTCCTCGACTCCAAAGGAGTGAAGGCGGAGGTGGAGGTCATAACCGGGTCAGTCGAAATTGCTCCGGCGGCCGGTATTGCGGATGCCATCTTCGACATAGTTTCCTCCGGAAGCACTCTTGTGGCCAACAGTCTCAAGGAAGTGGAGACAGTTCTGGAGTCAGAGGCAGTGCTGATTTGCAGAAAGGACATAAGCGTGGAAGACCGGCAGATTCTGGAAGAAATACGCTTCAGGATGGACTCGGCAAAAATCAGTCGGGGCAAGAAGTACATTCTTATGAACATTCCGGAGGCCTCGCTTGAGGAAGCGGTAAAGATACTCCCTGCAATGCGCAGTCCGACCGTGATGCCTCTTGCTGCAAAAGGCTGGTGCTCACTGCATTCAGTCGTGGACAACGACAAACTTTGGGAGAAAGTGCGCCAACTCAAGGCCATAGGGGCCGAAGGGATACTGGTGCTCAATGTGGACAAGATAATTCCTTAAGTTATGGAAATTTACGTTAATCCGGACAAAGAATTGGAGCCCGGGCTATGCCTGCGCCCATCCACGGACAATCCCCTCGTGCAGGAAAGGGTTGCCGGTATCCTGGAACGGGTGAAGAAGGATGGAGACTCTGCCCTTAAAGCACTTGCACGTGAAATCGACGGTCTTGAAATTGAGTCTCTGGAGTGCTCCGGGGACGAATTTGCAGAGGCTGCCTCTCTGGTGCCGGAGGAGGTGAAAACTGCGATAACGCGGGCTGCCTCAAATATCCGGGCATTCCACGAGGCCCAGATGCCTTCCGAACTGGACATCTGCACGGAAAAGGATGTCAGGTGCGTACAAAGGCCTGTGGCTGTGGAAAGGGTCGGACTCTATATTCCGGGAGGTTCCGCTCCCCTCTTCTCGACCGTGCTTATGCTGGCCATTCCCGCAAGGATTGCCGGTTGCCGGGAAATCGTACTCTGCACCCCCGCCTCAAGAGAAAGCGGTAAAGTGGCTCCAGAAGTGCTTTATGCTGCTGAATTTTGTGGAGTGGACAAGGTCTATAAGGTAGGAGGAGCCCAGGCCATTGCTGCAATGGCATACGGGACGGAGAGCATAGGGAAGGTCAACAAGATATTCGGCCCGGGAAATCAATATGTTACGGCAGCCAAACAGCTTATAGGCAATCGCCAGACAGCCATAGACCTTCCGGCCGGGCCTTCGGAAGTGATGGTGCTGGCTGACGGGACTGCGGTGCCGGCTTTTGTGGCTGCGGATCTTCTGTCGCAGGCTGAACACGGGCCGGACAGCCAAGTGATGCTGGTCTGCAATTCGGAGGAGTTTGCACGGGAGGTGATGCAGGAAGTGGACAGGCAGAAGACCCTGCTCCCCCGCTGCACCATTGCAGACAAGGCATTGACCTCCAGCAAGGCCATCATATACACCGGTCCGGATGCACGGGAAAGGATGACAGCCTTTTCTAATGAATATGCCCCTGAACATCTTATTCTTGCCGTCAGCGACCCTTGGGAACTTGCCGGGAGAATCACGGCTGCCGGAAGCATATTCATAGGCAATTACTCCCCCGAAAGTGCAGGAGATTATGCTTCCGGGACCAACCACACCCTGCCCACCTGTGCCTGGGCCAAGTCTTTCAGCGGAGTGAACATCGACAGTTTTCTCAAGAAGGTGACCATTCAGGAAATTACCCGGGAAGGACTTTCCGCATTGGGCGGCACAATCTGGACAATGGCTGAGGCAGAAGGGCTTCAGGCACACGCTAATGCTGTTAAAATACGCTTGGAAAAATGAAAGGAATCGACAGACTGGTCAGGCGCAACATTGCTGAATTGACCCCCTACAGTACTGCCAGAGATGAATATGAAGGGGCGCTGGGAGTATTTCTCGACGCAAATGAAAGCCCCTATCCCAACGGCTGGAACCGTTATCCGGACCCTCACCAGAAAAAACTCAAGCAGAGGATATCGGAGTTGAAAGGAATACCTGTCGGGAACATTTTTCTGGGCAACGGCAGCGATGAGGCTATAGACCTGCTGCTAAGGGTGTTCTGCAATCCGGGCAAGGACAATGTGGTGGCGATTTCCCCAAGTTACGGGATGTATGAGGTAGCCGCCCAAATCAACGACATCGAAGTGCGCAAGGTGCCTCTCGGAGAGGATTTTGCCCTTGACAGGGAGGCCCTGCTTGCTGCAACAGATGCCCAGACAAAGTTGATGTTCATTTGCTCGCCCAACAATCCCACAGGCAATGCGTTCAGCAACAGCGAGTTGCTCTCCTTGGCCGAAGCCTTTGACGGGATACTGGTTGTGGATGAGGCCTATATTGATTTCAGCAAAGTGGGTAGTCTAGCGCCACGGGTTGCAGAAATGGACAATGTGGTAGTGCTGCAGACAATGAGCAAGGCGGCAGGAATGGCGGGTCTGAGGTTGGGTATGGCATTTTCCAACACCCGGATCATAGAACTTATGTCTATGATCAAATATCCCTACAACTTGAGCCAGGCCACACAGGAACTTGCTTTGCAGAATCTGGAAGAGTCCTATAAATGGAAAATCGATGAAACCATAACGGAACGCACCAGGGTGGCAGAGGCCCTCAGATGCACGGCTGGAGTGCTGAAAGTCTGGGACAGCGAGGCCAACTTCCTGCTGGTCAAGGTGAAAGATGCAGACCTCGTGTATGAAAGGCTGATCGGAGGCGGAGTGATAGTGAGAAACCGCAACAAGGTGCCAGGATGCCTTGGCTGTCTCAGGATAAGCATAGGCACACCAAAGGAAAACGACATTCTTCTGAAACTTATGCAAGAACTATGAAAAAAGCATTGTTTATAGACCGGGACGGGACCATAGTCAGGGAGCCTTCCGCCCGGGACAACTACCAGCTGGACCGTCTGGACCTCTTCCATTTTGTACCCGGGGCCATAGGCGCGCTGAAAAACCTCTGCGGTCTGGGCTATGAGTTTGTTTTAGTGAGCAATCAGGACGGACTCGGCACCGCTTCTTTTCCGGAGGAGACCTTCTGGCCTTGCCACAATCTTATGCTGGAAACCCTTGAGGGAGAAGGTGTTGTGTTTGACGACCAGCTCATAGACCGGCATTTTCCGGAAGATGGTTCAGACCAGAGGAAACCTGGCACAGGGATGTTCGGTAAATACCTTGGAGGGGAATACAATCTTGCGGAGAGTTTTGTCATAGGAGACCGGGACAGCGATATGCAACTTGCTGAAAACCTTGGGGCAAAAGGACTCAGGATAGACCCACAGGCAGAGGCGCGTTCCTGGCAGGAAGCAGTCCTGGCAGTGCGTTCAACCAGCCGTACAGCGACTGTGGAGAGAAAGACAAGGGAGACAGACATACGGATTCACATAGACCTTGACAACGGCAGATTCAAAGCTATCGGCGGTGGGATAGATACGGGGTTGAAATTCTTCGACCATATGCTGGACCAGATTGCACATCACGGGGGCGTGGGCTTGGAAATAAGCTGCAAGGGAGACCTGGAAGTGGATGAGCACCACAGCATAGAGGATGTGGGAATAGCCCTTGGGGAAGCCATACTCAAGGCTCTCGGAGACAAGGCGGGAATCGAGAGATATGGATTTGCCCTGCCTATGGATGAGTGCCGGGCCATAGTTCTTCTGGATTTCGGAGGCCGCCCGGAACTGGTTTGGGATGTGGAATTCACAAGGGAATATGTGGGTAATGTTCCGACTGAGATGTTTGAGCATTTTTTCAAGAGCCTGAGCACTGCTATGCGGGCGAATCTGTATGTGAGGGCAGTTGGCAAGAACAATCACCACCTTGCCGAATCCATATTCAAGGCATTCGCCAGAACCCTGCGCCAGGCTGTCTCGAGAAATGTCTTTTCCTATGAACTTCCAAGCTCCAAAGGTATATTATGATTGCTATCATCGATTATGGCTGCGGGAACATACGCTCCGTTGCCAATGCTCTGGAAAGGCTTGACTGCCAGCACGTTCTGACAGGAGATGCAGCGCTCATCCGCTCTTGCGACAAGGTAATACTGCCGGGTGTGGGCAATGATGCAGAAGCGTTGCAGAATCTGAGACTCAAAGGATTGGACCGTGTAATCAAGGAGTTACGCAAACCCGTGCTGGGCATCTGTGTGGGTATGCAGATTATGTGCAGGGACAGCGAGGAGGTGGCTGCAGGTTCTCCGGAAAGGACGGTGCAGGGACTTGGAATCTTCGACTCGCACGTAAGGCGTTTCCCGACTTGTGCAGATGCAAAAGTTCCGCATATGGGATGGAACTGCATAGGCAACCTGAATCTGGGCAAATGCAGGCTGTTCGAAGGACTTGACTCCCTCAAATACGGCCGTTATATGTATTTTGTCCATTCCTACTACCCCACACTCTGCCAGGATACCATTGCCACCTGCCGACACGGAGACATTCTCTTCAGCGCTGCCCTGAAATACGAGAATTTTTACGGCACCCAGTTCCACCCGGAAAAGAGCGGAGAGGCGGGAGAAAGGCTGCTTAAAAATTTTATCGAGTTATGATTCAGATTATTCCTGCCATCGACATCATAGGCGGACGCTGCGTGCGGCTCTGCCAGGGGGACTACGGCAAAGTCAAGACCTACGACGCAAGTCCTGTGGATATGGCCAGAGCCTTTGAGGATTGCGGCGTGAGAAGGCTGCATCTTGTGGACCTGGACGGAGCCAAAGCATCAGACACCGTCAATATCAGGACTTTGGAGGCAATAGCATCATCCACTTCAATGGAATTGGAATGGGGCGGCGGAATCTCGTCGGACCGTGCCCTGCAAGACATTTTCAATGCAGGGGCCACATCGGGCATAATCGGCAGCCTTGCCATCAGACAAGCGGAAGTTTTCAAACGCTGGCTGAGTGGTTTTGGTCCTAAGAAAATTATTCTCGGGGCAGATGTACGAGGGCGTTCAGTCGCCATCCACGGTTGGACTCAAGTCAGCGGTATGGATATTTCAGAACTGATAGACAGTTTCCTTCCCGATGGACTGAAAGAAGTGATTTGCACGGACATTTCCCGGGACGGTATGCTTCAGGGGCCGAATACGGAGCTATATACAGACTTGAAGGAGAAATATCCTCAATTGATTTTTACGGTCAGCGGAGGTATTTCATCAATGTCGGACATCGAAGCCCTGGAAGCGGCCGGACTGCAAAGGGTCATTGCCGGTAAGGCAATCTACGAGAATAGGATAACACTCAAAGAAATAGAAAAATGGTCGCTAAGAGGATAATACCCTGTCTGGACATAAGGGACGGTCAGGTGGTGAAAGGAGTGAATTTCGTCGGCATCAAGGAGGTGGGAGACGCAGTGGAAATGGCCCGGAAGTATTGCAGGGATGGGGCTGACGAACTGGTTTTTCTGGACATCACTGCCACTTTCGAGGGACGGAAAACCTTTGCATCGCTTGTGGAGAAAATAGCCCTGAACATAGACATACCTTTCACTGTGGGCGGAGGCATTTCCTCTCTGGACGATGCAGCAAGGCTCCTGGACAGCGGGGCGGACAAAATAAGCATCAACAGTTCTGCTATCGCGCGGCCGGCATTGATAGATGAGATTGCCTCGCGCTATGGCTCCCAATTCGTTGTGGTAGCGATTGATGCTCTGAACTGCTCCATTGTTACGACTCACGGAGGCAGGAAGCAGACTGACAAAGAACTGTTTTCCTGGGCAAAGGAGGCTCAGGAAAGGGGTGCGGGAGAGATACTGTTCACATCGATGGACCACGACGGGACCAAGGCCGGGTATGCCTGTGAGGCTACTGCTGCTTTGTGCGGGAGTTTGAGGATTCCGGTGATTGCATCAGGAGGTGCCGGGAATGCGGGGCATATAGTGGAGGTGCTCACAAAGGGAAGGGCTGATGCGGCATTGGCGGCGAGCATTTTTCATTATGGGGAGGTGAATATTTCGGAACTTAAAAAGGAACTCGCAGGGGCGGGCATTCCTGTAAGAATATAGTAATATTATGAAATTCAGCGATTTCAAATTGGATAAGACCGGAGACGGCTTGCTCCCGGTGATTGTGCAGGACAGCAGAACCTTGAAGGTGCTGATGCTGGGTTATATGAACGAAGAGGCTTATGACAGGACTCTTGAAATCGGGAAGGTGACCTTCTGGTCACGGGGACGCAAATGTCTGTGGACCAAGGGTGAAACCAGCGGGAATTATCTGACTGTTGTGAAGATGTATCCCGACTGCGATGCGGACACCCTGCTTGTCACTGCCATTCCTGAGGGTCCGGTTTGCCATCGCGGGACGACTTCCTGTTTTGACACTCAGGAGAGTGAAGGTTTTGTGAGGCAGTTGGCCAGTTTGATCGAGTCGCGTCATAGGGAGATGCCTGAGGGGTCATATACGACCAAGCTGTTCATCAAGGGGGTGAAAGAGATTGCCAAGAAAGTGGGCGAGGAATGCAACGAGGGCATTATTGAGGCCGTGGACGGAAACCGGAGCCGCTTTGTTTATGAAGTCGGAGACCTGGTTTACCATATGCTGGTGCTTATGGAGGAGATGGGCGTGAGCATAGAAGAGCTGGAACGGGAGCTGCATCTGAGGCACCAATAGCTTGCGTCCAAAAGGGTGCCCGTCACTATTCCACGTACAGCAGCAATCCTTTGAGATACTCCCCTTCCGGATGGTATATGTTGACAGAATGATCCGCAGGCTGATTCAGGCGATCCAGAATCCTCACACTTCTTCCGGTCTGGGCTGCAGCGGAGAAAACTGCAAGCGCAAAAGCCTCCTTGTCCACAACCTGTGAGCAGCTGTAAGTGAACACCAGACCGCCCGGAGCCACCTTGGAAATTGCAGCCGCATTCAGCCTCTGGTACGCCCTGAGGGCATTGTCCCTCGCTCCCCTGTGTTTGGCAAATGCAGGCGGATCCACAATTATGAGGTCATATTTGCCTTCCGGAATATTTTTCACATAGTCAATGGCATCACAGCATAGCCCGTAATGCTGGGATTCGGGAGAACCGGTGGAAAAACCGTTCAGTACCATATTCTTCTCCACCATTGCCATAGCCCTGGATGAACTGTCCACAGAATCCACGTGCAGAGCACCTCCCGCAAGAGCATATACAGAGAAACCTCCCGTGTAACAGAACAGATTCAAGACATTGCGCCCGCGGGCATAACGGCCCACAAGTTGACGGTTCTCCCTCTGGTCCAGAAAGAAACCTGTCTTCTGTCCCTCTGTCCAATTCACCAGAAACTTGTGACCGTGTTCGAGCACCAGCTGCTCGTCATCCGTGAAGTCCGGATGCCTGTACATATATCCGTCAATCAGATCCAGCCCGGCCTTGAATGGTGCTGTGCCTGAACTCTTGTCATAGACAGCCTTGAGAGAATCGCCAAAGACCTGAACCAGTGCAGAACAAATCTGTTTGCGTGACCGGAACATCCCGACAGAATGGGCCTGCATTACGCAAACTCCGTTATACCAATCAATTATAAGCCCGGGCAGATTATCTCCTTCGCCGTGAACCAGACGATAGCAGTCAGTCTGGGGATCATTCACAAGGCCGGCTGCAACTCTCACTCCGAGAGCCCTTCGCAACATAGTTTCCCAAAAATCTGGGGCCAGCACATCCGAGTCGAAGCTTAGAATCCTCACCGCAATCGAGCCTACCTGCCAGTGCCCACAGGCAAGAAACTTCCCGTCAGCGGCATAGACAGCCACAATGTCCCCCTCTTCGGGATTCCCCTGGACATTGGCAACAGAACCTGAAAATACCCACGGGTGGAAGCGGCGCACAGACTCGTCGCGTCCCTTTCTCAAAAATACCTTAACCATAAATTATTCTGCACTCGGAAAAACCGCCACCGGAGGCAACGGTCTCAACTCGGTTTTCATTAACTTGAGATACATTTCGCGGCATATCCACGCATCTGTTGCCGCATATTTGAGCTGATGCTCGGACAATGACTCAGCCTCCCAGTTGGAAAGCTGTTGGGCCTTGGAAATCTTCACACGCATAATAATCGCCGCCATCTTCTTCACTGACTTGTCCCTTATGCCCCAGTCGGACACAATGTTCTGCAAATCCACAAAAGACTGGGGATGGAACCTGCGGTAACGCTGCAGACCGCGGATGTCGTCGGTAGTGGCAGCTCCCACCTTGACAATGCCAGGGTTGGAGAGGATATTGCAAAGAGAATTATGCATACCTATGCTCTTCACCCGGAACAGGAAAGCCTTGCCCGGGCCGGACAACTGCAACAACGCCACTCCAGACTGGGGAGCATGCGGTGTGAAGCACGGTTTGGTCTCTGTGTCAAAGCCAAGAACCTTCTGCCGTTTGAGGTAGCGTACGGCATATTTGAAATCATCCCCCAAAGAGTCAATCACGGTAATCTCGCCCGGGAACACCCCCAAAGGGAGGGTCTCTATGACCTCCGGCAAGATTCTTTCTATGAAATTGTTTTCCTCCACTTTCAATCCTTTTCTCCGGTAAGCCTGTAGAGATTAAGCAACACAGGTACCGACAACTGCTCTATTTTGTTATACTCTTCCTCAGGCATATAGAGTCGGCTCAAGGAAACCGTCCTGAAGACCTCGATGCTGGCATCTGCCGAATGATTGTATTTGTATTTCTCTGCAATGCGACCTCCGAAATCAATGCTTTCCAAAGGGATGTCGTTGGCCGGAACAGTCACAAAAGCTTTGACTTCCGGATAGGCGATGCGGTGGGTAAAGAGATTGCGGGTTCTAAGCATTGCATAGGTGGCCTTGACCGCTTCTCTGTATGCATCAACAAATCTGAAATCAGGTGCCAGGACAGAACGGTAATTCTCCATTGCGATGCCAGGAGATGACAAGATTTCGTCAAGCACAGACTCCAGTCCCTCCAGACTCATCTTGCCGGAAGGTACAAACATCAGCCTGCGTAGAGTCACATTCTGTACAAGGCAAGTGTCCAGCAAGGCTGTAAAAGACTCCCGCAAGCTTGAACCCGTGAATTGAAAATCCTGATAGGCAGGAAGATTCTTCTCATTATTCGAAAGCCTCTCCCAAGCAAGACGGAATACGCCCAAATCCTCTTTCTCAGCCATTAGCACTGCCCCTCCCCCGTCCAAAGCAGAAAGAAACATACAGTCCACTGCGGACACCACAGGAGGATTGGAGTGGAAAAGCTGGCAGATGTCATCATAAGCATACGCGCACAGATAAGGCGAAGCGATGACAATAGCCTTGGAGCCCATCTTCCGGGAACCCATTTTTTCCTCATACATATTTGAGTAGCAATGCTTTCCCAAAGAAGCTACAGCCATAGCCACAGCCGTCTCCCTCAAGGCATAAGGATTGTCTGCTTTCAGAAAACCTTCATAGGGGGAATTTGCCATATCAAGCACAGGGGAAAAAGTCTCACCTGCAAAGTCGTGGAGTTCATCCGGAATTTCCCTGCCGTCTATATTGTCGAAAAAGTCAGCCGAAACAAAAATCCCTGTCAGGTCGTAACAGGAATCATAATCTCCAATAAGCGCCACAGACGCGTGCACCTGTCCCGGTTCATAATCCGCAAGACAGCGGAAGCCGACAAAAGATGTGTCAGTCAATGCCCTGCTGACATATGGCAAAGGCAGTACCTGATCCGCATCCCCGTTCCCGCAGGAGCACAGAACGGAGGTCAGCGCAAATATGAACAGAAACTTTTTCATTTTTTCACAGTCCAGGGATATGCCAGTATGTTCAGAACCACATAGAAAGAGAAAACCATAAAAAATATGGCTGAGAAATGAAGGTGCAGACAAACCACCAGCACCACCACCGCTGCCCCGGCAAGCAGAAAAATCATCCTCAACTTGCCCTGCAATCCGGAAAACAGCCTGGCTCCCTTCTTTATCTTCATTCCGAACATAGGAATTTCACTCACCAACAGCAGGGAGAGCGCCACAGAAATCAGAGGCGAGGCCACAACCACAAACGAAGGCCTGAGCCAGGGCGCAGACGCATCGTAAAGGGATGCATAACATACCATCGACCCCACCAGCATAGCGCAAGTCGGGGTTGCCATACCGATGAAATTGTCGGTCTGACGGTCATCCACATTGAATTTTGCCAATCGCAGCGCCGAGAACACGGCTATGAGCAAAGGGGCGTAAACCGCAATCCGGCTGCTCCATCCCAGGCTGTCCGCCACAATGTCGGTCTTGATGAAAAGACACATCATCAGAGCAGGCAGCACTCCGAAGCTCACCAAGTCTGCAAGTGAGTCAAGTTCCTTACCTATAGGAGAATAGGCCTTGAGCAGACGGGCCGAGAGACCGTCGCAGAAATCGCAGACGGCAGCCCCCAGCATAAAGCAGAAAGCCAGCGGAAACTGGCCTTCGAAGGAGCACAATATCCCCAGCACACCACAGAGCAGGTTCATTGATGTGATGGTATTGGGGATATGTTTTACGATTGCGCTCATATAAAATTACTTTATGCCGAGCTTCTTCTTTATCGATTTCGGAAGAGCATCCTTGTGAACCACTATATTGAGAGTCTTGTAACGCACATAAGCATCTGATGCATACCATATTCCCTCATAATCTCCAGCCTTGCCCCAAGAGTTCTTAACGATGAAGAAATTGTTTCCGTTCTGATCCTTGGCAAGCCCGTAGATGTGCATTCCGTGGTCGTCGGTCGTTTCCTTGTTGTCATAGGCAATCTGGCGCATTTCCTGAGTGATGACCTTTTCTTCAGCAGGAGCGCTCTCTTCCTTGCCTGTCTCGGATTTGCCCACCCATCTTTCCTGGTCGGAACCGGCAGTGACTTTCTGCTCATAGTCAGGCACAGTGGCAAGACCGTTGCGTGTAAATCCCTTCTCGCTCACGTCAGCACCCCAGGCAATGGTGTAGCCGTTATCCACAGCATTGTACATCACCTCCATAAACTCGTCTATAGGAAGATTGTAGGCGCTTCCCCATCTCCAGTTGTCGCAAACCTCTATTATAAAAGGCTCATAGAAAGGATGGTGTGTGAAAGAGGTAAGATTCACATAGTCATCAGGATTGATTCCGAGATAATCCCTGTAAGTGAGAGGATTGAAAACCTTGTCTTCAGATTTGAAAGTCAATGGAATCTCGCCGAGATAGGCATCCAGAATGCCCTGGAATGCAGGTTTCCAAGCAGTTGTGAGCTTACGGTTGGGATTGGTGGCCAATGCCTTCACAAAGCCTTCGAGCACTGCATCGAGTTCGGACTGAACCGGAAGTTCGGTGCCGTAGTTCATTCCGGAATATACATCTTGAGGCACTATACCATAGCTCTTGATGACCTCGAAAACGTCCCCGAAAGAACTGCCCGCAGAAAAGCCGAGCTTGCCGTCGAGGCGGATGTATTTGACTGCCCTGTCGAAATAGGCGTGGTTCACAACAAACATTTCGCTCAAATCCACCTCCATTCCTTTCTGGCGGATAATCTCCGACTCCACGAAAGAAAGTGCGGAATAACACCAACAGGTTCCGGATCTGTACTGGTTCTTGACGCTTGTCACAGGGGCCTGCTTCACCACTGTGAATTCCGGTTTATCTTGTTTTACTTCCTGAGCAACTGCACTTAAGCTCAACATAATCGCCGCAAGGGCAAATAAACTTCTCTTCATAATATATATTTTTTCAAAATCGTGCAAAGATAAATCTTTGTTGCCTATTTTCAAAAACGGAAGACTACTTTCCGCTCCGGGAATCCGGCTTCTCCAGCTTGAGATTGGCCATATTCAACCCCCAGCACCAGTTCTGCACTATCGGAACCGGTTGTCCGTCAAGATTCTCCTTATAGAAGACCTCCTTGAGATAGGTGTGGGAGTGTCCTCCGACCACCAGGTCCACATTTCTGGTCCTTGACACGAGCACCTGGTCAGTGAAATCGCCGGGCTTGCCGTCAAAACCCAGATGGGTGAGACAGATGACCAGGTCGCATTTCTTCTTCGACTTGAGCATCTGCGCAAGACGGTTAGTCACTTCGGCCGGGTCCTCGTACTTGAGTTGTTTAGCAATTGCGGCATCCACAACGGGACGGACATCAGTAGTAAGGCCTATGATGCCGATTTTCATTCCGGCTTTTTTGACGATGGTGTAGGGTTTGACATATTTCCCGAGAGGAGTGTCAGAGAAATCATAATCTGCACATACGACAGGCATTTTGAGCCTTTTCAAACGTCTTGCCAGGGCCTCGATACCATTGTCAAACTCGTGATTTCCAATGGCAACGGCATCGAAACCAAGGTCGTTCAGGAAGTCAATCTCGATTTCCCCCTCAAGCACGGTGAAATAGGAAGTACCTTGTCCGAAATCGCCCGCATGGAGCAGCAGCACGTTGCGGCAACCGTCGGCAGTGCGCACGCTGTCGATATATGCCGCCTGCTCAATCACCCCGCCCCGGCCATAGATGGAAGTCGCCCGCTCGGGGTCATTGTGGCTGTGGGTGTCGTTCAGATGGAGTATGGTAAGGTCCTGGGCTGATGCCGAAAGAAACGCAAGCGCCGCAGCGACCGACAATGTCAATTTCTTCATAAAACTTTATAGCACAATAATTCTGTCATCAGTATGATATTCAATCGGTTGCCCAGCTTTGGTGAGACTTTTCACCTTGTCCAGCATAATGTCTATGATGTCCACGTCGTAGCTCACCAGGTTGCGGGAATTGCGGGCCATATAGAGGTTGTCTCCCCCGTCCAGAAGGAATGAAATCGTGGCCACAGAATACCATCTTTCATCGTCCAACGGTGCTCCTGCAAGTTCCACGGACACCAGTTTGTCGCCATCAACCACAAGCTTGCATCCGCCCAACACCTGAATGCGCCTCTGCAGCATCGATTCCAATATGGACCTGATTTCCCTACCTTGAAGCTCAAGATAGACCACCTGGTTCTTGAACGGGAACATAGACATAAGGTCGTCCAGAATAACCTGCCCCTCCGGCATTGAGGTGCGTATGCCTCCGAAATTGCCCACTCCGAAATCCACCTTCTTGCCCGAGAGCTGTTCCACACCTTCCATAATGGTGTCTATAAACCAGTTGGAAAGTTCTGACTGAGGCGCGTATGCCACCATTTCGCGGGTGCTGTGACCTATTACAGCCTTGACTGCCGCCATCCTGGGCTGTACGCCTATAAGATGGGAAGCCACCTTCGCCGTTGCACTGCCCTTAGGGAAACACCTTCCGTTCGGGGCCTCATAATTGCCATTCCTGACCACTCCGAGAGTCTGCTCCACATTGTCGGCTGAAGGCGATGTGGCCCCAGTGCGGGAACCGTCCATTGAAGAGATAGTCCAGGATTTGACCTTCACCTGTGCATCGCAAAGGATAGGACACAGGAGCAGGGCCGATATTGTCAAATGAACCAGAATTCTATTCATATCTATTTCATTTTAAGCCATTTCCACAAATCCTTCCAAGTGGATTTCTTGCCGAAGGTAAGTATGCCGGCCCTATAGATTTTTGCAGAAATCCAGGCACAGGCCACGAATGTCAACAGAAGCAGGACTATAGAAAGAGCCAGTTGCCATACCGGCACTCCGAAAGGTATTCTGGCAAGCATCACTATAGGCGAGGTGAACGGAATGAGGGAGCCCCAAACTGCAATCGCACTGTCCGGAGACTTGAAGGAATAGATTGCGATGAAGAATCCTATGAGCAGAGGAATGGTAATCGGGAGTTGGAGCTGGCTGCTGTCAGCCTCATTTTCCACAGCCGAACCTATGGCAGCGAAAAGGGAGGCGTAGAGGAGGTATCCCAGTACGAAGAAGACCAGGAACGAAACAATTATCTGGCTGTAGTTCAAGTCCATAAGAGCCGCAATGACGGATGTATCCTCAGCATCGAGGGTATTCATCATAGCCTCCGGGTCCATTCCCGCCATTTCTGTGCCCGGCATCATCCCGCTCTGACTCTGGGCAATCTGGTCGAAGCCCATAACACTGCCTGCCACTGTCATAATGGCCAGGGTGAGCACCACCCAGAGCAGGAACTGAGTGAGGGCCACGCAAGCCACTCCTATAATCTTTCCGAACATCAGTTCAGTGGCCTTGACGCTGGAAATCAAGACTTCGACCACCCTGCTGGCTTTTTCTTCGATGACAGAAGACATCACCATACCGGAGAACATTGCGATGAACATATATATCACCATACCCAGAAGCATCGAAACTATCATCTTCAATTCCGCAGAATCCAGTTTCGCCTTTCCGGAATCGTCTATGGTGTAGGTAGTTATGCTCACGTCGGACTTCACTTGGTCCATTATCTCCTTCAGGTCAGAGATGCCGCTGCAAGCAATCCTATAGTCTTCCACGGCATTGTCCACACGGGATGCTATGGCTTCCTTCAGGTCCATACTCAGCGCCTTGTCGGAATATGTGACCACGTTCACGCTTTTTGTGGAATCTATGACCGGGGAGATATGAACCAGGACATCAAAGCCCTCTGAGGAAAGTTTGGTCTTGAGAGAATCCAGAGGCTGGGAACTGCAGTCGGTGAAGGTGTAGGACTCGTTGGAGACGAACTCGGATATTGCTATGCCGGATTCATCCACGACTGCTATATTTTTGCCCTTATCCTCCGCAAGGAACATTATGAGCGACGGAATCACTGCGATGGCCGCGAAGAGAATCGGGCCCAGGAAAGTAATGATGAGAAAAGACTTTTTCCTCACCCTCGTCATGAACTCCCTTGATATGACGATACCTATATTTCTGAAATTCATAGTCTTAAGTAATTATTCGTCCTTATTTCCATCTTTGCTGACCAGGTCGATGAATATGTCGTTCATCCTCGGCACAAGTTCCTTGAAGGAGCGCAGCTTGACAGAGGAAATCAGGGCAGCAAGCACGTCATTGCTCTCGGCCCCATCTGCAAGTTTGAGCACGGCCACCCTCATTCCGTTCTGGTCTTCGTCGCTGAGTATGCTGAACAGGCCTTCAACCGGTTTCAATTGATTTTCAGCGGTATAGACCACTTCCACATTGTTGTTGCCGTAACGGCGGCGCACCTCGTCCAACTGACCGGACACCACGAGACGGGATTTGTTGATCAGAGCAATGTCGTCACATAGTTCCTCAACCGATTCCATATTGTGAGTGGAGAGGACAATTGTGGCACCGGCATCCCTGAGAGAGAGGATTTCGTTGCGGATGAGCATAGTGTTCACCGGGTCGAAACCGCTGAACGGCTCGTCGAGTATGAGCAGGGACGGCTTGTGCACCACGGTCGTGATGAACTGGACTTTCTGCGCCATACCCTTGGAGAGTTCCTCCACCTTTTTGTTCCACCAGGATTCTATGCCGAATTTAACAAACCAGGTCTTGAGTTCGTGTTCCGCTGCGGATGAAGACATACCCTTGAGACGGGCAAGGAACATAGCCTGCTCCCCCACCTTCATTTTGCGGTAAAGTCCCCTTTCCTCAGGCATATAGCCGATTTTCTCCACATCGTTCTGGGTGATGGGCCTACCCTCGAAAAGCACTTCTCCCCCGCTCGGAATGGCTATGCGGTTGATGATTCTGATCAGGGTTGTCTTGCCGGCTCCGTTGGGTCCGAGCAATCCGAAGATGTGCCCCTTTTCGAATGAGACGCTGACCTTGTCCAAAGCCACTTTCTCACCGAAAGTTTTGCTGACCTCTTTACATTCAATCAATTTCATATATTTACAAATTTATCTATTCCTCCCTTCCCGGAGCTTATGCCAAGAGTTTGAGCACAAGTTCCGTGAACAATTCCCCAGGGCTGGCTTCCCCCGTGTCTCCACCCTTGCCCTTGAAGTCGTAGTCCCTGATAAGCGCAATCGCGGACATACATTTTCCCAAAGGATAATTCCGCAAAGCCGCATCATACTCCCTAAGGAAATAAGGATTCACCCCCAGCAACGAGGCTTTTTCTCCGGCACTTGCACCGGGCTTAGACTTGAGCAGGGCGTGATATTTCAGGATTCTGTAAAAATGGGTAAACAGGGCAGCAGTGGCCATAGGCAGCGCAAACTTTGCCCCGTCTCCTATATAGGCTGCGATTTTCAGGGCCTTGGATGCATTTTTCACCGACAGTTCCTTTGTCAGTTCAAATATGCTGTACTCACGGCTGATGCCCACATTCTTCTCTATGTCCGCAGCAGTCACATTCACAGTCCCCGCCGGCAGGTTCTTCAGCATCTTGTCAGTCTCCACCGCAATCTTCGCCATATCCACCCCCGCATATTCTGCAAGCAGGGCCGCTGCATCCGGAGCTATCTCCAGTCCCCGTGAACTGTAATACGAAGCAATCCATCCTGGCATCTCATAGTCTCTCAACTCCTTGGATTCCACCACTATGCCTTTCTTGGACACAGACTTGTAGAGGGCCTTGCGCTTGTCTGCCGAGGCCCCGTGCATAGCGATCACCAGCACTGTGCTTTCCAGAGGATTTTCGCAATAGACCGCCAGATTTTCCAGAGTCTTCATCATCTGGGCTTCCTTCACCACCACAAGCTGACGTTCCGCAAACATAGGATAGCGCCTTGCGGCTGTGACCACCTCGTCGGCATCCACATCCGCCCCATAGTATATCATCTGGTTGAAGTCCCTTTCGCTCTCGTCATCGAAGGCGTTGGAAATCACGGCATTGCACACGAGATCCACATAATAGTCCTCGTCACCCATAAGAAGATACACGGGAGCAAATTTCTTCGCTTCCGTGTCTGAAACAATCTGTGAGCAAAATTTGTCTAACTCCTCAAATGCCTTTGCCATTTATCTGATCTGTTTCTCCTTGACTCTCGTCAATTTTTCTTTGAGGATGTCTGCGCAGTCCACGATTGCATCCTCGAATTTGGCGGCGTTTCTTTCCACCACAATGTCATTTCCGGGTACCTGAACTCTAACCCACACATTCTTGTTGTCGTGCTCCTGCAGAAGAGACAATCTTACCTCTGCACCGATTACGGCATCGTAGTACTTGGAGAGCTTTCCCAATTTCTTGTCAATGAAATCCAGAAGTTTCTGATCTGCGTCGAAACGGATGGACTGAACTCTAATCTCCATAATTACCTCCTTTGTTCTTGGCCCTCGGATGGGCTGATTTATAAACCTGTTTCAGTTTGGCGATGGAGTTGTGGGTATAGACCTGCGTCGCCGCGAGGGATGAGTGTCCGAGCATTTCCTTGATGGAATTCAAATCCGTGCCCCGGTCCAGCAGACCCGTTGCGAGAGTATGTCTGAGCACGTGGGGTGAACGCCTTCCGGTTACCCCGGAAACATCGGCGAAACGCCCTTTCACCGTCCTGTCCACGAGTACTGGATAAATCCTTTTCCCGTCCCAGGTCACAAACATAGGCTCCTCTGCAGTTCTTTTCCCTCCCTTCAAAGCCTCAACTGCTTTCAAATATAGCAATATTTCCTGACATAGTACATCCAAAACCGGAATTTCTCGCATTTTATCTCCCTTTCCCCTGACTGTCATCACTTTACGGGATATGTCCAAGTCGCCGACATTCAGGCCTATGAGTTCGCTGCGACGTATTCCGAGCATAGCCAGGGCACTGATGATGACTCTCTCCAGACGTTTTCCGTACAAATCCTTCGCGGCCTTCAGACAGTCCTTGCCATTGTCGGAAGTTGCGGAAAGAGCCAGGTTCTGACGGAAAGTTTCGAGAAATTCCTCAGAAGCATAGATTTCAGTCCCGGAAAAATAAGTCTGCATCTGTTCGCTGCGGTAGAAATCCGGCAGACGGTTTGGGACCTTGGGCCTGCGTACAGTCTTGACGGGATTGGACTTGAGTTCGCCGGAGAGCATAAGGAAGGCACAGAATGAGCTCAGCACACTCAGGTGCAGGTTGACGGTCTTGGGCTGCATTGCGCAGTCTTCAAGAAGATGGACCTCATAGTCGCGGATGACTCGGGAGGTGAGGCTTTGGGACGTGCCTTCCCCAAGATAGTCACAAAACCTCCTCAGGGCATCGGCGTACAGTTCACAAGTTCGTGAGGAATAACGCCTTACACTTTTTGCTCTGATAAGGAATTGCTCCACCAGGGCTTCCAATCCGCTGCTGTTGTTGCCGTCCCTATCCATCTTGTTCATCATTACCCCGGTATCATTCTCCGGTATCATTCTCTGGGCACCAGTCCAAGTTCCGCAGCCCGACCACGCATAAGCGCATCCGCAGCCTCGAATTCATTAGGAATATCCCCGTTGAGAATGGCCTCCTTGACATATTCCTTGAGCTCTCCAATGGTCCTGCAAGGCTCTATGCCGAAGAGTTTCATAATATAGTCCCCGTCAATAGGATTCTTGAAATTGCGTATGGCATCCTTTTCCTCCACCTCCACGAGTTTGCGCTGCACAAGTTCGAAATTGGCGTGCAGCCTTTCCACCTTGCGCAGGTTCTTGGAAGTGATATCCCCGTGGCAAAGTATCATCAAATCGTCTATGTCGTCTCCCGCCTCGAAGAGCAAACGCCTCACAGCAGAGTCCGTAACTTCTTCAGTAACAAGGGCTATAGGCCTCAGATGCAGTTCCACAAGTTTCTTAACATATTCCATCTTCTCGTTTAGCGGAAGTTTGAGTGAGGCGAAAATCTTCGGGACCATACGCCCGCCCACAACCTCGTGCCCGTGGAAGGTCCAACCCACTGAAGGATCATATCTCCTGGTCCTGGCCTTGCCCACATCGTGCAACAGTGCGGCCCAGCGAAGCCATACATTCGGTTCCGGTCTCGACTCCATTTCCAGTTCGGCAACATTGTCGAGCACCTGGAGAGTATGGTCGAAATTGTCCTTGTGCCCCTTGCCTTCCATCACATTCACTCCTTTTAGAGCGGTGAGGGAAGGGAGTATGAGATCGAGCAGTCCGGCTTCATACATAAGGCGGAAGGCTTTGGACGGCTTAGGGACTACCAGCATCTTGTTCAGTTCTTCTGCAATCCTTTCTCGGGTGAGGATTTGAAGACGGTTCCTGTTGCGGCGCATAGCTTCCATACACTCGGGGGTGATGCGGAACTGAAGCTGAGGGGTGGAGAGTTTCGTGGCGAACCTAACTGCACGCAACATTCTCAGAGGATCATCGCTGAAAGTGATATCCGGGTCCTGAGGGGTGCGTATAATGCCCCTTTCCAAATCCGAGAGGCCGCCGAAAGGGTCCACGAGGGCTCCGAAATCCGCCTTGCACAGGCTGAATGCCATTGCATTGATGGTGAAATCCCTGCGCAGCTGGTCGTCGGTGAGGCTGCCGTTTTCCACTATGGGATTGCGGGATTCCTTGCGGTAACTTTCCTTTCTCGCGCCCACGAATTCAAGCTCAAGCCCTCGGTACTTTATCATAGCCGTACCATAGGTCTTGAATTCGCTCACATTGATTTTGTGACGGGTCTTGTGCTGCTCCGCTTCGATTTCCTCCAGCCTTGCAGCCACCTTGCCCGCGAAATCCACCCCGCTGCCTTCCACCACAACGTCTATGTCATCGCAGGGACGGCCAAGAAAGCAGTCTCTCACATAACCTCCTATCACATAGGCCTTGAAACCATTCCTTTCCGCCACCTCAGACAATATCCCGAACACGGGGGCAGTCAAATATTTTCCGTAATTCTCCATATCTTGTCACTTCTGAACAGCCTTTGCAAGGATGTGGGACTTCCGGGACATTTTTTGGGAGCTCACATCTCGGCGTATTGAGGTAAAGTATCCACGGTCTTGAGACCTCCTTCTACGCCCATTTTCAGCACAACCGTCCGTTTCCCGTTAGTCAGCATCACCCAGCGCACCCCAAGGCAAAGATTGTAGCGGGCAGCCTGCATCAGTACATCCTTGTCAATATCCACATCCGGCCTCTTGCATTCCACCACGGCTACCGGGGACGCATCCCGCCCGAAAACCACTATGTCGGCCCTCTGTTTTTTCTGGCCAACCCGTAGAGCAACCTCAGACCCCATAAGATGTTCCGGAACCTTGCACACATCCCTCAATACCCCAATGAACCACTGTCTCACCTGCTCTTCCGGAGTAAGCGAGACCATCTTGCGTCTCAAAGGGTCCCAAATCTGCTGTTCCATAATCTTGGCAAAATTACCTTTTTATCCATATATTTGCAAGATGAAAAAGACTTTGGACATATTATTTGAGGACCAGTGGCTGGTGGCTATTGACAAGCCTTCGGGGCTGATAAGCGTGGCGGGAAACCGACAGGGGGTTGAGACAGCATATTCCCTGGTGAATGACTATATTGTGCACAAATACAACGGGAGGAAAAGGGCTCACGTGCTGCACAGGCTGGACAGGGACACCTCGGGGGTGCTGGTTTTCGCCAAAGACTATCAGGTCAAAAGGGCTATGACAGACCATTGGAACGAGAATATTCTGGAGAGGAGATATCTGGCGGTGCTGGACGGAGTGCCGCAGCTGGCCAAGGGCCGGATTGAAAGCTGGCTCACTGAGAATGACAGGAATTTTATGGTGTATTCTTCACTTGTGGACAATGGAGGGGAATATGCCGTCACCAACTACGAGGTACTCAAGTCCAACGGGGCACATTCTCTGGTGGCTTTCAATCTGGAGACGGGACGCAAGAATCAGATCAGGGTTCAGGCTGCGACTCATTTGGGATGTCCGGTGTCGGGAGACAGCAAATACGGGGACGGGAAATCTGCAAAACGCCTTTGCCTCCACGCCAACGGGCTTTCCTTCATCCATCCGGTAACCCGCCGCCAGATTCGCATCAGCTGCGGCGCTCCTCGCTTTTTCAACTCACTGGTCTGAATCAGGCGATAAAATAGCGGGCCTGGGGCGAAGCTATGTAGAGTCCGCATATGGATGCCTGCGGGAACATTGCGCCGTTTTCCGTAAGACTGATACCCAGAGCCGGCAAATCCAAGAGTCTCTGTACCGTGAACATAAGCCTGATGTCCGGAAGTGAAGGATAACCCACGGCAGGACGTATGCCCTGATAACGTGCGCTGAACATCTGCTCCATACTCAGATTCTCGGACGGGCTGTATGCCCAGATTTGCTTGCGCACCTTTTCGTGGAGATATTCAGAAGCCGCCTCCGCCAGGCGGTCTCCCAAGCCCTGCATCATAATGGATTGATAATCATCACCTTTATCCTTCAAGATCTGCAAGTCGGAGACAAATTCAGGACAGACGGTCAGGGCAAAGACGCCCACATAGTCCCCGTCCGGGGCCAGGAAATCCGCAAGGGAAAGACGTCTTCCGTCGCCGCAAGGCCTGGTCTGGCGTTTTGTCGGAAGCACTGTGCGTTTCTGCCCGGCGCAACACGGACAACCTGAAGGATGCTCAAACACAATGCTGTCACCCTCGGGCTTTGCCTTATAGAAGGCCACCTGAGTACGCATACGGTATTTGCCCTTAAAGGTCTTGAGCATAGCCTCGGCATCCCTGCGCACAGCCTCTTCCTCGCTGCTGCCCTCTTTCACCTTCCACAGATTCCGGAAGGCTATCCAATTGATATAAGGGATAATAGCCTCAACAGAAATATCATCCAAGGTTTTGATGCCCAGATATGGCGGACGGGGCTGAGGAGCTATTTTCAATTTCGAAGCGGTCGCCGGTGCAAGAGTTTTTGACTGTTCTTCTGTCAAAGCGGCTTTTTCAGCGACTCGACCGGACAGTTCCGAGGATGTCCGGGCTGCATATTCCCGGCGTATCAGTTTCTGACTTTCACGCAGTTGTGCTATCATATCCTCTCTTTCATCTGTCATCAGTCTGGACGCTAGAACCGGATTCTGGGCAGCATCCCTCACGTGGAACACAGGGCCGTCATAAAGCGGTGCAATCTTCACGGCGGTATGGACATCCGAAGTGGTGGCCCCTCCCACAAAAAGCGGCTTGCTGATACCTGCTTCACGCAGTTTAGTCGCCACGTTACACATCTCCTCAAGCGATGGGGTAATCAGACCGCTCAGGCCTATGAAATCCACATTCTCGGCTTGAGCCACTTCCACAATCCTCTCCGCAGGAGTCATCACTCCAAGGTCAATTACCTTGAAATTATTGCATGCGAGTACCACACCCACGATATTCTTGCCTATGTCGTGCACATCTCCTTTCACAGTTGCCAGCAAGTACTTGCCCACCGCAGGCACAGTGGAATCGGCATTACCGATGAAAGGCTTGAGTATCTCCACGGCTCTTTTCATAGTCCGGGCTGTCTTGACCACCTGAGGCAGGAACATCTGTCCTTTGGCAAACAAATCCCCCACTGCGGTCATCCCCTCCATCAATGGTCCCTGGATAATCTCCTGGGCAGAAGCATAGACTTTCAGAGCTTCATCCAGATCTGCCTGCAGCCAGGTCTCGTCACCTTTGCGCAAAGCCATCACAAGCCTGTCTTTGAGAGGCACAACTGACCTGTCCTCGAGTGGTTTTTCCTCCGGTTTTTCCACCTTCTGCATCTGCCCGGCAGCCTCCACAAGCCTTTCGGAAGCATCCGGACGGCGGTTCAGAATCACATCCTCGATTTTGTCCCTCAGCTCCTCCGGGATATCCCCGTATTGCACTGAGGATGAGGGATTTACTATAGCCATATCCATTCCCGCAGCTATGGCGTGGTAGAGGAATACGGCGTGCATAGCCTCCCTTATCCAATTGTTGCCCCTGAACGCGAAAGAAAGGTTGCTGAGTCCGCCGCTGACCTTTGCCCCAGGTAAATTCTGCTTTATCCACCGAGTTGCATTTATGAAATCCAGAGCATAGGCATCGTGTTCGTGCATACCTGTGGCCACTGCCAGTACATTGGGGTCGAAAATTATGTCCTCGGGATTGAAATCCAGCCTCTGTGTGAGGAGATTATAGGCTCTTCCGCAGATTTCGATGCGTCTTGCGAAAGTGTCGGCCTGTCCCTGCTCATCAAAGGCCATCACAATGAGGGCAGCCCCTAGTTCCTTCACCCTTGCCGCCTTGCGCAAAAAAGCCTCCTCTCCTTCCTTGAGCGAAAGGGAATTGACTATGGACTTGCCCTGCAGGCATTTGAGACCGGTTTCCAGCACCTCGAAGCGGGACGAGTCCACCATCACGGGCATACGGGAAATCTCCGGGTCGGAGGCCATAAGGTTCAGAAAATGTTTCATCTCGGCCTGCGCATCCAGCATCGCGTCATCCATATTCACATCCAGAACCATAGCCCCGTCACGCACCTGTGCAGCAGCGATTTCGAGAGCTTCGCTCCAGTTTTTTTCCTTGATTAGACGCAGAAACTTGCGGCTTCCGGCCACATTGCACCTTTCGCCCACATTTATGAACATACCCCTGTTCCAAAAAGCGTCAATACCTGACAACCAAGGGGTTGGCTCCGCAGGAATTTCACGAGGAACGGCCCCTTCCACGATCTGCGCTATGGCAGCAATATGTTCAGGAGTGGTTCCGCAGCATCCTCCAAGTATATTCACAAACCTCTTTTCCACAAAAGGTCTGACAGCCCTTGCCATAGTTGCCGGGTCCTGGTCGTATTTGCCCAGCTCATCCGGCATACCGGCATTCGGATGGGCGCTCGTATAGCAAGGTGCAATGGCCGCAAGGGACTCCAGCATAGGCAGCATTTTCTCCGCCCCGAAGGAGCAGTTCATACCTATTGAGAAAGGCTTGAAGGGAATCACCGAAGCGAGAAAAGCCTCGATTGTCTGACCTGAAAGTATGCGTCCCGAAAGGTCTGCCACAGAAACGGACAGCATCACAGGCACTTCCCTGCCCGCTTTTGCGCAAGACCTTGCTGCTGCCGTGAGTGCCGCTTTGGCATTTATGGTATCGAAAATTGTTTCAATCAAGAAGAGGTCCACTCCCCCTTCCAGCAGGGCCGACATCTGCTCCTCATAGACCGATTCCAGAAGATCGAAATCCACATCCCTGAAGGCAGGGTCCTCCACATCCGGTGAAATGGAAGCTGTTTTGCCTGTGGGTCCAATGCTTCCGGCGACAAATCGCGGTTTGGAGGGTGTCAAGGCAGTCATACGGTCAGCTTCAGCGCGGGCAAGGCGGGCAGCCGCAAGGTTCAGTTCCCTGATTTGCGCCTCAAGTCCGTACTCCTTCTGGGAAAGTCTCTGGGCATTGAAGCTGTCGGTTTCGATTATGTCTGCACCGGCTTCGAGATAGCTTCTGTGTATGGATGAAATCAGGTCCGGACGGGTGAGGACCAGATGGTCGTTATTGCCGTCCGTGGTTGCAAGGGACTGTATGACTGTGCCCATTGCACCGTCTAGCACAAGGATTCTTTCCTTTATGATTTCTCTGATATACATCAATACACCTGCCTGGCTATGGCCTCGACACTGGCAACCGCATTCATCGAATAGAAATGTATGCTCGGCACACCCGCAGCCTTGAGTTCACGGGCCTGGGCAACTCCCCATTCCACTCCCAGTGCTTTCACCTGTTCATTGGAAGTGCATTTGAGCAGTTCGGCAGCCAGTTCTTCCGGCAAGTCTATGTGGAAGGTCTTGGGCAGCAGGGACATCTGGGTGAGTGAAGTCAGCGGTTTCAAACCCGGAACAACTGGCACATTGATGCCGGCTTCCCTGCAACGGTCCACAAACTCGAAATAGCGGCGGTTGTCGAAGAACATCTGAGTCACTATATAGCTTGCCCCTGCATCAACCTTTTCCTTGAGATGCTGCAGGTCGGACTCCGGGTTCATAGACTCCTCGTGTTTCTCGGGATAGCCCGCCACTCCGAATGAGAATGGAACTGCCGGTGCCTGAAAAGCATCCCCCGACAGCAGGCGGCCGTTATTGTAGTCCACCACCTGACGGCAGAGATCCAGCGCGTGGGTGTGCCCTCCCGGAGCCGGAATAAATTTATTTTCTCCCTTCGCGCGGTCTCCTCTGAGAACGATTATATCATTGATACCCAAATAGGTGAGGTCTATGAGTTCGTTTTCGATTTCGGATGCGGAAAATCCGCTGCAAATGATATGGGGCACTGTGGGTACGCCGAACCTGCCCTTCAAAGCCGCAGCAATGGCAACAGTTCCCGGTCTGGCCTTTTCGCTGACACGGGTGAAGACTCCGCCGGGCTGTTCCCTATAGACCACATCACTACGATGGGTCGTAATGTTGATATATGCAGGATTGAATTGCATAAGACGCTGCACATCGGCAAAGAGGGCATCTATGCCTTTGCCCCTGACCGGTGGCAGCACCTCGAATGAAAACGCTGTCCTGGTGTTGTGTCCCAGAAAATATGCTACTGAACTGTCCATCAAATCCCTGATTTAGAGGCGTTTCGCATTTGCGGAACTGGCATTACATTCTCTCTGGAAGACGGATTCCGAGAATATCCATAGCCTTCACAAGCACGCGGGCTATCATAGAAATGAGGTTCAGACGCAGTTGCAACTTCGATGCATCCTCTTCACGCAGAATCGGGGTGTCGTGGTAGTACTGGTTGAAATCCTTGGCAAGTTCGTAGGCGTAATTGGCCACGAGTGCCGGGGAATGAGCCAGACCGGCTTCGGCTATTTTGGCAGGGAAACTGTTCAGAATCTTCACCAGACGCACCTCCTTGGGGTTGAGTTCTGTACTCTGCAGTTCCGCCCCGAGGTCTATGCCCTGGTCAGCAGCCTTGCGCAGGATGGATTTGATACGTGCGTGGGTGTATTGGATGAACGGACCGGTGTTGCCATTGAAATCGATGCTCTCCTTAGGGTCGAAAAGCATGGTTTTCTTCGGGTCCACCTTGATAATGAAATACTTGAGGGCTCCGAGAGAAAGCATTCTGAAAAGCTCATCCTGCTCCTGCTCGGACATTCCGTCGAGTTTGCCGAGTTCGAGCGAGGTCTCCTTCGCTGTATTGTACATCTTCTCGATGAGGTCGTCAGCATCCACCACTGTACCCTCGCGGGATTTCATCTTGCCTTCCGGAAGTTCCACCATACCGTAGGAAAGATGGTAGATGTCATCAGCCCAGCCGAAGCCCAACTTGCCGAGAATGAGTTTTAGTACCTGGAAATGGTAATTCTGCTCATTGCCAACGACATAGATGAGTTCATCCAGTTTGTATTCGTCGAAACGCCTTTCTGCAGTGCCCAAGTCCTGGGTCATATAGACTGAAGTGCCGTCGCCACGCAGCAGGAGTTTGCGGTCCAGCCCGTCAGACGTGAGGTCGCACCAAACGGACCCGTCCTCCTGACGCTCGAATATGCCCATATCCAGACCCTTCTGCACCAGTGCCTTGCCCAGCAGATAAGTCTGGGACTCATAATAGATTTTGTCGAATGAAATTCCGAGGTCCGAATAGGTCTTGTCGAAGCCCGCATACACCCAGGAATTCATTGTCTTCCAGAGTTCGCGCACCTCGGGATCGCCCTGCTCCCATTTCACGAGCATAGCCTGAGCCTCCTTCATTATCGGGGCGTTCTTCTCAGCCTCTTCCTGAGCCATTCCGCCTTTCACAAGGGCCTCAACCTCAGCCTTATAGAGGTCGTTGAACTTCACGTAGCAGTCGCCCACGAGATGATCCCCCTTCACTCCGAGCGATTCAGGAGTGGCTCCGTTGCAGGTCTTGAGCCAGGCAAGCATTGATTTGCAGATATGTATTCCCCTGTCATTCACCAG
>JALFGP010000064.1 GCA_022777205.1 Rikenellaceae bacterium
CCGGGAAATTAATCAAAGTAAGATTTGAACACTCATAGAATGCTGAATCACCTATTTTCCTTATTGCGTTGCCCAATGTAACCTTCTCCAGAGCAGTATAACTAAAAGCAGAAGAACCGATTTCTGTAACGCTATCTGGCAAAACGACTTCCTTCAGTGCCCTGCACGAATGAAATGCACGACTACCGATATATTCAAGAACAGATGGGAATGTAATTTCTGACAAGTAGGAAGACGATTTGAATGCTTCATCAGGCAATGAAACTACCGGCCTATCCAAAATCATAACACCTTCACCTTCCTCATATATATTCCTAAGGAGTTGGACATCCAACAATTCATTTACAGCCACTGTTCTTGCATCCAGTGTCTTGTACCTTATAATATGAGATTCAGGATAATTATTAAACTGGATCAGACGCTTATATCTTATATCCCAATCACATCCCATGTATTGCATTTCGGATGTCTCAGGGATAACAATATGGCTCAATGTAGTTCCAAATGCATCTGCAACCATTTTCGGAGGTATATTACCATAGAAGGTTACACTTGTTAGAGCTACACAACCATTGAAGGCAAGACTCTGAATTTTCTTGATATTTGGGGAGAATTCAAAACCAGTCAAAGCAGAACAGCCACTGAATGCACCGGTACCGATGACTGATACGCTTTCCGGAAGTTCACAGGTAAGAATTCGTTCTGCACCTGCAGTGAAACCACCGAACGAATTTATCTGATTCCTTGAAAGAGCAAATCCCTTACCGTCTGAGTAATAGCTATAGAAGATATTGCTATCCTTGAACTGAACTGGTTGATTGTCTGTTGTTGTATATTCAAGCCAGTATCCCGATGGAAGATTTGCCTGATCAAGAAGATATGGAATCTTCTGCAATGTAGCATCACTCCAACCACTGGCCAGATAAGCCTTCACTGACGCTTCATCTGTCGGAATTGTAATCTTGAGAGTATTACATGAATCAAAAGCAGTTGGATGGACTGCAGGTGGTATTGCAGACTCAAACTCAAGTGAGGTCAATCCTGTACAGCCTGCAAATGCGTTTGCGCCGATGTTTGTGATGTCCTTATGTATCACAACATTATTCAACTTGACACAACCAGCAAATGTGCTGTTATTAATAGCGGTAACTTTATTCGGGAACGCAAAACCGGCAAGGCTGACACAATTCTCAAATGCAGACTCACCTATTACCTCGATATTCTCCGGAACTGTTATTTCAGAGAGAGAACCACATCCCTTGAAGGTCGACGCATTAATTGCTGTTACCGCCTCAGGAATCACAAATGAAGTCATACTTGAACAACCACTGAATGCACCGGTACCGATGACTGATACGCTTTCCGGAAGTTCACAGGTAAGAATTCGTTCTGCACCTGAATCAAATCCCTTGAATGAAGTACATGGTACTGTAAAAGTTATAATACCTTTTCCATTCTCATAAGTATGCGAATGAAGATTTTCAGCACTAAACTGTACTGGTTTATTGTCAGAGGTCGTATATTCTATACAATGTGTCTTTGGAAAATCTCCTACATTCCAAACAACCATATGCTTATAAAGATCATACCAGTCACATGAAAGATATGACTTTATAGCATCCTCTTGACCAGGTATATATATTTTCAAATTTTCACAACGATTAAAGACACCAGAGCCTAGCGAAGGAGGGGTTGTCGATTGTAAAGTAAGTGTATTGAGATTAACACAACCATCAAAAGCACATAGGCCAACTGATGTTACTTTATTATGCAGGGTTGCACTTTTCAAACTCGTGCATCCGTAGAATGTATATGATTTCACCTGCGTCATCTGATTCGGGAAAATCACATCCTCAACAATCTGTCCCTTCAGCTTAAGCTGGGCACCGTTGTGCAATGGATTTGAAAACTTTCCACTAAAATCAATATTACACCATGCTTGAATATCATCAATATTTACCTCGACAATCTTTTCACAATCTTGAAACACATCTGCCTCAACTGCTGAAACCCCGGCAGGCATTGAATATTTGCCATCCCGGATTCCGCCTAATGCGACAGCTTTAATTTGATTTTCCAATACAAGAGTCAGTCCGTCACTAGCAGTAGGACCACCAGTGAAAGATTGAATCTCATTATAATCAAAAGCTTCTTGACCAATGCTATTCAAGTTTTCCGGAAGAACAACTTCAGTAAGAGCACAATCCTTAAAAGCTTTTGACCCAATTGACATAATTGAATTACCCAATGATACCTTATAAAGATTATTACATCCCTCAAATGCAGAATCTTCAATTCTTATAATGCTGTCTGGTAAAGAAACAGTTTTAAGTTCGGAGTGACCTGCAAAATATGAAGATGGTATAGAGTTAATTGCTTGTTCAAAAATAACGATATAGCATTCTTTAGCATAATCGTAACTATTTGACACGATTTTAGGCCCATTTCCAATCTTTATATCCACCGGTGTCTTTCCTGTTACCGTATACCAGATCTGATTGTCTGCTACGTGAGTAGGATTTGGCGTCAATGGAATATATTCGCTAGTCTTGTCATTATTTCCATCAGAAATATACATAATAGCACGCGCATTCAGATCGCCGTTATAAAATTCCATGTTCAGATTATCGCACGCAACAGTAAGTGAGAATATCCCCTGAGTTTCATTAGCAGAGCATTCAACGACAGGTAGATCTACGGGGATCGGTGATCCTGTATATATGGCCTGAACGGAAACAACATCTCCGGAATTAGACGCCTTGACAAGATCAGTTACAGCATTCTTAGGAGATATCTTGAAATCAAGAGTCAGACGTCCTTCTGATGTATCTGTATTCGGGAAATTAACACGAGCCTTTTCATCATCATAAATAGGTATATAAGCAATAGTCTGAATACGTTTTATTAATGCTTCCACTGTGTCTTCAAGCTTAGAAAGTCTATCCTCAATATCTTTCATGCGCTTATCCATATCTTCTATAGCACTGTCAATACGGGCATTGACATCCTTTATTGCTTTCTCCAATTTAGCTGTGAGGACACCATTATTTTCTTCAATTGCAGACTTTATAGCTGATTTATAATCTGCCTTCATATCATCCAACTGTTCCGCCAAATCAGATCTCAGGTCATCTATTTCCTTTCGAATAGATTCATCCTCTGCAGTAAGAGACTCCTGCAATTTTGCAAGCATTGCATCAGTTGCCGCTATATCATAGTATCCTGTCAGTTGTTCATTAACCCAGGACTTCATTGAAGAACAGCACTCTTCAATATTTTTTGTCACATCCTCAAGTATTTGCTCCTTAGCACTTTCCAACGAACCTTTCAGTGCATCAATCTCACATTGCATATTGGCCAATATCCCGATTGTCTCCTCATACATTTCGATTGTTGCATATGTTGTCTCCGTCCAATCACCTGACTGATCGCCATAGACATACGCCTCAAGTGCTTCAATCCTCGCTTCTAAGGCAAGTATATACTCCTTTATATTATTGATATTGCCATTAGAGCTCGATTTTGTCAAAGCTGCTGCGTCTTGACTTTGAGATTCAGAAGTAAACGCATTCAAAGAGTTGAGAGTGCTTTTGAGCTTCGGCACAGAAGCCCTGATGGCTTCGAATTGTTCATTAACTGTTGCAATCTTTGCATTATAATCTGGGATCTGAGAGTCCTGAATATTTTCACATGCAGAAAAGATCGCGAGAAAAACTAAAATGAGTAGGTTTAAAAAGCGCCTCATAACTATAATTTTATGCTGAATTCTAAATGGAAGTGCAACAACTTCCGAAGTCAAAGTTATATAATTTCTTAAAATATTACAAAGGAGTCAGGTAATTGAGTTATTTTCTGAGGTCATAAAAATCGAACTCCGAGAATCCAATATTTGGTGCTAATTCAGCAAAATTTCGTACTTTGACATGCAGATTTATTTTGCGATTCCTCCAAATTCAGCTATACACGGCCTGTTGGAGGAATTTTTCTTTATAATACAAAGATACAAAACATTTAACACATTAGCAATCAATTTGTTAGAAAATCTTCAGCATTTCCCGACAGTCCCTAAATAAGTTGCACCAGACGTGAATGTATCAGCCTCTTGTATTCACTCTTGAGATTATCCGACAGGAATGATGAATCAATTACTTCGCACCACGCACTCTCGCAAGCGCACAGCCTTGAGATTATTTTAGCTGTCACTTTCTCTCCGATACCGGACTCCGTCATAGCCTTGATGAAAGTCTCCCGTCCAAAGCCTCTCTTTCTGCCACCGACCTCAAAGGTCATTGCCATTTCATCAGTATCGTTCTTGTCTGCGAGAATAACTGACAACAGGTCGTATGCCGGCGCGAGACGGTACTCCCCTATGCTATTCTCATCTATCAGGGAGAAGTTCTTGCAGTGCATGTCCGAGTTGCCGGTAATCCAGCTGAATATGACGATTTCCCAGAACCTCTGCACATCCAAGAGTGGAACAACTGAGTACTTGAGTACCACATCTGCCAACTGGACGTATGTACCATCATACTTATGCTCGGTCAGACGATTCGAGAGCTGACACATGTCGAGCATGGAAAGCGGCTTGCCATCCGCGGTTCTGTCTACCCTTTTTGTGAGGTAGCCAAACTCCCCATCTGCCAATTTTATAAGCGTATGAGGAACAGTCTTGATCTTGGCGATGTCCGCCATCTTCATGGTCAGATCTTCCAGCTGAGGAAGTTCACGATACTTAGGACTCTCAGGTTTGAAGATATACTTGCCCCATAGGCCGACCACAGTGAATCTGGATGGCTCGTTCTTTCCTCCTCTGTCAATATCCAGAGACATTTTGGCCTGCACTCCAGTTACTGAAGTACTGGCTCGGATAACCTTCTGGGCAAGTTCGTGCATATTATCCCTGGTATAGGGCATGACAGGAACCTCAGATGCCCCGAAGAACTTCCTGACGCACGAAGGATGGAAGTCATGCTGGCCGTCCCCAAGCTCCTTATAGCAAAATAGACATCTATTCTTCTCCATCTTCAAACGGTATTATGCTTAAATCTCCGATACAATCCTTGCAACAGCACATCAAAAGCTGCATGCGGTCTCTCCTGTCAATCTTCCAGGACTCGCTGGCGATATCAAGCAACCAGCCTTCAGGAATCAATCCGTCGAAGACAGGGAACATCATTTCTTTCTCGTATTCTTCATCTGTCAGAGGCATCGTCGGACTCAGTGGCAATGCTGATGGCGAGGATAGATAGCCTCGATCATAACTGAAGTGGTAGCCTTCCTCGTCTTCCCGCAGTACACCACAGAATACTCCGGTCTTGTATACTTTGCACTGTTTCATGATTATTCAGCCTTTACGGGTCCAAGGCATTCGCCAAACAATCTAAGGACATCATTCACCTTGTCCATTTGCAGAGTCTTCTTCCCCTGCTCCAGATCTCTCACGAAATGAATGCCGACACCGGCTCTGTCAGCCAGTTCCTGCTGTGT
>JALFGP010000061.1 GCA_022777205.1 Rikenellaceae bacterium
GCTCGGCGATGCCTTCCTGAAGGAGCATCCGGGCGAACTCGAGGCCCGCTACAGATCCATCGGCCCGGACGACTATGCCAATATCAGCTACACCTCGGGAACCACTGCCGACCCTAAGGGCATTCTCCTGACTCACAGGAACTATACCGCCAATGTGGAGCAGGCGCATTCTGTAGTGGCCATTGAGCCTGACTCTGTCATGCTCATCATCCTGCCTCTCGACCATTGCTTTGCCCACGTTGCAGGATTCTACACAATGATGTCCTATTGCGGCTCCATTGCCACCGTACCTCAGGGCCGTACCCCGATGGAGGCTCTCCGCAACATCCCTATGGCAATCAAGGAGACCCGTCCTGCAGTGATGCTTTCTGTTCCGGCTCTTTCAAAGACCTTCAAGAAGGCCATCGAGTCAGGGGTGAAGAAAAAGAGTCCGTTCATCCAGAAACTCTACGCATTCGCTGTCGAGAACGCCATCGCATATAATAAGGAAGGCTACAACAAGGGAGGCAAGGACTTCTGGAGATGGCCTTTGGTGAAACTTTTCGACAGCATCATCTTCAAGAGCATACGCAAGACCGCTTTCGGCGACAGGATGAAATTCTTCGTGGGCGGCGGTGCTCTCCTCGGAATCGATCTCCAGAGATATTATTATGCCATCGGCGTGCCTATCTATCAGGGCTATGGACTTTCAGAGGCCACTCCTATCATTTCCGCAAACTCTCCAGATGCGCACATTCTCGGCTCATCAGGACGTGTCGTGAAACCTATGGAAATCAAGATTTGCGATGCTGAAGGCAAAGAACTTCCATACGGAGAAAAGGGAGAAATAGTCATCTATGGCGAGAACGTGATGGCGGGCTATTGGAAGAATCCTAAAGCCACGGCTGATACTGTCGTGAACGGATGGCTCCACACCGGGGATATGGGCTATATGCTCGACCCGACTTTCCTCTATGTGACAGGCCGTTTCAAGTCTCTGCTCATCAGCTCAGACGGAGAGAAATATTCTCCGGAAGGCATTGAGGAAGCACTTGTGGAAAACTCCAAGTTCATTTCTCAGGTCGTTCTCCACGACAATCAGGACCCTTATGTGAGCCTGCTGATGGTGCCGAACAAGGATGCACTTGTGGAATATGTGAAGAAGGAACACCCGGGCGTGGATCCTGCGTCAGAAGAAGGCAAGACTCTGCAGCTCAAGAAAATCCAGAGCGAAGTGGACCAGTACCGTGCAGGCGGCGCTTTTGCAGGCCTGTTCCCGGAGAGGTGGCTCCCTGCTGCAATCTGCGTGCTTCCTGAGCCTTTCACAGAGCAGAACCATATGGTGAACTCCACTATGAAGATTGTGCGCGGCAAGGTTGAGGAGGCCTACAAGGACCGTCTCGAATTCGCCTACACTGTAGAGGGCAAGAACATTGTGAATGCCCAGAACCTGGCTGCATTATAACACCACTTGAAAACAACACATTAAAATCAATAATCAAATGAGTAAGAAAAACGGAAACATTCTTGCGATTATCGTGATGTTCGCTCTCTTCTTCATGATTGCGTTCGTCACCAATTTCGCCGGCTCTATGGGAGTCATCGTCACCAAGCAGTTCGGAGCATCCAAGGCTATGTCCCAGCTTGGTACACTTGCAAACTTCATAGCCTATGCCTGTATGGGTATTCCTGCGGGAATCATCCTCAAGAGAAGGGGTTACAAGTTCACCGCTCTTGCAGCCGTAATAGTGGGCCTCGTGGGTGTGGCAGTTCAGTGGATTTCCGGTTATGCCGGATCATTCGCAGTCTATGTGGCAGGCGCATTCATCGCCGGATTCTCAATGTGTATGCTCAACATCGTTGTGAATCCTATGCTCAACACTCTCGGCGGCGGTGGAAATGCCGGCAACCGTCTCATTCAGCTTGGAGGTTCCTGCAACTCCATCGGTGGCACTATAGCTCCTATTCTCCTGGGTTATCTCGTTGGAGGCAGTCTTGACAACGCATCAGTGAAGGATGCTGCCCCTGCAATGATCATTGCAATGGCCATCTTCGCATTCGCAGCCATCATCATTGCCCTTACAAAGATTCCGGAGCCTCATATGGAGACTCCTGAGGAGAAGGCTGCCCGCAAGTCCGGTTCAGTTGCAAAGGATCCTTACGGACCGCTTTCATTCCGCCACTTCGTTTTGGGTGCCGTTGCCATCTTCTTCTATGTGGGTATTGAAGTCGGTATCCCTAACACTGCAAACGTGTACTTTTCTGAACTTGAATGGGTTGGACCTGCTCTGACAGGTACTATGATTGGAGCATACTGGTTCTGTATGATGCTTGGCCGTCTGGCTGGTGGTGCCATAGGAGGAAAGGTCTCTTCAAAGGCTATGCTTTCTGCAACTTCGATTGCTGCAATAGTTTTCCTCATCGCATTCATCTTCACTCCTGAAAACATTCAGATTGCAATGTTCGGCAAGGAACTTCCTGTTGCTCTCATCTTTATCGTACTCTGCGGACTCTGCACTTCCGTAATGTGGGGCTCAATCTTCAACCTCTCTGCCGAGGGCCTTGGAAAATACACTGCGACTGCGTCCGGAATCTTTATGACTCTCGTTTGCGGCGGCGGTATCATTCCTTTCCTCCAGAACCTGCTTGCAGACCACGTAGGAGCAATCCAGAGCTACTGGCTCCTCATCGCCTGCCTTGCATATCTTCTCTTCTATGCACTTGTGGGAAGCAAGAATGTAAACAAAGACATACCAGTTGAATAATAATACCTGATAATCAATTATGGAAAAAGGAATCAATTCTATCGACAAGCAGTATGTCGTAGGTATCGATGTGGGAGGTCAGACTACAAAAATGGGTGTGGTTGATGCCCGCGGACAGGTGCTCTCACAGATTGTCATCCGTTCTGACAACCATTCTGATGCTGAGTCTTACCTCGACGAAGTGGCTGTGGCATTGAACAAAATTATCGCCGAGGCTGGAGTGGAAGGTCAGATTCGCGGTATAGGCATAGGTGCTCCAAACGGGAACTATTACACCGGAATGGTGGAGATGGCTCCTAATCTGGAGTGGGCAAAGACCCGCGCTGTGCCTGTGGCTGAGATGCTTTCTGCAAGAATGAAGGGTATCCCTGTGGCTTTGACAAATGATGCCAATGCGGCTGCGGTGGGTGAGATGACCTACGGTGCTGCAAGGGGAATGAAGAACTTCATTATGATAACTCTCGGAACCGGAGTGGGCAGCGGTATCGTCATCAACGGTGAGGTTGTCTATGGACACGACGGTTTTGCAGGTGAGCTCGGACACGTGAGAATCGTACGCAATAACGGCCGTCTCTGCGGCTGCGGACGTACCGGCTGTCTTGAGGCTTACTGTTCTGCAATGGCTGTGGCCCGTACTGCAAGGGAGTGGCTTCAGATGTCAGATGAGCCTACTCTTCTGCGTGGTTTGGACAATATCACTTCCAAGGATGTTTATGATGCTGCAAAGGAAGGCGATGAGATGGCTATCCGGATCTTCAACTATACCGGAAGGCTGCTCGGAGAGGCTCTTGCTGATTTCATCACTTTCAGCGCACCTGAGGCTATTGTGCTTTTCGGTGGGCTTGCCCGCAGCAAGGAGTTCCTTACTGAGCCTATTCTTTCTGCTATGAACGGCAATGTGCTGGATATTTGGAAGGATAAGGTTAAGCTTGTTTATTCTTCGCTTAAGGAGTCGGATGCGGCTATCCTAGGTGCCTCCGCTCTTGCGTGGGAATTATAATCAGCAAAAAAGGTGATTTCTGCGTTACGCAGTAGAAGAGGGAGTGGTGTTATGCCACTCCTTTTTTGACTTTATCACTATTTCGTAATTTCTCCTCTAATCTGCCCTACAGATATCTGTAGCGGTGATTTTGATATTGATTTGGGTGACGCAATGATAAAGTTAGGAAAAATGCTTACTTTTGTATCGTCAATCGGCTGAGCCGTTTGGCATTACCACCTTCATTAGGATAAACGAAAGTCAACTCCACATTTTTTATATACCCCTTAATATTCTGTCGGAGCTGCAGATGCTTTTAGAAAATCAGTTAATGCTATAAGTATGAAGACAACAATCAACAATTTCGGCAGAATGCTATGCGCATTATTGCTTTGCACAGGACTGGCTATGACCGGCTGTTACGACGATTCAGTCCTTCAGGGGCAGATCGGAAGTCTGAGCGACCAGTTGCAGGATCACGAGTCAAGGCTCAAAGAACTTGAGCGTCTGACCGCTCAGCAGAATACCAATATTTCCTCTTTGCAGACCATCGTCACTGCCCTTCAGGATAAGGACTATGTGACAAGCGTAGCTCCGATAAATGAAGGTGACGAGGTCGTGGGTTATACCATAACTTTCAGCAAGAGCGGTGCTGTCACCATATACAACGGCAAGGACGGCTATGTTCCGGTCATGGGTGTCAAACAGGATACTGACGGATCGTGGTACTGGACAGTTGACGGGGAGTGGCTTTTGGACTCCAAGGGCGGCAAGGTGCGTGCTTCGGCAGAGGACGGAGAAGATGGTGCACCCGGTCAGCCAGGCGTGACTCCTACTTTAAAGATAGTTGACGGCTATTGGTATGTCTCTTACGACGGCGGAAAGACCTGGGAGGAAGAGACTCTCGGTCAGGCTACAGGTGACAAGGGTTACACCATGTTTGCCGAGGTGACATACGACGATGAATATCTTTACATCACGATGGCAGATGGTGAGAAACTGGTTCTTCCGAGGTCATCGGTA
>JALFGP010000104.1 GCA_022777205.1 Rikenellaceae bacterium
GCAAGGGGATTTTCAGTTATCTCGTTTATCAAAACCTTCAAATCCCCCGGGAAAGAGGGATACTTCTTGGTCAAGTGTTTTGCCTGTTTCAAGAACTCAGGCAAATAGGAAATCCTAACCATATGTTATACTGATTGAAGGGCTTCAAACAACTCCTCAACCCCAGGCATACTTTCACCTTTTTCCTGAGCAGACTTCAATTCCTTGAAGCTTTGTTCTATGCTCTTCAAGGTTTCCTCTTTTTCGGTCTGGGTAGAATATGTCCAGCTCATCTTTTTTGAAAGCTTTCGAAAGAAGGGCATATCACTCTTGAGGGTATTTACATATACTTCAGTAGCCATAACATACCTCTTTTTTGCAAATCTAATAAAGATTATCTACAAATCAAAGCCGTATCTGAATCCCTCTACCAATACCTCCCTCACAAGAGCTATCTATCCAAAAACTTGCAAAACTTGTGACCATATATGCAAAATTAGTCAGTAACGGGGCGGACAGGAAAGCCAAGGTAGCGGTCTCCTCCGCCAACGGATAAGTAGTTATTCTCAGATGCTCTGACGAGAGATCCACAACAGGGTTTGAAGGTCGGAGATCCCATAAACATCAAACTAAATAAAGACGCAGACCAGAAATAACAATCAGAGCCTATATTTTCTCGGGTTTTTCCATTTATATATCCGGATTTGGGTATGAATATACAATACCTTTCATACCCCTTTGCAAGACCTCTTACATAATAGCCATTTTTCATTTCTTTCCACGAACAATTGTTCTTTAATTCTATTACTTCCTTCTCTGTGGGCATTCTCCAACCATTTCCCAGAACAACACGTGCTACGTCGTCTTCCGGATCCAGTACCGTCTTATTATCTATCGGTCCGTAATTGCCAAATGCTGAAGACTCATTGTACTTGGAGAATTTAATATCATTACTGCTGTTTCCACTGCTTCTGAACTTATAGTTTTCCCAAGTGTATTCAGCCTTGGTTTCTATCTCTCCCCAGGCGTAATAATTCCCGTAGCTCGTTGGAGTTGAGGCACCAATATTAAAATTAGCCCACTTGACGGAAAGACCCAAATCTACAGCTCCCATAACATAAACTGTGCAACAGGCTCGCATGCCGCTGCCATCACTGGCATAAGCATAGATAAAAGCCGGGTCTCCTGTCGCTGACACGGCTGTCACCAGTCCGTTTTGGTCTACTGTGGCAATCCATTCATCTGACGAGCTCCAATTCAGAGTCTTGTTACCGGCTGATTCAGGAATAATAGTGGCTGTCAATTGTCTCTTATCTCCCTGGTCCAGGTATATAATAGAGGGATTCAAATCAATCCTCTCTACATACCGCATTACTTCTACGTTACAGATTGCATACACTCCGCTTCCGTCATTTGCTATTGCTATTATCGTTGTACTGCCGGCCTTTATACCGGTAATAACCCCATTGTCAGACACTGTTGCCACCCCTGGATTGTATGAAGCCCAACTTAATTGGGTGTTGTTTGCTGTTGAAGGTATGACAGTTGCTACAATGCTCTTCGTCTGGCCTGGATATAAGCTTATGGCAGACTCGTTCAACTCTATGGAGGATACCTTACGAATTACGTAAACCCAACAGGTTGCATACACTCCGCTTCCGTCATTTGCTATTGCTTTTATAGTGGTTTCTCCCTTTGATACCGCCGTTACCTTGCCATTGGCATCCACGGTTGCAATGGAAGGGTCAGAGGACACCCAAACTAATGACTTGTCATTTGCATTGGAGGGATAAACAGAAGGCTTGAGTTCGTGAGCTTCCCCCTCGATTAAAGTCAGTGAAGTCTTATTCAATTTAATGCTTGTTACTAACTGGATAACAGTAATGTTGCAGGTAGCCGTCTTGTCTCCTGCCTTAGCAGTGATGGTGGCAGAACCAACCTTCTTGGCAGTGACTACTCCATTATCTACTGTAGCAACAGAGGCATCAGAGGTACTCCAGGTCACTGTCTTGTTTGTGGCATCATCAGGCTTGACTGTAGCTATGAGGGTAACTGTCTTTCCTGCTTTAAGAGAGGCACTGGTCTTATTCAGGGAGACAGAGGTCACAGGCGTAGCCACAACAGTGACTGCACAGGTAGCTGTCTTGTCTCCTGCCTTGGCAGTGATGGTGGCAGAACCAACCTTCTTGGCTGTGACTACTCCATCACTGACAGTAGCAATAGAGGCATCGGAGGTAGTCCAGGTGACTGTCTTGTCTGTGGCATCATCAGGTTTGATTGTAGCTATGAGGGTAACTGTCTCTCCTGCTTTCAGGGATGTTTCTGATATGTCAATACTAATCTCCTCAACACTAACAGGGATAACATTTACCACACAAGATGCTGACTTGATTCCACAAGATGCCTTGATGGTGGTTTGGCCAATCTTTACAGCAGTTACCAGCCCATCCTTGACCATCGCAACAGACTCGTCAGATGATGACCATTGAATTGTCTTATCTATTGCATTATCTGGAAGAACAGTGACAGTAAGCAGATATGTCTGACCAAGATGAATATCAATTGAAGTTTGGTCAAGAGTAACACTTGATACAAGTATCTCTCGCACCTCTTCTTTGCAAGATAGAAGCATTAGCAGCGAGAAGAAAACCGTAATTGTTTTTAGGAATACTTTCATTTTTGCATGTTCGTGTATAAATAGATGGTAGCCTTCTGCTTTTGTCAGCTGATACACCACACATCAATCTTAATTGTTGAGTTAGATAATGCACCAGTCTGATTCTTCATCAAGGATAGCGCTTTGAATAATATCTTGTAAATCTGTCTCAAATAATGTGATTTCATTCTGAAACAGATTGTTTCCTTTTTCCGAAAGATATTTTTTGAATTTGGACGGAAGCACACTTTTCTTGTTGTCGAAGAGAATATTTCGATAATATGGACAGCGTACATCATCATTAAAGAAGAACCTCACTTCGTTTGGATCGCCGGCAGTATTCGATAATTGCACCCTCAGAATATGCCCAAGAGGATTACGCCAAATTATTATAACTTCCTTTTTTCACGTCGTATCGTCGTGAAATTGAATCACCGTGCCAATCTGCTTATTTACCAAATCCTTAACAAGCTGTTTTGCTTCATCCTGTGTCATAATACTGAACTCTTGTGCTGACAGATTCCAGATTCAGCAGTGGGGTAATAAAAAAGTCAGGAGCCTTCTCTATCTTACAAAGCCTCTGGACGGGGCCTACACCAATAGACATTCCTGCCAATATGCACAATGCCATAAGGCAATTGATACATACCAAACTGGAATAGTCCATCTGGTGTAAAAAATTGTCCAGATTTTTTGTAAAAATTAACTTACCTTTTACTCCTGGGTATTTTCCCTCCCAGTGAGCGCAACAAATATAAGAAAAATTCCTGAATCAGCAAAGTGAAAGCCCCTTTATGTTTAGTGGAAACAAGAAGGAGGCTTGCGACCTCGTCAGCTGCAGACCTCCAATTGTATTGTAATTAAACTAAAATGGGCGATATCACATTTGACTGCGACCAAAACGCAGCAAGGGCGACTCCGAAGAATCGCCCTTGGTAAGTGTTTCTATCTGCTAATCAGAAAGTTGTCTTCTAATATTCCTCCTCGTTAAAGTTATGGTTTGA
>JALFGP010000113.1 GCA_022777205.1 Rikenellaceae bacterium
GTGCAGCCACCTCTTATGGAGGGGGGAACGAAGATATAAGAGAATATGAAAGGGCGTCGGCCAAGGTCTAAGTAATCTGAAACACCCGAAAAGAATGTGTAATAATATGCTGAATCTCAGAAAATCAATATATGTTTTTACTGTCGCGGCAATGCTCTGTGCCTGTGCAAAGGAACCCGAACTGCAAACGGGAAGTTCTGATGCAAAGGTTCCCATAGCCCTCAGCAGCCAGATCAATCAGGAATATGCCACCAGGGCAGACCAGTACGGCTTTGCTGACGGGGACGTGATTGCCACATATATCGTGGATTACGAAAATGGAGCACCGGGACAGCTGAAGACCTCCGGCAACCGTGCGGACAATCTCTATTACACCTACAACGAGCCGGGTTTCCGCTGGGTACCTGCCTATGACGTTTACTACAAGGATGACAAAACCCCTGTGGACATCTATGCCTATTACCCCGCTGCCAATCCTTCATCTGTTTCGGATTATCCCTTTGAAGTGGCTGTAAATCAAAGGGAAACCACCACGGGAGGGCTTTCCAGCTATGAGAGCAGCGACTTTCTCTGGGCCAAGGCGGAGGGCAAGACCTCTTCGGACAGAATCGTCTGGCTCAACTTCGGACACAGGATGGCAGGGGTTAAGGTCTCACTGGAACAGGGCAGCGGCTTTGCCGAAGGGGAGTGGGATGCAGCCGGCAAGGACGTGCTCATACGCAATACTTCCAGAAAGGCTTCCATTGATTTCTCCACCGGAAGCGTAACTGTCACCGGAGAACCGGAATACAAGGGCATCATTCCCCAAGATGAAGGCTCTGTCTTCCGGGCAGTAGTGGTGCCTCAGACAGTCGGAGCAGGGCGGATCCTCATCACCGTGACAGTAGGTGGATATTCCTATGACCTTGTGCGACAGTCAGATGTGGTCTATGTCGGGGGAAAGCAGCACAACTTTACTCTTACTGTGAACAAGCGTACGGGCGGGGACTATGAATTCGAACTTGCAGATGAAAGCATTTCGGACTGGGAAAATGACCGCAACTCCCACGAAGGACTGGCAAGGGAATATGTAATCGTGAACGTGACCACTCCCGGGACCATAGATGCAGTCATAGCTTCCAGCGGCAGGCAGGTGAGCAAGGTGCGCAATCTCAAGGTCACGGGACAGATAAATTCCAGGGATTTCGAGGTGATGAACCAGAAGATGGTAAATCTGAATGCTCTCAACCTCAAGGAAGCGACCATTGTCGCTGATGACAACAATCCGGCAGACAAGATTCCGGCCAGTGCTTTTGCCGAAAAATACAGCCTGACATCAATAATCCTTCCGGACAGACTAAAGGTTATAGGTTCGAGGGCATTTACCAGATGTAACATTACCGGTTCGCTCCTGATTCCGGAAGGTGTTGAAACTCTGGAGGATGACTGCTTCCAAGGATGTGGTTCCCTCACAGGCCAGCTCTACCTGCCTTCCACACTCAAGCACCTGGGTACATCCAGAGACAAATATGAATCCGGCGTTTTCGGGGGATGTTCCTTCGTCTGCGAGCTCAATTTGCCTGAAGGACTTGAAACCATAGGGGCCGGAGCCTTTACCTCCTGCAGAAATATCTACGGGGAAATCCATATTCCCGAATCTGTCCAATACATAGGCTATCGTGCCTTTGCATTTATGGTCGGGGTCACAGGCTCGTTGAAGATTCCCCAGAATGTCAGCCTGATAACCGAGGATTGCTTCTGTGACTCCGGTTTCAACGGAGCACTGATTCTCCACGACGGGATAATGAATATTGAAAGGTCTGCATTCATCAATACCAAATTCAGGGGAGAACTGCACTTGCCGAAGAACCTCGAGGTAATCAATAATGAGGCTTTCCATGGATGCGATTTTTCCGGCAATCTGGTTATCCCCGGAAGTGTCCGCTTCATAGGCAACGGAGCCTTTCAGGACAACTCCCGCCTTACAGGAATGGTGGAGATTCCGGAAGGGGTCCTGAGCATAGGTACTCGCGCCTTCCGGGACTGCCGGATGTTGGAAGGGGTAATATTCCCGGAAAGTCTGGAAAGCATACTTTGCAATGACGGAGGCGCTTTCGAAAACTGCTTCAATATCTCTCGCATAGTTTGCAGGAGTCCCATACCTCCGACTATTGCCGACAATTGCTTCGATGGGGTCGCAAAGGACAATTTCGTGCTTGAAGTGCCCTCTGGCAGTGAACAGCAGTACAAGGCGGCAGCAGGTTGGAGCAGTTTCAAGAGAATAGGTCCAAGCCGCAGGCTCGCTGCGAGTCCCTCTTCCTGCAGTGCCCTGAATTCAAGTGTCACAAGGACGGTTATGCTCTACGCAGACGGGGACTGGTCAGTCGTTTCCTGTCCGGAGTGGGTGAGCCTCAGTGCTATGCAGGGTAGCGGCAAATCTGAATTGCAGCTCACTTTCAGCGAAAAGCCCAACGATGGAAATATGAGAAGCGGAACTGTCGTGATTGCCCTCGACGGGGACGGATACGAAACCTCCATTTCCTTGTCTCAGTATGACTTCAGTTATCCCGAGGACGGAATTGTCCCGCTTCAGAAGGCGAGTGTGGGGCAAGGCATCAATGTCGTGATTCTGTGCGACGGTTTCACGGCTGATCAGGTGAGCCAGGGCAATACAATGAGGATTGCATCTGAGGTGCAGGAACATTTTCTCGCCCTGCCTCCTTTTTCCACCTTCAGGGACAGATTCAATGTTTACACAGCCGCTTCCGTTTCCATAGATTCGGGAGTCAATTCCCTCAATCATATTGCCGACACCCGTTTCGGCTGCCTCGCAAAAGACGGTTCCGTCAATCCGGGAGACCGGGAAGTCATATTGGACTATGTGCGGGAGGCCCAGAAGGCCGATGCTGATGAAATGTCCCGGACTATGGTAGTGATGGTCCCGAATACTTATGACTACGAAGGCTCTCTCACTGAGGATGAGCGTTGCATAGGCATAGTCTGCTGTCCTTTGACGGTTTACGGCTACCCTATGGATTTCAGGGGGATGGTGCAGTACTGGGCCGGAGGTCGTGCATTCGGAAGACTTGCCGACGAATCTGTGCGTTGCAATGCCTTTTTCCCTTACCCGGAAGATGTGCAGGCCAGACATAATGCAATGATGTGGAGGAATGTGTCAGCATCGGGCAAACTGGGCGACCTGCCGTGGAAGGACTTTGTCAATCATCCGGACTACAGCAGTTTCGTGGATGTTTTTGAAGGGGCTATGAGCTGTTCGAGGGGAGTTTGGCGCAGCGAAATGAACAGTTGCATGAATTCCCGGATTCCGTACTACAACACCATAAGCCGTTATGAGATAATGCGCCGGATTATGGAGCATTCAGGGGAGGCTTTCAGTATGGACTTCTTTATTGAAAATGATGAATTATGAAACGCTGCCGATATATTTTACCCTTCGTCGTGCTGCTTGCGGGCTTATCCTGCAGTAAGGAGACAGAGCTTCCCGAAGACAGGATGCAGTTCAATCCGAGTCTGCCGAATTCTGTCACAAAAGCCACCGACACAGCCTTCGAGCCTTCGGATGCCATAGGAATCTATGTCGTGGATGAGGCTGCGGGGGATTTGGAACTGTCTGGTAACTGGGCCAATAACGCAATGGGAGTCTTTGATGGGCAGGATTGGGATATTGCTCCGGCGATATACTGGAAAGGTGAGAGCCGGTTCAATGTCTATTCCTACTATCCTTACAGCCGGGAGGTCAATTCAGTGGAAGATTTCCGCTTTCCGCTCCAGCTCGACCAGCGGGGTGACGGATACACATTGAGCGATTTTATGTGGGCCAAGTGCCTTTCTGCTTCACGTGAGGACGGGCCGGTGGACCTGCATTTCACTCACAGGCTCTCCCGAATTGATGTAAGGCTGGTCAAGGGAGAGTACTATGAGGGAGAATTGCCGCAGGATGCGGTGGTGAAAATCCACGGGACAGTTCCGGTGGCCCTTGTGGACTTGAAAAGCGGAGACATCGTAAAGGATCCGGAGGCTGTGGCTGCCACGATCATTGCGCGCAATACTGCTTCAGGAAGTTATTCGGCAATAGTGGTGCCCCAAAAGCTGCTTTCGCAAATCCCTCTAATAGAGGTGATTATAAAGGATGTGTCCTATCTGGTGAGCTCAAAGTTCATTTTTGAGGCAGGGGTAAGGCACAGCGTGGATGTGGTGCTTTCCAACAATCCGGACAAGGTGGTCATCAATGTGGGAGGAGGAATTGACGAATGGAATTGAGGACTATTTGCTATGCTTTCTTCGCATCCATTTTCGTGGGGTGCAGTATGCCGGATGTGACAGCACCGCCGCAGAATGTGGTTCCTGAATTCACGCAGCTGCGCTATGAGTCGGGAGTCGCATTGGGCAAAGGTTATGCAGACCTTTCAGCCAGCCTTTCCTCGACCAACGGAGTCACTACTACCGGGTTTATGATAGGCAAGAACGAGGTTGACCTGGCTTTCTTCCCAGCAGAACTCAGGGATTGTGACTTCTCGGTG
>JALFGP010000093.1 GCA_022777205.1 Rikenellaceae bacterium
CACCTACCTGGGCAAGAAGTATATGATGCACAGCGGCTATGTGTACAACAAGATAGTCAAGAGCGAGAACGGCGGCGTTGCGGATGTGGCCATGAGTAGGGACACGACCCTCGATGCAAAGGAACTTGCCGTCAAGCTGCACAATGCGGACAATACCATCAAGAAGCATACTTTCTTCGTGGACCAGACCTTCTGCATACCATTCACCTTCATCAACAAGATCAAGGCAAAGAAGGACAGCACTTTCTCCTATTCTGCGGATTCTCTGGACAAGGATATGACCACGGCCTACATAGGCCACAGCACCAATTTGGATGTGTATTCCAAGAAATACACAGATGAAATCAACAGTTCCAACCCCGAGGCCGCACAATTCTACAACAACGCCTTCTATCTCAACCCCACCAAGTCCGCCGACTCTCTGGGTACCTTGAGGCTGGACAACAAGGTCTTTATACGTATGCAACCTTGGACGGCTGATGCGCCTCTGTCTAAAATCGATATCGGAATAGGAGACAAACTGGCAACCTACTACGACTTCAACCGCAACGCCTACCTGAGCGGAAAAGCCGCCACAAAAGTGCTGAATTCGGTCTATGTGTATGCAGGTCTGAACGGAAGAGTGAAGAAATATATGGAATGGGATGTGAGCGGAAAGTACAATTTTGCAGGCTATGAAGTGAATGACTTCAACGTCAAGGCCAATCTCAAATTCAGTTTCTTCCCTTTCAGAAGGGACAAGACCAGCCCCATAAACCTCAACGTGAACTTTGAAACCGGGCTCAAGGAACCTGATTACTACCAGCAGCACCTGCTGACCAACCACTACAAATGGAACAATGACTTCTCCAAGATTTCCACGACCAAGGTGCTTGGAGAACTGGATATACCGCGATGGGACCTGAAGGCTTCCTTCGGTTATGCTCTGCTCGCGAACCAAACCTACTACGACAATATGGGCATAGTACGCCAGGCCTCGGCTCCCGTGAGCGTGATGACGGCCTATCTCAAGAAGAACTTCGTGCTATGGAGGTTCCACCTGGACAATCAGGCCCTCTTCCAATTGTCGTCCGACGAGAAGGTACTGCCACTGCCTATGCTCGGTCTGAATCTCAGATGGTATCTGCAATTTCCTGTGGTAAAGAATGTTATGGAGATGCAGATAGGTCTGAACGGCTACTTTACGACATCCTGGTATGCCCAGGGATACAACCCTGCACTGGGAGTGTTCTACAACCAGAACGAAATCAAATACGGCAACTGCCCCTATTTCGACGTTTTCGTGAATGTGCAGTGGTACAAGGCCTGCATATTCCTCAAATTCATGAACGCCGGTCAGGGATGGCCTATGAAGTCAGCCGACTACTTCACAGCACACGGTAACATCTACACCCAGAGAGCGTTCAAAGTGGGCATTTTTTGGCCGTTCTACATAGGCTCCAACAAGAACAAGAAATCTTCCCCCGGCGGAGCAGATCAGAGATCCGCAGGCAGGGGCACGGGGCTGGGTGGTCTCAAAGGAAGAAATTGATGCCTGAAAGAACAAAGTATCTGATACAGGTGGCGGCTGAAACGGCCGGCGCTGTAATTGTGGCCATTGCCATTTTCTTTGCCGCAAGGGAAGTCAGCATTCCGGAAACAAATCCCGTGGAGGGACAAAGCCTGAAGTTCGGCCTGGACTTCGGACATTTCAAGATCGAGTCGGACATTCTTTACGCCGGACTCAGCTATGAGATGATTCAGAGATTTGCGGAGGAAAACGGCTGCGAGGCGGACATACGAGCATTCTACAAATATGAGAACGCACAGGACTCCCTGAAAAGAGGAGTGGTGGACATTCTGGTGATTCCGTGCCGGGATTCACTGCACCACAAGGTCCATCTGGACTCGCTGGCGGCCTCCAAGCGGCTGAACAAGGAAATATGCTGGGTGGCCCGACGGGAAGACAGGGAGATTATATCCTATATAAACTCCTGGCTGAGGGAATTGTGCCACTCGGAAGAGTTCGAAGACCTGATGGAAAGATTCCGTTTCATGCCTTCTTCCTCCCGGCCTCCGGTCCAGTTCAGGGAGCAGAAAAGGCTCAGCCCCTATGATGACATAATCAAATTCAGGGCGGATTCCATAGGCTGGGACTGGAGGATGCTGGCTGCGGTCATCTACACCGAATCGAAATTTGCAATCAATGTCACTTCCCCGGTCGGGGCCAGGGGGCTGATGCAGATTATGCCGCTGACAGCCAGGGTCTATGAGGTGGAGAATCCATTGGACCCGGAAGAAAACATCAGGGCAGGTGCCAGTTATTTAGCTCGTCTGGACAAGCTGTTCAGGAAAATAGAGCCTGCTCAAGAGAGGGTGAAATATGTGCTGGGAGCATACACCGCGGGAGAGAGCCGCATACTTCAAGGTATGCAGAGGATGGAAATGGCTGCGAGGGACTCCCTACAGAATGCCGAAATTGATTCCATGGTTACAGCACAGGTGGATTCGGTGAAGGCGGCAGATATGGACAGCACATCAGTTTCCACGCCAGCAGAGCAGCCGAAATGGATAACCAATGCGAATATGTATATCGACAGGGTGATGAAGGTTTATGCGGATTTCTGCAGAATCTGCCCCGAGTAGTCCCGCCCGGGTTAGTCCACTCTAATGGTGGATGCCGGGTCCACCTTCGCTATGAACAGACTCGGAATCAGCATCAGCAGGAGTATGACAATCAGGGATATGGCATCCGCAATCAGGATTCCTGACCAATCTATATGGACAGGCACAAAGGAGAGGAAGTAATTGGCCGGGTTCAGCTTGAGCAGATGGGTAGAGTCCTGCAACAGACAGAATGCAAGTGCAAGGGCGTTTCCTATGGCCATACCTCTGAGGGTGAGAAGGCCTGCGCTGCGCATAAAAACTGCTGCTATGCCCTTGTCTGTCATCCCCATAGCCTTGAGCAAGCCAATGGTGGAAATATTCTCAAACAACAGGATCAGCAGGCCGGAAATCACATTGAAGCCGGCAACTATAGTCATCAGCACCAGCAGCACCAACACATTCAGGTCCAGGAAGGAAAACCAGCTGAAGATGGTGGGATAGGACTGGAGCAGGGTGCGCGAAAGCATGGTCGGCTCCGACTCAGAAGAAAAGGCATAGACGGTTGAGGCTACTTCCATTCCCGATTCCTCATCCCTATATTCTTTCTTCAGTTTCACTTCAAAGGCTGAAACCTGTTCCTCATTCCAGGCATTCACCCTTTGCATCACCGGGAGGCTGGTCTGGCAAACGAGCTGGTTGTCGGAAGAGAGCACCGCCTCATAGACCCTGCATACGGTGAACTTGCGGACCACCGTCTTCTCTCCCACAAAATAGGCTGTCAGCTTGTCTCCCTCGCCTATGCCGAGCATCTGCGAAAGGCGTGATGGAATGGCCAGCGGAAAAGCCAGGGAATCAGGCAGTCCGGAATTTTCGACGCCCTTGAAAAGAACGCCGTGGACCAGCTCCCCCTCTTTGACTATACCAGCTCTGGTCACCACAGGATTCACCGATTCCACGCAAGGAAGCTGCTGCAGCCGGTCCATAAAAGATGGATGACGGGGTACGGAAACTGCTGCTGATGCCAAATCTTCATTTATTGGAGTCAGTCGTACATCTCCATAGTTTTCGCTGAGGCTAGCACGTATTTCATTCCTGAAACCGGAGGATACAGTCACCGCAATTATCATCACCAGATAGCTCACAGCCACGCAAACTATGGTGAGATAACCCTTGAAACGGATTTTTCCGGATATGAATCGTACCGCGTTCATCTCTGGGCTATGAATCTGTAAGTGATTTCACCGGGCTGATTGGCAGGGGCATCCGTCTTGATGCTGAATTTGGAAAGACGCGCGGCCCGGACTGCTTCCTTGCGCAGACATTCATCCTCGGAGGAGAGTTCGTCCACCACCTTTGCATAGACCACCACCCCCTGAGGGTTGACTTTTATCATAACAGTCACATCGCCAGCATTATAGCATTTATATGCCGGGACCTTGAGAATCGACGCTTTCCTGCCGTCCAGTGTCCATCGGAGCACAGAGGGGCCGGAATAGGCCTTGTTTTGTGGCGTGTCCTTCTTATCCGGTTCGCTCTTGAGGTCAACAGTCTCGTTTACAGCATCCTCATATCGGGAATCCAGCCCCTTGAGGTCCCTCTGAAGCCTTTCATTCTCCTTGTAGAGCTCGTCAGCATCAGTGCCTCGGTCATCTTTCAAAGGAGCATTATTGTCCACAGTTACATTGCGTACCATAGGGGCGGCAGCGCTGGAAATCAATTCATCAAGTCTCCTGCTTATGCTTTCCCGAAATTCCTCCTCTTTGATTTCCTTTTCCTTCTGCTCCTGCTTGGAGAAGTCCATTACGAAACTGTTCTCAACCCCGAGTTCCGAGCCTATGCCCGCGAGCAACAAAACAATTATCACCGCGAGATGGAAAATCGCGGTGAAATATAATCCTGCCCTGTTGTCCTCGGGGATATGCATAGGCGGGCGTATTAACGGGCAGAGTTGAGTGACTTCTCAATGGTGGCTGCAATCACGTCAATCGCGACTTTGTTATGGCCGCCCTGAGGAATGATGACATCTGCATATCTCTTGCTCGGCTCTATGAACTGTAGGAACATCGGCTTTACCGTGCGGGAATACCTCTGTATGACTGTTTCCACTGTCTTGCCCCTCTCGAGTATGTCCCTGGCCATCACTCTCATAAGCCTGTCGTCATCGTCAGCATCCACGAATATCTTTATGTCCATCTGCTTGCGCAGTTCCGCACAGCAGAAAATCAGAATACCTTCCACGATAATCACTTCCGCAGGATGCACTGTCACGGTCTCAGTGGCGCTGCGTGAACAGGTGATGTAGGAATATACAGGTTGCTCGACGGAATGACCTTTCTTGAGTTCCTTGAGATGTTTGATAAGAAGGTCGAAATCAATCGAATCCGGATGGTCGAAATTGACCTTTTGCCTTTCCTCCATTGGAAGATGACTCGAATCCTTGTAGTAGGAGTCCTGTGGAATCACCACCACCTTTTCTTTCAGCTGTTCAGTCAAAGCTCTGACTACAGTGGTCTTTCCCGATCCGGATCCACCTGCTATTCCGATAATCAACATAAGAGACTTGGTTTTGAGGATTACTAATATTCTGCGTTTTTAGGTGTTCTCGGGAAAGGAATGACATCGCGTATGTTTGCCATTCCGGTAACGAAGAGCAACAGACGCTCAAAGCCAAGCCCGAAGCCGCTGTGAGGGGCTGAACCGAAACGGCGGGTGTCGAGGTACCATTCGAGGGATTCCCTGCCCATTCCGAGTTCGTCTATGCGGGCATTGAGTTTCTCCAGAGAGGACTCCCTTTCCGAACCGCCGATGATTTCGCCGATTTTAGGGAAGAGAACGTCCATTCCCCTGACTGTCTTGCCGTCTTCGTTCTGTTTCATATAGAAGGCCTTGATGTCCTTAGGATAGTCAGTGAGGATGACAGGGCGACCGAAATGCTTCTCCACGAGATAGCGCTCGTGCTCGGACTGCAGGTCCACTCCCCAATATACAGGGAATTCGAATTTCTCTCCGCTCTCCTCAAGTATCTTGATACCTTCGGTGTAGGTGAGCCTTACGAAATCGGTCTTGACAACTGACTCCAAACGGGAAATGAGCTCCTTGTCGTACATATCGTTGAGGAATTTCAAATCATCGGCGCAATGCTCCAGGGCATAGCTGACGAGGTATTTGATGAAGTCCTCGGCAAGGTCCATATTGTCGTGCACATCGTAGAAAGCCATTTCCGGCTCAATCATCCAGAACTCTGCAAGGTGGCGCGGAGTGTTGGAGTTCTCGGCACGGAAAGTCGGTCCGAAAGTGTAGATTTCACCCAGTGCCATTGCTCCCAGTTCTCCCTCCAGCTGACCGCTCACCGTAAGGCTGGTCCTCTTACCGAAGAAATCCTCCGCATAGTCGATTGCGCCTTCTGCAGTGCGTGGAAGTTTGTCCAGATCCAAGGTGGTCACCTGAAACATCTGGCCTGCACCCTCGCAATCGGAAGCGGTGATAAGAGGAGTGTGGAGATAGACGAAACCCTTGTTGTTGAAATAATTGTGTATGGCAAATGCCATAGCGTGACGGATTCTGAGCACCGCTCCGAAGGTATTGGTCCTCGGACGCAGGTGCGCAATCTCCCTGAGATACTCTAAAGAATGGCCCTTCTTCTGAAGGGGATATACCTGAGGGTCGGCTTCTCCATACACCTCAATTTCAGAAGCTTGAATCTCCACAGCCTGTCCGCTTCCCATTGAAGGCACAAGCTGTCCCCGGGCTGCTATGCAGGCTCCGGTGGTGATTTTCTTGAGCAGTTCCGCATCGAAAGCTGCCACGTCAACGACTATCTGTATATTATTTATGGTGGAACCGTCATTGAGCGCTATGAAATTGACATTCTTGTTTCCTCTCTTAGTCCTTACCCAGCCCTTGGCGAGCACCTGCACTCCCGGCTGAGTCTTCAGAAGGTCCTTGACCTTGGTTCTGATTACTTTTTCCATAATGTTAATTTTTGTGCGCCCGAGACCCCCCTCAGGCATAAAATCCCGCAAAGATACTATTTTTCGCCGAGTATTCTCAAAGGCAACTCGGAATTCTCATAAAATCCTGTAAATCTTTCCGCCGTCTTGCCTATTGCATAGACAGGAACAGGGCATCCGGTATGCTCGTGTGAGGACCAACCCACATAAGCATCCTCGTTGAGCTTCTTGAGCTGCTCGGCTGTGAGAGCGCTGTCGTTGTGACCGCAAGCCTCCCAGTATTCATCAATAACGTCCCATCTTGTCTTGTACTTATGAGTTCCGAAGGTCAATCCACCTGTCTCGTGATCGGCAGTGACAAGAATCAGAGTCTCATCAGGATGCTTGAGATAGAATTCGTAGGCAATTCTGACTGCCTTGTCCAAAAGTTTGACACATTCTATGACACGCATTGTGTTGTTGCCGTGTGAGGACCAGTCGATATAGCCCTGCTCGGCCATAATGAAGAAAGGCTTGTCCTGGTCAAGGGTTTCGAGACAGGCGGAAACGAAGTCCGGAGTCTGCATACCCAGCCCGGCCATACTCAGGTCATAGTTCTTGTTGGAATCAGCTGCATCAAAGTCGTTTGTGGACTCCGGGGTCTGAGGCAGAAGAATCTTGGTTGCGGCTGTGGAGGCTTTCAATTCCTCAAGCCCGAAACATACATCCGCATTTCCGTCGGACTCGATGATGCTCACAGCATCTTCCTTGTCCTTTTTCTTTCCCCAGCGGTCAATCAGCTCCGAACCACCGAGAAAGTCAAAACCGCAGTCCTTCATCTGAAGGGCAATGTCGTAATATTGTTTGCGGGAAGCCACTCTTGCAAAGAAAGCACCCGGTGTGGCGTGATTTACCGGACCGTCGGACATAATACCAATCTGATAGCCCTGCTCCTTGAGCGTGTAGGCTATGGATTTGAGTTCAGTTCCGTCCGGGGCAGTACCAAGATGCCCTTTGTCTGTCTTTTCGCCGCAAGCAAGTGCTGTTCCTGCTGCAGCTGAGTCTGTTACACCCGTATTGGCACACCAGGTTCTGGTGAGACCGGTCACGGGAAAAGAAGTGAAGGAGAGATAGCTTCCCCCATAGCAGGAATCCTGATATGCAAGATAGGAATCAGTTGCAGCGACGTGAGCCAGCCCCATTCCGTCTCCGATAAAGAGGAACACATATTTCGGGGTTTTCTCTTCCTTGCAGCAATTGCAGGATGAGAATGACTGAAGGGAGGCCAGAAGTATGGCTATGGCAGCCGCTGATTTGAAAATTGTCTTATACATTGCCTGATGTACCTTTTAGTAATATGAAATATTTGTTTTATACAGCAAAGGGATGCCCAATGATGAACATCCCTTCAACCTGACCCGGTGGAGAACTATTTCTCCGCCTTGCGGGCAGCGTACATAATCTTGAGCGCAGAGCATCTTCTGAGCTCCTGCTTAACGTCTGTAACGATACCCATATTGGTGTTCTCGTCAGCCCTGATTGAGACTGTCATAAAAGCTCTGTCAGCCTCGCTCTTGGACTCACGCTCCGATGCGATAAAGTCCCTGATGTCGTCCACAGTCTTGAAAGAGTCGTTCAGCTGGATTCGGGAATCTGTACCGAACTGAGACTGAAGGTGGCGAGTCGGAGTACCTATGTTTATATAGGACGCAAGGTCCTTTCTCTCCAATTTGGCCACTTCAGTTGCCTCAGGAAGTTTTACGATAACCTTATTCTCAGTCTTGCGGAGATTGGTGGTCACCATAAAGAAGAACAGGAACATGAACACGATATCGGAAGTGGATGACGTGCTTGCCAACGGTGTGGATTTCTTTCCACCTTTTCTGAATTTTGACATATTCCTTCCTCCCTATTTCTTTGAAACATCCTTAGGTTCCGCCTCTGAAATCTTCTGAGGAACCGCATCACGCACAATCTTCTGCTGCTCTTCTGTGAGAGAAACATAAGGTTTGCCGTAGTTGGCCCTTGAGAAATCGTCACGGATCTCATTTATAGCCTTCACGAGTTCGTTCTGCACGGCGATGTAGGCCTGATAGCTTGTACCGCGGTCGTTCTGGAGTGAAATCACACCCTCTGAAACCGGATATGCGCCAAAGCCCTCGATTTCCTTCACCTTCTTCTCAGGAAGGTTCGGATCGTCTGCAGGGTTCGTGAGGAACTCTTTGATTTTATCTTTCAACTGGCTGACATCCATCGCCTCATTCCCGGCAAAAAGCCTGTCCGCTGAATTGATCTTCACAACGATGATGTTACGACGATTCACCTTCTGGTCCTCAACCTTCTGGTCTTCCGCAGGCATAGGCGGGAGACGACGCTGGAGACCTGAGTCCTGGTTCATCGTAGTGGTCATCAGGAAGTAGCAAAGCAACAGGAACGCTATGTCCGCCGTAGAACTCGAATTAATTTCCGGTGTCTTTTTGTTTGCCATAGTTGCAGATTATTTGTTGCGAACAGCATTCACAATAACTCCGGCGATGATGGAAAGAACCGCAGCACCGCAGAAGAAATATGTAATGTTGAGGATTGTATCAGTAATCTTAAGTTCGCCCGGAGTGGCCTGGATGGTAGTACCCATAGCCTCAGTGCCCGGAGCAAGGAGGTATGCGATGCCGACAATGACAGCCGCAGCAACGATTCCGATGCCGAGTTTGATGAGGGAACGCGGATTCTGCTTTGCATTGAAATAGAGTCCGAGTCCGATTACGGCAGCGATTGCAAAGACTGCGAGGGCATACGCACAGTAAAGGAGGATGTCCGTGGCAAGGCCATTGCCCGTCTCAAAGCCATAGGACATACCGAAGATGGCAATGATGACTCCAATGGCAATGAGGACAACCTCTATGATTTTAGTTACTTTTGCGTACATTGTATTCTCTCTTAGTGTTCCTTGAAATTATTTGCCCTGATATTTCACCAGGATATCTATAAGGCTGATTGAAGCGTCTTCCATCTCGATGGTACGTTTTTCAATCTGAGCGAGAATGTAGTTGTAGAACACCTGGAGAATCATAGCGACGATCAAACCGCCGACAGTCGTAATCAAAGCGACCTTCATACCACCTGCGACAATGTTAGGGGAGATGTCACCTGCAGACTGGATGGCGTCGAATGCCTGGATCATACCGATAACGGTTCCGAGGAATCCGAGAGACGGTGCGATGGCGATGAAGAGGGAAATCCAGCTCAGACCGTTCTCCATAAGGCTCATCTGAACAGAACCATAGGAAACGACTGTCTTCTCAACAACCTCGATGCCCTGGTCCATACGGAGGAAGCCCTGATAGAAGATGCTTGCAACCGGTCCGCGGGTATTGCGGCAATAGTCTTTTGCAGCCTCGACACCACCGTCCTTGAGAGCGTCTTCAATGCCCTGGAGAAGCTTCTTGGTGTTGGTCTTTGAGAAAGCAAGATAAAGGATACGCTCAATGGCGATAGCAAGACCGATGATGAGACAGAGGATAATCGCTGCCATGAAGGAAGGACCACCTTCGATGAACTTGGTCTTAAGAGCCTGGTGAAGAGGAATCTCTTCCTGAGCCGCTGTCAATTCTGCAAGGGTCATTTCCTTTGCTGGTGCTGCTGCAACTTCTTCAGTTGATGCAGGTTCAGCTGCCGGTTCCTGAGCAGATGCAATCTGAGCAGAAAAGGCTAATACGCCAATAGCTGCCAAAAACATGAGTACTTTTTTCATAACTGTTTTTGAATAAAAAATAATATTAAATTGTTTTGTTCGTATTCTTTTCAGCGTTACGGAGAAGCAGGCATAACCCCAATGCTTCAAAATCGGTGCAATTTAGCAATAAAAAATTGAACACAAAAATTTTTGCCCGTATTTTATGGGTGTGACTTAGCGGTCAGCAGGTGATTTCCCCTTTCAGGTCAATGGACAATTCCCTTTCAATACAGCTTCTGTCTTCCTCTGTGCCACTGCTGTATTCACCCAACAGGACAAAGAGCTTGGCAAGAGCACTCTCGGTGGTGGAGTCGCAGCCATTGACCACTCCGGCTTTCTGAAGACTCTTGCCTGTGGCGTAGATGTTCATATTCACCGTTCCGGAAGGGCACTGAGTGACGTTCAGCAGCACCTTGCCCATAGAATGGGCCCTGATTACCATATCCAGGAACCATTTTGCCGAAGGTGCGTTGCCTGAGCCGTAGGTTTCTATGATCACAGCCCTGGTGCCCGGCCCGCAAAGTATGTCCCCGACCACCTCAGGAGTTATTCCGGGATGGATTTTCAGGATGGATACCCTCGTGTCCAATGCTGTCTTGAAGACAGGGCCGGCATCCGGGTCGGCGGGCCTTCGTATCAGGGACGTGTTATAGCGTATGGTAATCCCGGCTTCTGCCAGTGGAGGGAAATTCGGGCTTCCGAATGCGTTGAAATTGTCGGAACTCATTTTTGAAGTCCTGTTGGCACGCATCAGCAGGCAGTCGAAATAGACACATACCTCAGGCACCATAGCCCTGCCGCTATCATCCTTTGCCGAAGCGATTTCCACTGCCGAAATCAGGTTTTCCTTGCCGTCCGTGCGGGGTACGCCTATTGGCAGCTGGCTGCCGGTAAAGACCACGGGCTTGGTGAGATTGTCTATCATAAAACTGATGGCGGAGGCCGAATAGGACATAGTGTCGGTGCCGTGCAGGATTACGAAACCGTCGTAGAAACAGTATTTCTCGCGAATGATTTCCACGAGTTTCACCCACATCGAAGGCTCTATGTCCGAGGAGTCGATGACCGGCGAAAAGGAATAGGAGTCGATACGGCAGGCAAATTTCGACAGTTCAGGCACTTCCTTGAGGATTTGGCTGAAGTCGAAGGGCTTGAGGGTGTTGTCGGCGGGGTCTTCCTTCATTCCTATGGTACCGCCCGTGTAGATTATAAGTATTGAACTTTTGTTCTTTTTCATATTCCGAAAAGTTTTTCTGCATTGGCCGTGGTGTGGGAGGCCACCTTTTCCAGATTCATTTCCCTTATGTCAGCCAGTTTCTGGGCTATGACCGGGATGAGGGCGCTTTCGTTGCGCTGCCCCCTGTATGGAGCAGGGGTGAGATATGGGGAGTCTGTCTCAAGGAGGATTCTATCTATGGGTATTTCCTTGACTGTCTGCGCAATGGACGCTTTCCTGAAGGTGAGCACTCCGCCTATTCCGACATACCAGTCGCCGTAGCGCTGCAGCTGGGCAAAGGTTTCGTAACTGCCGGTAAAAGCATGGAATACCCCTCTCAGGCCCCTGCCTTTGTAATCGGACAGAATGCGGAGAATGTTGCCTGTGGCCTCCCGGTTGTGCACGATCACGGGAAGGTCCAGTTTCAGAGCAAGGTCCAGCTGAGTACGGAAAACCTCTTCCTGAACGGCCGGGTCATAGCCCTCCCAGTAGAAATCCAGGCCTATTTCACCTATGGCGTAGATTTTCTGACCGGAAAAGTTCTCCACCAGGTCCAGCTGGGCACGCCAGTCCGGCTTGAGTTCCGTCGGATGAAGGCCCAGGCAGGGGTAGAGATGCTCCGGGAAAAGGGCTGCAAGCTCGAACATCTTCTCCCGTTCATCCTCATTCGTGTCGGGAAGGATTATACGGGTCACACCGCATTCAACGGCCCGTCGGACTGCGAAGGCTACGTCTTGGGCGAAGGCTGGGTCGTAGAAGTGTGAGTGAGTGTCTATGTATTTGGGCATATTGCTGCTTTGTTTGTGCAAAGGTAATAAGAAATATCAGACGGTGCAGCGGCGGAGGAGGTCGATTTTCAGGAAACCGTCGGCTTCCAGAAGATTTACCAGTTCCGAGACGGCGCTGAAAGGGCTGTCGAAGCGGGCGGCTACTTCCTCCACCGTAATGCCCCAATTGCCCCTGACCAATGTCAGAATCTCCGTTATCATCCTGAGTTTATCCCCCGGCAAGACTCCCGCATATCTGCTTTCCAGTCTCCGGTCCGAACGGCGCACCACATCCCTGCCCAGACCCAGCCTGCAATTCAGGTCATCCAGAGAATTGACAATCTCCGCCACGCCCTCCCTCACAAGCAGGTTGCACCCTTCTGAATGCCGGTCCCCCAATCTTCCGGGCAGTACATACACAGACCGGTCATAGGAAAAAGCCTGACGGCAAGTGACCATTCCCCCTCCCTTCACCGCAGACTCCACCAGAATGACACAATCCGAAAGTCCGGCAATGATACGGTTGCGCCGGATAAAATTCAGAGCCACCGGAGCCGTTCCCGGAGGATAGTCAGTCACAAGTGCACTGGCACTCTGGCAGGCAAGACTCCTGGCGAATTCGCGATGACGGCGGGGATAGACATCCTCCGGCCCTGTGGCCATCACGGCAATGCTTGGCATACCGCATTCAAGAGCCTGGGTATGAGCCACAATATCCACTCCAAGCGCAAGCCCGCTGACAATGCAGGGAGGATTTTCCGCGCACGAGAGTTTGCGCACCAGTTCCCGGCAGGCTGTTTCCCCGTAGGGAGTGAGGTCTCGGGTGCCTACAATGGCGACAAAGTTTCTGGTAGAAAAAATTTCGGAAGGGCTGTCCTTGCCGCGGACAAAGAGGCCCACAGGGGCATCGGGACACTGCCTAAGCCGCTCCGGATAGTCCCTAGATGTGACACCCACAAAAGTCGCTCCGGCTTCCTCCGCCCTTTTCAGCATCAGGGCCGCCGTGTCAATTTCCTTCTGCGTCAGACGACCCCGATATTTGCTGTAACTTCCGAGCAACTGGTCCTTCTGCTCCTGCGAAAGGGAAAATACTTTCGAAGCACTCCCCAGGTTCTCAATCAGGGCAAAGGCAATACGGGGCTCATAGCCAAAAATGTTGTTCAATGCACAAAGGCAGATATTTTCGAAACTGTTCATAGTTTTGGACAAATTTATGGTCCAAAACTAAAGCATAGAAATCAAAAAAACGCCATATCTAAAAAAAGATATGACGATTTTTTCTTTTTCCATCAAAAATTTTCAGATGATAAGGAGCGCGTCCCCATATGGACCGAATTTGTAGTCATTCTCCAGAGCCTGTTTATAGGCTTCCATAACTTTTTCATAGCCTCCGAAAGCCGCCACCGACATCAGCATCGTGGACTCCGGAAGGTGGAAATTGGATACGATTGCATCCGGAACGGAGAATCGGTATGGAGGGAAAATGAATTTGTTGGTCCACCCGTCGAAAGGCTTCACTTTGTCGTCCGTGGTAACAAAGGTCTCAAGGGCTCGGATTACCGTGATGCCCACCGCAAGCACTTTGTGACCGGCATCCTTGGTACCATTGATTACAGAGGCTGCCTCCGGGGTGACAATGAGTCTCTCCGAATCCATCTTATGCTTGGACAAGTCCTCCACATCCACCGGACGGAAATGCCCTATGCCCATATGCAAGGTAATGTACGCCTTGTTGATATCCTTGAGTATCATTCTGTTGAAGAGTTCCCTGCTGAAATGCAGACCTGCCGCAGGAGCGCAAACCGCACCTTCCTCCGTAGCAAAAATGGTCTGATAGCGCTCGGCATCCTCGGGAGTCACCTGCGGTTTCACCCATTTCGGGACAGGGGTTTCGCCGAGAGAATAGAGCACGCTCTTGAACTCCTCATAACTTCCATCGTAGAGGAAACGGAGAGTTCTGCCGCGGCTGGTTGTGTTGTCTATGACCTCAGCAACGAGGGAATCGTCTTCTCCGAAATAGAGTTTGTTGCCGATACGGATTTTGCGCGCAGGGTCCACGATTACATCCCAGAGTCTCTGTTCACTGTTCAGTTCCCTCAGAAGGAAAACTTCGATATCGGCCCCGGTCTTCTCCTTTTTGCCATAGAGGCGTGCCGGGAAAACTTTCGTATTGTTGAAAACGAAGGTGTCGCCCTTTTCGAAGTAGTCGATGATATTCTTGAACAACCTGTGCTCTATTTCTCCCGTATCCTTGTGGAGAACCATAAGTTTGCACTCGTCGCGCCAATAGGACGGCTCAGAGGCAATTTTGTCTGCCGTAAGATTGAATTTGAATTGTGAAAGTTTCATTTCCGCAAAAAATTATCAATAAGTTGTACGATTTTTTTGCAAAAATGTTTCACTTTCACATAGAAATTTTCAGAAAATCATATGCGCACCTCCCGGAACACCTCGGCTATGGAAGGATAGGTGTTGCGCAGATAGGGAGGAAGAGAGGATTTTGCCACCCACGCAGCCTTGGTGATGTCCTCTTCACGCTGCGGAGTAAGATCCGTGGGATTGTTGTAGAGCATATCGAACCACCAGGTGTGCTTGAGATGCCAGATGCCGTTGCGGCGGTAGCAGTGGTCCGTTACGCAAATCAAATCTCGCAGTACGAGCCCTTCCACTCCGGTTTCCTCCTCCACCTCCCTCAGGGCGCAGGTCTGGATGGTCTCCCCTGGCTCCTGATGTCCCTTCGGGAGGTCCCACAAGCCGTTCCGGTTGATCAGCAGATAGTCTCCCCTGCGGTTGGACACAAGGCCCCCTCCTGCATTCACCTGCACAAACTCGGCGCATATACTGTTATAGGTAAGATCCGGATGCTCCGAAGGCACATAAACCCTGTGCAGGGAATCCGACTTCTCGAAAAGGTTCACAAGCTCGTGAATTATGGAAGTCCCGGGAAAGATGGCCGAGCTGTCACCGGCAATACAGAATACTATTGCATTGGGGTCTGAAAGAGCCGCCTCGTCGGGAGGACAGATAATAATGCACCTTTTTTCAAAATATATTCTGTGAGTTTCCATTAATCGTCAAAAATTGTAATTTTGCACTATATTGCACAATAGAGGGCAAAAGCCTGCAAATATAAGGATTAATCCTTTATGCAATACAGGCAGTTTGAAAAACTTTTATCATTTATGGCGACTTACAAAAGCAAACAGACACTGGTTTCAAAGGCTCCTTACGAACTTTATATGGCTGTAACGGACCTGAGGAATATACTCAATATGCTCCCGCACGACAAAAAAGAGGGAGTTACTGCTGATTTCGACAGCATCCACGCAACAGTCCAGGGTTTCAACATAGGAGTGAGGGTCATTGAAAGATCTCCTTACAATCTCATCCGGCTCAAAGATGACGGAGCCCCATTTTCCTTCAATATAGAGTTGCATTTTGACCCGACGGCGTATTCCTCCCAGACCCTCTTCCACATCGTGGTGGATGCAGAACTCAATTTTATGATGAAAACTCTGCTGGGATCCAAAATCCAGACAGCCTTGGACAAAATTGCCGACAGTCTTGCAGATGCTTCAAACGGCAAGATGCCTGAAGGCTTCGACCCCAAACAATTCGGCCTGTGATAACTGACGGCGCATTTGCCCGGATGCTCCAGACGGCTTTCGGGAATGAAAGGGCGGAGGTGATACTCCGGGCTTTGGACGAAGACGCGTCCACTGCAATACGCATAAACTCACTGAAAATCAGCAATCCGGACTACGTCATTCCGGAAGAGGGCTGCAAGGCCGTTCCGTGGTGCAGTCTGGGCAGAATCCTCAGGCAAAGACCATCCTTCACTATGGACCCGGCATTCCACAGCGGAGCCTACTATGTCCAGGATTCCTCCTCTATGTTCGTGGGACATATCTTCCGCAGGCTCCTCGAAAAAAGAGAAGGCAGGCTGAAGGTACTGGATCTGTGCGCCGCTCCCGGAGGCAAGACCACGGACCTCGCAGCCTCCCTCAGAGAGCATTGCGACGATAATTTCCTGCTGGTTTCCAACGAGGTGATGTCCAACCGTTGCGGTATCCTGGCGGACAATGTGGCCAGATGGGGAGATCCCAACATCATTGTGACCAACGCCGACCCTTCTGCTTTTGCGAAACTTCAGGGATATTTCGATATCATACTCACAGACGTGCCCTGCTCGGGTGAGGGGATGTTCCGCAAAGACGAAGAAGCCGTCAGACAATGGTCGGAGGAAACTGTAGAACTGTGCTGCGCAAGGCAGAAGAGAATACTTGCCGACGTATGGCCCTCTCTCAAAGGCGGCGGGCTGCTGATTTATTCCACCTGCACCTTCAACCAGAAAGAAAATGACGGAAACGCAGAATGGGCAGCGAATGAACTCGGAGCAGACATTGTCACACCAGAATGTGAGTTCAGCCAGATTATCCCCACCTGTTATGGCTATTCCCTTGCACCCGGATTTGCCCCGGGAGAAGGACAGTACTGCGCCGCTCTGCGCAAAAAAGGAGTTCAGGAGCCGGTGCACAGAAAAGAAAAGAAGTCCCGTAAAAATGTACCGGGTCCGGAAGAGAAGCTGTTGAAAAACTATTTCAGTTTTGATGCGGCCGTCAGCGACAGAAACGGCAAACTCATCGCAGTTCCCGGAAATATCGCGGAAGATGTTGCAGCAGTAACTGAAGCTGTGCGCACCATAGCTTCCGGGGTCAAATGCGGAAGTCTGAAAAATGGGAAACTGGTGCCGGACGAAGACCTGATACTCAACGCCTTCCTGAAAGATGAAGCCTTTCTGACCGTGGAAGTGGACAGGCAGACCGCCCTTGCCTATCTCCACAGGGACAGCATAGTGCTGGATTCAGATATACCGAAAGGCTATGTCGCCCTGAGCTGGCAGGGAGTGAGGTTCGGAGTGGTGAACAACCTCGGAAACCGCTGCAACAACCTCCATCCTATGAACCGGCGTATTCTGAAAAGCATTCAGAACAACTCGTGAGGCTTCCGGGCCTCCTCCACGGTCTTGTCCACGACTATCCAGAATTTGTAGAAAGCCTCTTCACCCAATTTTGAATAGCGCCCCACAAGAGCCTTGACCTGAGGCATCATATATTCAGCCGTAGCGGCCCATTCCCCCGCAGCCGGCCTTATTCCTTGAGCTGCAGCATAATCCAGAAACTGCCTTTCCACTTTGCGACGTTCCATCCAGGCCTCCAGAGATGAAAAATCATCAAGAGCGGACAATTCGGAACGATAGCGGTCAAACATCGAACTGGCAAAACGCATAGCCACGGCCTTCTTGTTGCACCTGACATAGAAATCCGAAGCCCTGGTCGTGTCAATCGGCACGAAAACATCCGGAACTATGCCTCCGCCTCCATAGACCCTGCGGCCTCCCACGGTGTAATACACATCATCGGTATTGACCTTGATGCTGTCTGCGGAAGTGAGCTCGCCGGTGGTGTACCTTTCATATATATCGTAGGCATAATGGTCTGAATACGGCTTCTGGATGCAACGCCCGGAAGGAGTGTAGAACCTTGCGACAGTGAGCCTGAGACCGCTGCCGTCAGTAAAATTGACCGGCTCCTGCACAAGTCCCTTTCCAAAGGAGCGGCGGCCCACAATCACTCCCCTGTCGTTGTCCTGCATGGCCCCGGCAAAAATCTCACTGGAAGATGCGGACACCTCGTCGATGAGCACGGAGAGCCTGAGATCCTTGAGAGAACCGCGCCCGTCTGCATCCAGGTCGGAACGCTTGCGGTGAAGTCCTTCCATATAAACGACCTTGTCGCCCTTTTCCAGAAACTCATTGCAGAGAAGATAGGCCTGGTCCAGATACCCTCCGGTGTTCTCACGTAAGTCAAAGATAAGATGGGTCATACCCTGAGCCTTAAGAAGGGCGGCAGCTGAGATGAACTCGGAATAGGTGGTGCGGGTGAATTTGGTCAGACGGATATAGCCCGTGCTTTCGTCCAGCATAAATGCCGCATCCACGCAATGAACCGGAATCTTGTCTCTGGTGATATTGAAAGGTATCTTCTCCCCGCCCCGTTCAACGGTGACAGTGACCTTCGTGCCGGCTGGCCCCTTCATCAGCCTTACCATAGAATCTTGTGGAGTCTTATGTCCGGCTATCTCACGGGTATCTACCCTGATTATGCGGTCTCCCTGCTGAAGCCCCGCCTTTTCGGAGGGTCCTCCGGGGATTACGCTGAGCACGATGGCCGTGTCGTTGGGCACATTGAACTGGATGCCTATGCCCTCGAAATTACCAGAAAGTTCTGTTTCAGATGCTTCCAGTTCCATGGGCGGGAGATAGACCGAATGGGGATCCAGCTTACCCAGGGCAGCAGTCACAGCAGCATCCGTCAAGGCCTTGACATCCACCGTGTCCACATAGTTTTCCTGCACCTCCTGAAGAATGAGATTGAGCTTGCGCCAGCGGTTGTAGTCGCCGTCAAAGGTTTTTTCCCTGTTCACGAAAGTGAAAACTATGAGTGTCGCCAACACTCCGATTACTGCACCGAGCACAGCTGACACCGCTGCATATGTATTTCTGTTCATATCCGAATCCATTAAAAACAGGAGCTGACGTCGCTGCCGCTCCCCAAAAGTCAGCCGACCTGTTCAATTTCTATGCCTGCCCGGCGCAGGAGATCCACCCCGTCAGTCAGCCGGTAGGCGTCGGTATAGACCACCCGCCTGATTCCGGCCTGAATGATGAGCTTGGCACATTCCACACAAGGGGAAGCTGTCACATAGAGAGTTGCCCCCTCAGAAGAATTGCCCGACTTGGCTACCTTGGTGATGGCATTGGCCTCTGCGTGGAGGACATAGGGCTTGGTGACTCCGTTCTCGTCCTCGCACACATTCTCGAAGCCGGAAGGGGTGCCGTTGTAGCCGTCGGATATAATCATCCTGTCCTTGACTATGAGAGCCCCCACCTGACGCCTCTTGCAGTAGGAATTCCTGGCCCAGACGGCAGCCATCTCCAGATATGCCTTGTCGAACTTTTCCATTATTTTGAATTGCGCTGATACAGGTAACGTTTGATGCTCTTTTTAGGAGTGCGCTCGAAGTCTTCCGGCATTATTTCCACATTCTTGACCTTCGCATAGTTCGGAAGAAGGTCGTTTGCAGACTTGACAAGGGACTCGATGCGAGATTGGAGTTGCTCCGGTGAAAGTCCGTCATTTTCCGCAAGCTGGAAGTCCGGATAGATGAGTGCAGTGAGTCCTCCATTATCCTCAATCACAAGTGAATCAACCACATAGGATAGAGAATTAATCACCGTCTCAATCTCCTCCGGATAGATGTTCTGACCTGAAGGACCGAGAATCATACACTTGCAGCGGCCTTTGAGGAAGAGATAGCCGTCCTTGTCCACAACTCCCATATCACCGGTCTTGAACCATCCGTCCTCCGTAAATACGGCCTTTGTAGCCTCCTCGTTCTTGTAATAGCCGAGAAAAACATTCTCTCCCCTGACCATCACTTCTCCCGGGATATTCTCAGGATCTGCGGAGTCGATTTTGATTTCCAGATTCGGAGCCACCTTTCCGCAAGAGTACAGTTTCACAGTATCCCATCCGTCATAGGCGATAATCGGACCGCACTCCGTCATACCGTAGCCTACAGTGAACGGGAAATGGATTTTCTTGAAGAAATCCTCCACATCCTTGTTGAAAGCGGCACCGCCTATGATCACTTCATAAAAACGGCCGCCGAATGCGTTCACGAGTTCCGATTTCACCTTGTTGAGAATCACCTGATCCAAAAGAGGGAGACGGAGCAGCTGGCGTATTCCGTTCTTCTCCAGAATCGGACGCACCTTGTTCTTGTAGATTTTCTCTATCACCAGAGGCACGGAAACCACGAGATCAGGCTTGATTTCGTCCAAGGCCTGCATAATGATCTTCGGACTCGGAATTCTGGTGAGGAAATGTATGTGCGCGCCGCAGAGAATTTCATAAAGCACCTCGAACATAAGACCGTACATATGTGCAGACGGGAGCATAGCCACCACATTGCTGGTATTGTTCAGGCTCGGTACGGCAACCTTTGCGAATTCCACATTGGACTGGATGGTCCTGTAAGGGATCATAACACCTTTTGAAAATCCTGATGTTCCGGAAGTGTAGTTGATGAGGGCGAGTTCATTCGGGGAATCCTCATAATAGTTGAGACACTCAGGACCGAATGACTCCGGATATTTTTCTCCGAACAGGCTGTTCAGATGCTCACGCGCATAGCAGATCTTTTCGTTTGCAGCATAGATGAGCCGGAAAGTGTCGATTCTGGTAATCGCCTGCACATCAGGCATTTCAGCCTCCGAAAGACCTTCCCACACAGTCGAATCCACAAACAGGATTTTTGCTTCCGAATGGTTCACCAGATGGTGGATATTGCCCGGTTTGAATTCGTGCAGAAGCGGAACCGGAACCGCTCCATAGGTCAGAGTTGCAAGGAAAGACACAGCCCAGTTCACCTGGTTGCGGCCGCAGATGGCCACTTTGTCGCCTTGCTTCAAACCGCAATGCTCAAAGAGGATGTGGATTTTTGCAATTCTCTCTGCAAGGTCACGGTAGAAAATGGTAGTACCCTTGTAGTTTGAGAGAGCCATGCAGTCCCAGTTGTCCCGGAATGCCTTCTCAAACATTTTGTTTACTGATTTGTATTCCATAATCTGTTAAATATTATGACTGACCAATGAAAATACCTTCAAATTTTGATTTTACGCTCCTTCCCGTCGTAGGACTGGGCTGAGATTACTCCATCTTCCACAACCCGTATCCCGGCATCCGGCCTCAGTATGGCGTTCCCCTTGAAATTGGAAAGAGGCTTGCCTCCGTTTTCCGGATAAATCAGGGTCTGACGGGTGGTTCTCACGACCCAGCATACTGAAGACCCTGCCACAATTTTTTCCGGAAGGGCCACAACCGTTTCTTCAGGAGAGATTTCCTGCCACTCCGGCGCAGGTTTCCCGTCCAGACCGTACTTCACGATGGAATTGTCCTTATGAAGAATCAGCAGTTCATAAGCGCCTCTTTGTCCATAAAGGGCCGGACCGAGCAGAATCTCTCTGCCCAAATCCACCGGATAAGGGTTCACAAACCTGCCTTTGCGGTCCGTAATGTACAGACTTGAACCGGAAGCAAAAAGGAACTGAAGTCTGCCGTTGCTGTACATATCAACATTCACGACCGAACCGCAGAGGGGTGTTTTGAACGGAATTGTCCATATGCCCTTGCCGGACTCTTCCTTAAGACTCAGGCTCAGGTTCTTGTTTTGGACGAAAAGGTTGTTCCGCCCGGTGTCCGAATTCTTGACGGTAAACGGACCCGAAGGAATCCGTATTTCCACATCAGTGCCTTCATCAAGCAGCGCCTGAGTCCTCAGCAATTTTGAGGAATACAGGTTCAGATTGATTTGAGGCATTGATTTGCGCACCGGATCCAATGTGAGAAAAGCCGGCATAAAATCCGTATCTTCCAAAACTTTATCCAATGACCTATTCCAATCTGCCGAGAAAGAAGTTTTCACAGCCGCATCGGCATCCACCGAAAAATAAGCCACAAAAGCAGCCGAGGATGGTATCTCCCCATCCAAAGCTGCATCTTCCAGCTTGCGGGCAAGAGTGTATTCGGATGCCTTTCGGAATTCCGTAACAGCATCCCGGTCTCCGCTGACAATCCATCCGTCCATGCAACAGGAGCAGGACTCCTTGCCTCTGTCAAAAATGTCTCCAAAAAGGGCTTTCAGCACACCTGCATATTCATAGTCCCGATTGAGACTGTCCGAAGACTGACGACGGGAGCTGCGGATGAGATTGACAGATTTGAGTTTCCCTCGGCTCGGGAACCAGGCTACGGCCACTTCAGACGGCTTGAGGGACTTGAACCATTGGAGAGGCTCCTCCCCTATTTTCCTCGAAAGACTCTTGCGGAGGGAGCGGGCATCAGAAAGTTTCATTTTCCCGTCCAGATAGCGGTCAAAGGCCTCGCTGAAATCATCGGCTGAATCCATAGGGATGGACAAGGCAAAAACCGTCGAGGAAGGCAGAATCTCGCAAAAAGAAGAAGAGGAGGCCGACAGGGATGCAAAGACACGGATCAAGTCTGTGTCCATATCGGAAACTGCCGTGCCGCAAAGTCTGACTGATGTTTGAGTGAACTCAACGGTCCACGCAGCCCAATCCGCAAACCCGGAAAGTACTTTTACCTGATTCCTGTATCCCGGATCCAGGATTTTCCTGTAAATCTGTTCCGCACCGGAAACATTCGCATAAATTCTGCTGCCGGAAGAAACCTTGGACGCGACTGCCGCAAACCCACCGGCATCATAAATCGAAACCCCGTCATTCAAATGTCTCAATGAAGAATTGATAACACTTATGGAAGGAGACAGCAGCAATATCCTGCGCTTACGAAGCAACTCATTGACCGACAGAATGGTAGAGCAGTCACAATCTTTCAACACATAACCAGAAGCGGTCGCTATTGCCGAAACCTTTTCCACTTCGGAGTCATAGTCGGTGTCCCCGCAGCGGCCTGCATCCATAATATAAAGAGGAGTAAGATCCTTGGCATAGTGGTAAGAAACTGCAACTGCACTCTTTGCCAGAAGGGGGAAGGCTCCCGCAATAACGGAATCGGCAAGAATCTTTTCAAAGGAAGGTTTTCTGCCCTTCGAACCCTTGGACGGCACTTTATAAGACCAGACACAAGTTGAGGCTTCCTTCAGATTGCTGAACCGTGCCACGGCAACGGCATTGGACGGAACTGCGCAGAGCACCGGATCCTGCCTTCCGGAAAAGAGTTTATTTCCTGAATTTCCGCCACTGAAAAGCACAAACATAAGAACCGCAATGCCGACGAGCATCACGGCCAGAATGGAAACTGCTGTAATCAGAACTTTTCTGTTCATTTTACAGTTTCTTTGTGGCGTCTGCAATTACCTCGATTTCGACTTTCACACCCAATGGCAGAGCAGCCACCTGAAAACAGGCGCGTGCAGGCTTGTCTGCGGTGAAATATTCTGCATAGACTGCATTCATTGCCTTGAAATCGGCAATATCGGCGAGGAGAACCGTGGTTTTGACCACATCTTCATAGCCCAGACCCGCCTCCGCAAGGATTGCTCCCACGTTTTTCAGAGCCTGATGACTCTGATCCTCAATGGATTCAGCCACGCTCCCGTCTGCAGGATTCACAGGAATCTGACCTGAAACGAAGAGCAGGCCGTTCACGAGAACCGCCTGGGAATAAGGCCCCACTGCTGCCGGCGCCTGGTCTGTCGCTATTATCTTCTTCATAATTTGTAGTCCCGAGCAGAATCGAACTGCTATCTAAAGTTTAGGAAACTTCCATTCTATCCGTTGAACTACGGGACCATCCGGAAGAGACTGATTACTCAGCCTTCTTCTCGATAATCTGACGGCCGCGATAGTAGCCGCACTCAGGACAAACTCTGTGGAACATTATAGTTGCGCCGCAGTTTGAGCAAGTCGCAAGTGTAGGAACCACAGCCACATCGTGAGTTCTTCTTTTGTCACGTCTCTGTTTGGAGACTTTTCGTTTCGGATGTGCCATATTGTTATTATTTTTAATTAATTATCAAATAAACCGGCCAAGGCCGCAAAAGGTCCGTCATTTTCAGGTCTTTCGTCTGATTTCCCAGAATTGAGATATTTCAAAACCTGCGGGTTGCATTGCCCGTCTTCGTGGTGACGCTGAATCGGAAGACTCAGGCAAAGATAGTCATAAACCACCTGCGAGAGGTCCAATTCAGTTTCCTCCACTCCGATAAAAACCAGTTCCCTGTCATCCTCCGGTGCAGTCTCGGTCCGGCCTTCGTGCCTGACTTCGAGCAACGCTTCGGATTCAACCGGAATCTGCAATTCTTCAAGGCATCTGTCGCAATTCACTGTGAGACTGCCCTTCATCAGGACATCCACCAGTACCTTTGCTTCAGTTTTTCGAGCCTTGATTTCCACAGACACGTCTGCATCGAGGATTTCAGTATTCCCAAAACTGACAAAGAACTTTCCATCCAAAGTTCCGGACCACAGCCTTTCCCCGGACGTCAATCCATTCAGATCTACAAGTAAAAAATTATCCATAGACACAAAAATAGATTTGAGCCGACAAAGGTAGGAATAATTTTTTCCAAAACCAATTTATAGGCTCAATATTTCTCACAAAGAGCAGAAAATCGTCATCAATCCTCATCTGAGGCATCTCCACCGCGCCTCTTTCTCTCAATAGGGTCAAGTATGATTTTTCTCAGACGCATCGATTTCGGGGTCACTTCCACGAGTTCGTCCTCCTGAATGTATTCCAGAGCCTCCTCCAGGGAGAAGACAATTGGAGGCGGAAGCATAACCTTATCGTCACTTCCGGATGCGCGCATATTGGTGAGTTTCTTGGTCTTGCAGATATTGATGTTGAGGTCGCGTTCGCGGGTATGCTCGCCCACCACCTGTCCGGTGTAGATATCCACTCCCGGGTCGATGAAGAAGCGGCCCCTGTCCTGGAGCTTGTCCATAGAATATGCAACTGAAACTCCGGTCTCAAGAGAAACGAGGGAACCGTTTGTCCTGCGCTCGATATCACCCTTGTATGGTTCATAGTCCTTGAACCTGTGAGCCACAACCGCCTCGCCCTGGGTTGCGGTGAGCAGGTTGCTGCGCAGTCCCATCAGACCCCTTGCCGGAATGTCGAATTCAAGGTGGGTGCGGTCTCCCCTGTTCTCCATATGGATCAGGGCAGCCTTGCGGCGGGTGGAAATCTCTATAGCCTTGCCCACGAACTCTTCAGGAACATCTATGGTAAGGTTCTCTATAGGCTCGCACCTCTGGCCGTTGATGGTTTTGTCCAGAACCTTAGGCTGACCCACCTGAAGTTCGAAACCCTCGCGGCGCATAGTCTCGATGAGCACCGAAAGATGCAGCACTCCTCGTCCATATACTATAAAGGAATCGGCATTCGGACCCGGTTTCACCCTCAGCGCAAGATTCTTCTCCAGCTCCTTCTCCAGACGCTCCTTAAGGTGGCGGGAGGTGACGAACTTGCCTTCACGGCCGAAGAAAGGAGAGTTGTTGATGCAGAAAAGCATGCTCATAGTAGGCTCGTCCACTGCAATAGGAGGCAGCGGTTCCGGGTTTTCAAAGTCTGCGATGGTGTCTCCGATTTCAAATCCGTCTATGCCCACGACAGCGCAGATATCCCCGCACTGCACGCTTTCAACCTTGGTCTTGCCCAGGCCGGTAAAACTCATCAAGTCCTTGATCTTCTGTTTCTGGATGATGTCGTATCTCTTGCAGAGGCTGATGTTCATTCCGGCCTTGAGTTCTCCCCTGGTGACCCTTCCGATGGCAATACGTCCCACATAAGGGGAATATTCCAGGGAGGAGATGAGCAGCTGAGGAGTACCCTCAACCACCTGAGGAGCCGGGACAGCCTCCAGAATGGTGTCCAGCAGAGCAGTGATGTCAGTTGTCGGCTTCCTCCAGTCGAGGGACATCCAGCCCTGTTTTGCACTTCCGTAAACGGTCTTGAAATCCAGCTGGTCATCGGTGGCGTTGAGAGAGCACATAAGGTCGAAGACTTCCTCCTGCACCTCGTCCGGACGGCAATTGAGCTTGTCCACCTTGTTGATTACCACCACCGGCTTCTTGCCCATCTCGATGGCTTTCTGGAGCACAAACCTAGTCTGAGGCATACAGCCCTCGAATGCGTCCACAAGCAGGAGCACCCCGTCAGCCATATTCAGCACCCTTTCCACCTCACCACCGAAGTCACTGTGGCCCGGAGTGTCGATTATATTGATTTTTACATCCTTATATACGACTGATACGTTCTTTGCGAGGATTGTGATTCCGCGTTCCCTTTCGAGATCGTTGTTGTCGAGAATCAATTCTCCGAGATTCTCCTGGCCTCTCACCAGTTTCGCCTGATAAATCATCCTGTCCACGAGTGTGGTCTTGCCGTGATCGACGTGGGCGATGATTGCGATGTTTCTGATTTCCATATATTACTCTTGTTTTTCGGGGGTGCAAAGGTATAAAAAAAGCATAAAAATTCAATAGTCTCGCAAGTCTTATGGCCGGCGAAACCCGAAGAAAGCATCAGTCAGCTTTTCAAAGGCTTTGCAAATACGACCTTATGTTTCCGGCAATTCCCTCGACCAGTCTCTGGCGGGCCTCCACGCTTGCCCATCCCGTGTGCGGAGTGAGAGACAGCCTTTCCGGATGAGCCACGAGCAACAGAGGATTATCCTGCGGCAGAGGCTCGGTTGAGAACACGTCCAGACCGGCTCCGGCTATGGAACCTTCATCAATGGCCCGGGCAAGCGCAGCCTCATCGACTATGCCTCCACGTCCCATATTCACGAGAATGGCACTCTTTTTCATCAGCTTCAGTCTCTCACTGCCTATGAGGCCGGAGGTGGCGTTGTTGAGCGGAGCGTGGATACTGACTATGTCCGATTCACCTAGAAGCTGCTCTATTCCCAAAGAAGGATAGTCGCTGCAGTGGGATGTGCCGGAAGTGGAAAAATAACTCACCTTCATACCGAAGGCAGATGCGACTTCTGCGACCCTGTGGCCTATGTTGCCCATACCGACAATGCCCATTTTCTTGCCCGCGAGCTCCGGGAAAGGGGCACTGACATCGGTAAAGATGCCGCAGCGGGAATAAGCTCCGGACTTGACTTTGGAGTCATAGAGAGGGGCCTTGCAGAGGAGGTTCAGTATGTGCATAAAGGTCACCTGAACCACTGACTCAGTGGAATAGGCCGCAACGTTTTTGACGGGGATATTGCGGGAAGCAGCACTGTCCAGGTCAATATTGTTGACCCCGGTGGCCGCCTCGCAGATGAGTTTCAGATTCGGGGCGGCATCCATAAGTTCCGGAGTGACCTTTATTTTGTTGATTATCAGAACATCGGCATCTTTGACACGGTCCAAGGCCTCTTGAGGGGTGGAATTGGGCCAGCAGGTGAGTTCACCCAGAGAGGCTATAGGGGAGAGGCTGATGTCTTCGCCTATTGTGGAGGCATCCAGAAATACTATCTTCATATCTGCGAACTGTATATCATAGATATAAAAAAGGGAGATGAACATTCACCTCCCGGAAATATTGTGCGCGAGACCAGAGTCGAACTGGCACGCCATTGCTGGCACTACCTTCTGAGAGTAGCGCGTCTACCAATTTCGCCACCCGCGCTCAGAATGGACTGCAAAGGTAAAAAAAATTTTGAAATCCGGAAAATTTTTCTGCTATTTTAGGGTGCAGGCTTTACTGTCCTGACAAAATGCGGGGAGGGTACACAATTGTACTCTCCCCGCTATCTGATTATCAGATATGGATGTTTTACTTAGTAATCCTCAAAAAATAACCTGCATCATCTTTGAAAATCTTTTCGGTCCATATTTCCTCCCTTATCAGTCACACAGCTACGGCTATGCTCCTTCTTCGGGTGAAAATCTGACCTCGATAATCTAATTCAAATCTGAGGCAACTTAATATTTTCATATTACATAATCTGATTCTCACCTCAAAATTTTTCCAAAATCGCAAGTATTTGTTGCGATTTCAGGAAAAATAGCAACAATTTGTTTCTTGTGGCGTTGGAATTATCTCCTGAAATTTGCATTCACGACACGGACGTTCCGTGACGGTAAAATTTCAATGCAAATGGACAATTTCAACACACCATTATCAGGAGGACCCGATGGGCCCAGTCACGGGCTGTATGGTTCACTTCTCAATGATTGGATGTTCAAACGATTATTCGGAAGTGAGGATACCAAAGACATACTCATCTCCTTCCTCAACCACATTATGGGGGACGGGAACATCGAGGATGTGGCCTTTCAGAATGTGGAACATCTCGGCCCCACGCAGGATGACCGCAAGGCCATATTCGATGTCTGCGTCCGCACCACCACAGGAGAGGAGTACATAGTTGAGATGCAGCTTGCCCGTCAACGCTTCTTCCGGGACAGGGCCCTTTACTACCTCGCCTACCCGATACTGAATCAGGGGGCCATAGCCAAGGCAGAGTATCGTCAAAAGCACGGTGAAGACAAGTCATTCAACTGGAATTATCAGCTCAAACCTGTGAGGCTGATTGCAATACTCAATTTCAGTATGAACCACAATCCGGAATGGGATGCTGACAGGTATCATTCATCCTACAGGCTTCACGAGGATGCAACAGGGGAGTTGCTCTACGACAAACTGCAATTGATTTTCCTTGAGTTGCACCGATTCAACAAGACGGAAGAGGAACTGGTGACCTGGTATGACAAGTGGATGTATCTGTTCAAGAATATGGCAAAACTGAATGCCAGACCGGTGTCTTTTCAGGAAAAAATCTTCGACAGGTTGTTTGATAAGGCAAAAATCGCTAACTTGGCACCGAATGAATACAGGGCTTATCAAAAATCAGAGAATATGGGGTACAGTTATCAGAATACCATTGACTATGCTCGTGAGGAAGGAGAAAAGGTCGGTGAGGAAAGAGGACGCGAGATTGGTCGGGCTGAAGGGAGAGCCGAAGGGAGAGCTGAAGGTAGAGCTGAGGGTAGAGCTGAAGGTAGAGCTGAAGGCATAAATGAAGGCCGAAGTGAAGAAAAGACGGCTATTGCACGAAATATGCTTACGAAAGGATACGATTTGAAAACTGTATCCGAACTCACAGGACTGTCAATAGACGAGGTGTTGGCGCTGAAATAAACGAAGTTCAATTGTACGAATTACATTCTTGAGTTTCACAAATCTATTGATGAAATCTATTCCCAGACATAAATCCTGTCACCCCGGGGAGTTTTCTGACCGGGGTGTTTTTATGTTCTTCCAAAAAAGGATGGCCAGCGATTTGCCGGCCATCCTGAATTTGTTTGGAACTCTAATCAATTAGTTGATTGTACCAGTTCCTGCATTGAAGTCAAGAGTTACTGTTTTACCTGCAACAACACCTGTTGTATTACCCGAATCTCCACCTGTTCCTCTGTAGGCAATCTTTCCATCATCAGCAAGAGTAAACTCACGATGCCACCAGTTTTTCACTTCTGGATCAAATGCAGATTTTACAAATGAACGAAGATGATCTCCATTTGCTTTTAAGGTATAACTAGCTGTTCCATCTGAGTTAATTGTATATTTAGCATCATCTATTGCAGCCCAATTAGGATTAGCAAAAGGCTCATCACATCCAAACAATTCAGCTTTATGAATATTAATCTGATCATCTGGATAACTTACCTCAATCATATACAATCCGTCTTCCTCAACAATACAGTTTCCATCCGTATCAATTTTACATCCTACATTGTTAGTCATACTACCAAACGCATTGTCCCAATTGCCTGCAATGTTATCAGGATTAAATTTGAAACCATGATTAGCAGTAAGTTTACGGACAGCCCAGAAACGACCTTCTTCAGAGTGAACAGGAATCATTGACACTACACCTTCAGATCCCCAAGTCCAGTTTCCGAAATCTGTACCTGTAAAGTATAATACCTCTGGGTATAAGAGTTCTACATCACGAATATACTTAGTAGAGAACTCGAATGAATTACCGAGATCACCGGATTTCGGAGTATATGTCAGAGAAATGCTATAGACCCCTTTCTTCTCAACTTTAATATTGTCACTAGTAAGCGTCAACTTGCCATCTTTATATCCAAATGAAGTCTCAGCCTTAACTTTTCCATCCAAATCAAGACTAATCTTCCAACCTTCGCAAGAAGAAAATTTAAATTCAACACCTGCTTTGAATTCTACCTCATTCCAAGTATAAGTTATGGTTCCATCAGCATTAACCTTCTCTTCATCGGCAGCTGTGTAACCCCAGCCATTGTTATGTCCGCGGATTCCCCATTTAGCTCTTTGAACAATAATCTGGGCAAACTCCAAAACGCCATAATCTTCCTCAGTAACGAGATTTTTATCAAGAACGATATGATACATACCTGTTTCTGAAACTTGCATCTTAGGGGCATTTTCTCCAATAATCAACTTACCCTGAAGAACTCCTGTAACATTAGGATTATCTGACAAACCATCTACTGGCTTCAATTCAGCTCCATAGAAAACCTTATCTTTACCCTGGTTTTCAATCAACGCAAAGTCCTTTCCTGCTTCAAGCCAAATATACTTTTCATACATACCCGGTCTTGGAGTATTAAACGCATCTTTTATCTCCTGAGTCTTGCCGTCCTTCAACGCTTCATTATGTCCTGCTGCCATAGCAAACTTAGGCAAAACCTTGCTAGGTTCACCAGTAGCATCACCATAAACATAGAAACCATCCAAGACAATATCATCAAGGTTGATGTCGCCCTTATTATCCTTGTTGCAGGATGAAAAGGCTGCAAGCATCGCAACAGATGCTAAAAATAAAGATATCTTTTTCATAATATAAAAAATTGGTTTTAGATATTAGTTTTATATAATTTACAAGTTTTCATACCCAGGGGTCTGAGTCCAGACTGGAGTTCCATCTGGTTTAATTTCTGATTTCATAAGAACCGAATAAGGAATTGGAAACCATTTTCTCACAGGATCCGTATTGGTTACATATTGTATGCTATTAAACTTATTGAACCTGATTAAATCTCTCCTACGAATCATTTCCCAAGAGAATTCTCGGCCTCGTTCGTCCAAAATTTCATCCAAAGACCATCCTGATGGGTCTCCATAAGCAGCCTTATAAGAATCAATCGGATTGGCATCGTAAGCAAACGAACGTTTCATTAGGTTCTTGAAATCATCTGTAGTGGTCACATCGGAACCTGATCCACCGCGCTTGACAGCCTCTAATTTCATCAAGAGGACATCAGCATAACGCATAATAGGAAAATCATTTTCCATATACTTATATGTAGCTGTCTTGTCAATTTCCCATTTATTCAAACGAGCTCCATCAAAGTTATGGCCATCGGCAATATCAGTTATACCCACGTGAATTACAGTAGGGGTTCCTTTTGGATGTTCGTCATCTGTAACATCCTCATCAATATAATACTCCGTACTCTTTTTCTTATGTACAGGACCAACAAACCATCCCCAGTTCTTTTCATTTTTAGTACCGTTAAGTTCATTTCCCGGACCTCTGACATCAGTATTATAATATCCTGTTAAATTA
>JALFGP010000136.1 GCA_022777205.1 Rikenellaceae bacterium
TATGTGCAAGAGTTTTCGGTTCATAGGTGCAAATATAGCATAAAGCCTAAAAAAATCATACCTTTGCAGGCCTAAAGATGAATTGCGATGAATAGTCTCAAACCAATATTTGATGAAAAAAAACCTCGGGTCTATATCGAGACCTACGGCTGTCAGATGAACGTAAACGACTCTGAGGTAATACTTTCCGTGCTTCAGGAGAATGGATATTCACTGACTGAGGATATGAACAAGGCGGATGTAATCCTCTGCAACACCTGTTCCATCAGGGACAATGCCGAACAGAGAATCTGGGGCCGCATCGAACAGTTCCGCCTCCAGAAAAGGAGAAATCCCGCCGTGGTAATCGGCATCGTGGGATGTATGGCGGAGAGACTGAAGGACAAGTTGCTGGAGAAAGTGGACCTGGTGGCCGGGCCGGACAGCTACAGAAGCATAGCCAGGATGGTTGCCGACGTGAGACCGGATTCTCCTCAGATCAATGTTCTGCTCTCCAAGGATGAGACCTATTCTGACATCTCGCCCGTACGTCTGGACAAGAACGGGGTTTCAGCCTACATTTCCATTATGAGGGGTTGCAACAATGCCTGCTCCTATTGCGTGGTGCCCTACACCAGAGGTGCGGAGAGAAGCCGTGACCCCCATTCCATAGTCCGTGAGGCCGTGGAACTGTTGGAGAACGGTTACAAAGAGGTGAACCTGCTTGGGCAGAATGTGGATTCCTATCTATGGAAATCAGCGGAAGGGAACGTCAATTTCGCGAAGCTTCTGGAAATGGTCTCCGCTGTGAGCCCTGAATTGAGGGTGCGCTTTTCCACCTCCCATCCCAAGGACATATCCGACGAAGTGCTCCTGACTATGGCTGCCCACAAGAATATCTGCCGCCACATCCACCTGCCCGTACAGAGCGGTTCAAGCACGATGCTGGAGAAAATGAGGAGGAAATATGACCGGGAATGGTATCTGGAGAGAGTGGCGAAAATCCGAGAAATAATGCCTGACTGCGGCCTGAGCACCGATGTGATTGCAGGTTTCAGCGGGGAGACGGAGCAGGACCATCAGGACACCCTTTCACTGTTCCGGGAAGTCTGCTTCGATTCCGCTTTTATGTTCCAGTATTCCGAAAGGCCGGGGACCCTGGCTTCGAAGAAATATCCGGATGACGTGCCTCCCCAGGTCAAGACGGCCCGGCTGAACGAAATCATTGAGCTTCAGACAAGAATGAGCCTCGAAAGCAATCGCAGAGACCTCGGAAAGAGGTTCATTGTACTGGTGGAAGGGGCTTCGAAACGCAACGGAGAAGACCTTTGCGGACGTGCAGGAAACAACAAGATGTGCGTTTTCCCGGCGGCAGAGGCCGAAAGGAAAGCCCTCGGACTGCAACCTCTCCAAGCAGGAGACTATGTGACCGTGGAAGTGAAGGACTGCACTTCGGCGACCCTGCTCTGTACCCAGGTACTATAGCAGGAGCAGCACCGCAAAGACATAGAGCAGGAAGCCCTGTAAGGAAAGCCCGCCTTTGGACTGGCTCTCAAGGGCAAGCGAGGTGGCATCCTCGGAGAGCAGCTGAGCGAGTTTCTCGTTGTCGGGCCTGAAATTGCAGGACCATTTCCGGACTATCTGACCATCCGCGCAATATGTCACTCCACCGTTGGAACGGTTGAAGGTGGCGAGGGTCTTGTAATCTGCAATGCGGGTCAGGCTTCGCAGGTCTTCGGGCACATTTTCATACGAAGCAGCCAGAATCAGAGGCTTGTATCCGGCTGAGGAACAGCGTTTTACGAATTCCCTCACCCCGGCGGCATTGTGGGGATGCAACTTTCTGAAAACACTTACCACCATAACCTTTCCGCGGGCGGCAAGGGAGTCGCAGTACTCTCCCCCGGCATCCGAGATGGACAGCACCGGCCTGAGGCTGTTCTCATCCTGAATCACCTTAGAGTCTATGAAGGTCCAACTGCTGTCCGGCAGATTGTCCAGACGGAAATTCTTCCTCTGCCCATCCTTTTCATACACAAAAACAGGCTCCGACAGGTCCACATAGTCCTCACTGCGAGATGCTTCAAGTATTTTCCCGGGGGCAAATTCAGTGTAATCCTTCATAGGGAGCGCAATCAGGGACCATAGCGCGAAGACGAGAACAGAGAGCGAACTGATTGCGAAAGAGACATATTTCACAGGCTTGGGACTACCGAAATCCCGGAAGGGGAAAAAGGCCACGCAGAGCAGGGCGCAGAGTATGACATTCTTTACAAGTGACTGTAAATGAGTCAGATGCACAGCCTCTCCAAAACACCCGCAGTCCATCACCGGATTGGCAATTGCAAGGACTGCTGTGAGAATGGTAAAGAATCCCATCAGGACGGAAGAGGCTATGGCAGTGACCTTCCTCCACACTCCGCTCATCAGGGCAGCTCCGAGCACGGCCTCAACCAAAGCCAGACATTCGGCTATCCCCACTGCAACGGGCGAGAGAAAGCCCATATACAGAAAGTCCAGCCAGGCCTTGACTATGAAAGCACTGCCCGTGGGGTCCATAAGTTTCAATATTCCCGACAACAGAAATACTGCACCGGAGATGAATGCGCAAAACCTGCGGAATCTGTTGTATGAAGGCTTCATCTTGCAAATTTTTTGTCCACGATTTCCCTGACTTTGGCTGAGATTTCATCCGGAGGGAGCATCTTTCCGTCGGCGGAGGAGCAATCGATTCTGAGAAAATCCGCATCTGCTCCGCACTGGCTCAGATAGAGGCTACGCACCTGTTTCTGAAAATCTATGGAGGCCTCGTGTATGTCCTGATGCCCTTCCAGATAGTCCCTGTCGCCTCCCTGACGCTGGGAATTCAATTTCTCCTGCACAAAGCCCACCGGCACGTCGAGGAAAATGTTCAAATCTGGTCTCGGCAGTCCGAAAGGTCCATACTCCGTCTCCAGAATCCAGTCCCTCAGGCGTTCAGCCTCCGACCTGTCTTTCAGCTTGGCACACTGATAGGCTATGTTGGAATAGACATAGCGGTCCAGCAGCACAATTTCCCCACGCTCCAGAGCGGCCTTCATCCCGGGCGCAGCCCCGTGGCGGTCTTCTGCGAAAAGCAGGGCAACCAGCTGAGGATGTACCTGGTCAATGTTTCCGAAATCGCCCCTTAGGAAACGGGATATGAGATCTCCATAGACGGGAGAGTCGTAGCGCGGGAAATGTATATAGTTCACCTGACCGTAAGTCTGTGTAAGATAGTCTTTAAGACGTTTTACCTGGGTCGATTTGCCGGACCCGTCCAGGCCTTCTATGACAATCAGCATTCTGGAATTCGTTTGAGTTTCGTAAATTTGTGGGCGCGCCAAAAGCAGACGCGGTCGCAAACTTACAAAAATTTGATGAATTATGAACTTTGAGCCGAAGATAATGGGCATTGTGAACATCACTCCCGATTCCTTCTACAATGGCAGCCGCAATATGGACATCAGTGGCAAGGTGTTGGTGGACAAGACTTTGGAGAGAGTGGAAAAGATGTTGAAGGAAGGTGCTGGCTATATTGACATAGGTGCCTGCTCCACCCGTCCCGGTGCAGAATGTGTCGATGCCGCCGGGGAATGGAAAAGGCTTAAGGCTGTGCTCAGGCCCATAAGGGAAACAGTACCCCCAAACGTGAAAATTTCCATAGACACCTTCCGCTGGGACATAATTTCCAGAACTCTTGACGAAATCGGGGAGGTGACGGTAAATGACATTTCGGCCGGTGAAGACGACTTGAATATGCTTCCCGGGGTGGCAGCAAACGCTCTGGAATACATTGCAATGCACAAAAAGGGAGTGCCTGCGGATATGCAGAGCCGCTGCGACTACAAATATGGAGTGGTGGAAGCGGTGAAGGAATATTTCCGGGCTTTCGAAGAAAAAGCCGGGGCTATGGGCATAGGGAACTGGATACTCGACCCGGGATTCGGTTTCGCAAAGACGGTGGAACAGAACTACGAACTGCTGGACCATCTGGAGGAATTCTGCTCAGGGAGCCGCAGGGTGCTGGTGGGTATTTCCCGCAAAAGTATGATATACAAGACATTGGGTACAACGCCCGAAGACCCGCGCACTCTGGAAAAGACTTCGGAACTGCACCGTATTGCCCTGGACAAGGGGGCTGCCATACTCAGAGTTCACGATGTTGCCGAGGCTGTGGCCCTGCTCAGGTAGGACTTTCTATATGGCCCTGGTCTTTTCTGCAAGCCAGAGTCTTTCCTCCTCGTTCATAAGGGGTGAGAGGCGGTCATAGACCCGGGCATTATAGTCATTCAACCATTTGAGCTGCTCCTGAGTGAGCATTTCCACAAGAACTGCGGATGTGTCTATGTGACAGCAGGTAAGAGTCTCGAAGCACAGCCATTCCCCGAATTCGTTGGTCCCGTACGGCACTGTGAGAATGATGTTCTCGTGACGTATGCCGTGCTGGCCTTCCCTATATATGCCGGGCTCATTCGAGGTGACCATTCCCGGCAGCAGAGGCTGGGAATTGAAGTTCTGGCGTATGTCCTGGGGGCCTTCGTGCACACCGAGATAGAAACCCACTCCGTGGCCAGTGCCGTGGCCGAAATTACGCCTGGCTTTCCAGAGGGCCTCGCGGGCAAGTACATCCAGCTGACAACCTGCAGTACCCTTGGGAAAGACCGCGGTGGAGAGTTCAATCATACCCTTGAGCACCAGAGTGTAGTCCTCCTTTTCAAGCGGGGTGCAGGGACCCAGGGGAACGGTGCGGGTGATATCTGTGGTGCCTGTAAGATACTGGCCTCCGGAATCCACCAGATACAGGCCTCTCGGTTCCAGCTTCCCGGAACCTTCGGACGGGGTGACATAATGAGGCAGGGCGGCAGATGGCCCATAGGCCGAAATGTTTTCAAAACTCTCTCCCCTGTAGCCGTCGATTTGAGCCCTAAGCGAACTGAGTTTCAATGAGGCCTCCCATTCGTCCACAGGGCATCTTTCCCCACGGGAGGCAGCGCCAACCTCCCCTTCCAGCCACCTGAGGAAGCGTTCCACTGCCAGTCCGTCCTCCACATAGGTCTCCCTCAGAAGCTGCATTTCCCTCTCATTCTTAACCGCTTTCATAAGGGCCACAGGAGACTGGCCACAGATGATGCGGCTGCTCCCGGATGAGGCATAGGCTTCAAAAAGGGATTCATAGAACTGCCAGTTCAAAGTGGAACAGTCCACAAATATGCTTTCCTCCGGACTCAACGACTCCAATGCAGGAATCAGGGCATCATAGTCTTCCACCTGCACCTCATCGGCGGCAAGTTCGTCATAGCTGTCCAGCGTATCCGGATCCGAATCAAGCCCCTTTCTGCAGAACCATTGCACGGATTCCTGGGACAACAGCAGGCTGGATATGCAATAGGGATTGTACTCAATGTCCGCAGCCCTTATGTTCAGCACCCAGGCGATTTCGTCCAGAGCCGTCAGCAGCAGATTGTCGCAAAACTCCCTCAGCATCCACTTGCGCAGGGAACTGATTTTCTCCGTCCTTGTTTCACAACCCGAAACCTCCGGGTCAAGGGTTATGACAGGGGTTGAAGGAATCTGAGGCCGGTCCGTCCACAGCTTGTCCAACATATCCGGAACCGCAATGATTTCGCAATCATTCCCATCCGTAACATCCTTATCTTCAAACGCTTGCTTAATTTCCTGCATTTGCTCTACACTCCAGCAGAGCGAATCCACTGCAATTCTCACCACACCGTCCCTGGAGAGCGATGCTGCTTCTGAGGAGAGCCACTGCGGAATCGGAACCTGCTCCGGGACCCTGAGCTTGTGCAGCTGCACACCTGTACCCCTGAGTTGGGACTGAGCCTGGATGAAATAACGGGTATCCGTCCATAGACCTGCGTGTGAAGGAGTTACAGCAACACTGGCCGCCTCTCCTGTAAAGCCTGTAAGCCATTCCGCCTGTTTCCACCTTGCGGAGGGATATTCGCTGCAGTGGGGATCCGAAGCATTCAGCAACACCACATCCCAGCCATTGGAGGCCATCATTTCCCTCAAGAGGGCTATTCTTTCTGCATAGATATTTTCCATAATTGTCGCGTTTGGGTCAAAGTTATGCAAATAGTTCTGCAATAATGCCATCTGATATGAAAAATTTGTGCTCGGGAATACGGACACGGGAGCTGCCCTCTATGATTTCGAGGCTGCCGGACTTCAGAGCCCGTTTCAGCGCAGAGGCTCCGCACAGGTCCTCAATTCTGCGGGAAGACAGGCCGGAAGATGTACGCAAAGACAGCATAACTTCCTCCATACCAATCTGTTCTGCTGTAAGAATCTCCGATTGGCAAGGCCAGTTTTCAATATAGGCTTTCAAATGAGGCTCATTCCAGCTGCGGCTATATTCCCCTTCAGCCGAAATGCTGAAGGAATGTGCACCGGGGCCGAGTCCCAGATAGGGCTGATGATGCCAATATGCGGAATTGTGCACCGCCTCATAGCCGGGTAGGGCAAAATTGGATATTTCATAATGATTGTAGCCGGTCTGGCGCAGTCTGTCGCAAAGCAGCTCATATTCGCGGGCACAAGAATCCTCATCTGCCATCACCACCTTTCCTGAAGAGACCATTTTCTCCAAAGCGGAATCCGGCTCAATTGAAAGCTGATAGGCAGAAATATGCCTTGGAGGGCGTCCTGTCCGGGAAATATCCAGAGCCTGGGAGATGGTTCGGGTCCATTGGGCAGCATCCTTGGACGCAAAGCCGAAGATGAGGTCTATGCTGATGTTGTCGAATCCGGCATCTTCGAGTATGCGGTAGGCCTTAATGGCAGTGGCGGCATCGTGACGGCGGTTCATCCATTTCAGGACCCTGTCATCGAAAGACTGCACCCCCATACTGACACGGTTCACACCCATCTTGAGCAGGGCCTCGGCATATTCCGCCCCCTTGTCCACTATGTCCTCAGGATTGGCTTCAATCGTGAATTCTTCAAGCGGGCCTGCCAGATTACGCAAATGGGAGACAATATGCTCCAAAACAGACAGCGGCAACACCGTCGGGGTGCCGCCGCCTATGTACAATGTCCGTGTCTGAAAGGTTCCGGACAGTTCCTCCTGTCTGAGGTCCGCTTCCTTCAGCAAGGCCTTTGCAAAAGCTTCATAGCACACCGCTGTTTCGGAATAGAAACCGCAGTAGGTGCAGAACGACTTGCAAAAAGGAATGTGGACGTAGAGCACAGGTTATCGAAGCATTGTTTCAGCTGTACCGAGGGCATTGTTATCGGTGTAGGCCTCAACACTGTATATACCTTTCACACAGTCGCTTACACCGTTCACAAAGATTACGACATCGGTTTCGGTGCCCTGGTAGTCGATTTCACGGGAAGCCGAGCTTACAAGTGTTTCGCCATTGAACTCGAAACTCCTCTGGTCCTGTCCTGCGATGAGCACTCCCTCCGGGTCCTTGACTCTGATGTAAACTCTTACCGGTCCCTTCGGTGCCAGATCGTTCTCAACCAGGGAAAGACGCACCTGGAACTGGGAAACCCTGGTACGGCGGTCGGTCTGCTTGCCGGAAGAATTGTAGGCAGCAATCGAGAGGCCGCGGGCCTTGAGGATGGAACCGGTTGCAACCTGCTCTGAAAGCTGATCTACTGTGCGGGAGAGCTCCTCTGAACGCTTCTTGCTTTCTGCGGCATCCCTTCTTGCGGCTGCTGCATCGGCGGTGAGCTTCTTGTTGAGGGTGTTCAGGGAGTCAATCTGCACTATGTAGTTCTTCATTATGCTCCTGAGGGTGCCGAGTTCCTTTTCGTACTGACGGATCTTGCGGCGGTTGGTGGCTTCGGTTTTCTTGAGCCTCTCTATCAACTGGTTCACCTCTTCGCGGGAAGAGTCGAGCTGGGAGTTGATGGTGTCGTAGTCGGACGAAAGCTCAGCATAGTCGCTCTGGAGAGAGAGCATCTGCTGGGTGAGCTCGGCCTTTTCCTCATTCAGTTCGTCCACAAGGGCGGATTTCTGTATCCAGATATATGCCAGAACGCCTGCGAGCACAACTGCCACTGCGACCAACACATAAGTAATTGTCTTGAAATTGTTTGTTTGCTTTTCCATAACATCAAAAATTTTTTCCGTTGCGAATATACACAATAATTTTCTATTTTTGCACTCCCGTGCTGTTGCACCGGGTTTATTAACTGACTTTTTAATCAAATGAAAGCATCTGTCAAATACCTTGTCCGCGCAGTCAAGTATTTCTGCTGGTTCCTCATTCTGTTCACTTTGCTCATCGGGGTTCTGGTCCTGACAAAATTCGTTCCTGCCGACATCGATACTATGTTTATAAAAGGATGGATATCAGTGGCTGAGATTGCAGGAGTTTTTGTGGTTTTCTCCGCTGTCTATCCAAAGTTCGGATATGTGACAAGGAAGGTGTCCATTCCGGGAGAATGGGCGGAAGTGGAGCCTCAGGTCAAGGAATTCTTCAGAGAAAGGGGAGATTATGTAATTGAGAGCGAGGAGGAAGGAAAAATCTGCCTGCGCAGCAACAGCAGGGCTGTTCGCATTGCCAGACTTTGGGAAGACCGGATTACCGTGACTTTTGTGCTGGGAGGAGTGGAGATGGAAGGCCCGGCAAAGGACCTCAACCGCATAGTCAGCGCATTCGAGTACCGGCTCAGGGGCGAGTGACAGTCATTTCGCATACGGAGCAGTCGAACTCCAGCATCAGCATACGGGAATTGTTGCGTATGAAAATTCCGTCCCCGATACGGTTCTCAGCGGCAAGTCTCCGATAGGCCGGAGTTTTCTTGCAATAACCGAGTTCCCTGAGCAGACAATAGCGGCTGCGCATAAGTTCCGTGCGCTCTTGTGCGGTCTGGAGGTCTCCCCACTTCGGATGTATTCCCTTGACGGACAATTCATAAGCCGGATAGACAAAACGGCTACCTCCACTGCGGTAAACCTCTGCGGCCATTTCGTTGGCCACGTCATTCCTGTAGTCGGCCACATCGGGACAGGCCGCCTTTCCTTCAGATTGGAGATTGAGTATGGGACGGAAATGACATTCCTGACTCTGAAGCTCCTGTGCCACTTCCCTGCGCAGGGCATTTATGACGGCAGCCTTCAGCAGGGGCAGGTCTCCCTCAATGCTGACTACTCCGAAGGCAAAAATCCCTGTGGTCTTGGACAACTGCCCGGAGAGTATTTCCTGCATCCTCTGCCGGTCACGGGCCAGTTCCGACTTTTCCTCCCGTACGAGGCTGACACTTCTGCCGTCTTCGGTCACGGCACTGATTTCCAATCTGAAAACTGTCTCAGAGAGTGCTTCTGACCGGAATGTGATGCTGGCTGAAATGAGCCTTACTGAAGGCTTCGAGACTTCTTTCTCGAAGGCGGAGTCGTAATTTCTCCAGAGTCGGGCACCGGGTTTCAGGCCCGGGACATTCTTGCAGATTATGCGGTTGCCTTCGCTTATGTCAACCTTGAAACCGCTTTCCCGGCCGTCGGCGCCTATGAACGAGAGGCCGTCCCCGTTGTGAATTACCGTTCTGCAATCCTCCAGTTTTATCTCCATTTCATTCCCGGCTCCGCTTCTGAACCCCACGCCTGAGACACGGCCCACATACTGCCCCATTGCCTTCCCGGCATCCAGACAAGCCCATTCCCCGGAAGCGCCCAAATCGGTGAACCCCCGGTTGAAACTCTTGTTCACATCAGGAGTGAAACCAAGTCTGGGACGCCCGAAGGATGCCCTGCAATACTGTCCGCCGGAGGCATTCACCAGGGAGTCCAAGGCCCCGGAATAGGCCGCCACCACATTCCTGACATAGGAAATTCCCTTAAGTCTGCCCTCAATCTTGAAGGACATAACCCCGGCATCGGCCATAGTCTTGAGGTGTTCCATCATATTCAGGTCCTTGAGAGACAGCAGAGTCTTGTCCATAGCCAGAGCCCGTCCCCCGTCCTTGACAGGCTTCCCGTCCCTGTCCACCAGGTCATAGCGCGAACGGCAGGCCTGTATGCATTCTCCCCTGTTTGCGCTGCGCCCGTTGAGATGGACCGAAAGATAGCATTGCCCACTGAAACACACGCACAGGGCCCCGTGCACGAAGGCTTCGATTTCCGCATCCACAGACGAGCATATGCGCTTGACTTCCTCCATCCCCAGTTCCCTTTCCAGCACCAGACGGGAAAAACCGAGCCCCCGAAGCCTGAGCGCAATTTCCGGAGTGCGTATGGAACACTGGGTGGAGGCGTGCAGGGGGATACGAAGAAGGTCGGGATGCAGCTGGCGGTATCGGGCGATGGCCAGATCCTGTACTATCAGAGCGTCCGCACCGGCCTCCTGCAGTTTCAGAGCCAGTTCTATTGCAGCGTCCAGCTCCGAGTCGTATATAATGGTATTGAGAGTCACATAGACCCTCGCCCCGAAACGGTGGGCATAGTCACAAAGCGCCTTGACATCTTCCAGACTGTTTCCGGCAGCCTGCCTTGCCCCGAAAGACGGACCTGCAAGATAAACGGCATCGGCACCGCAGTCTATGGCCGCGATGCCGATTTCAAGGTTTCTTGCCGGAGCAAGCAGTTCAAGCGTCCGCATAGGACTATTTGCTCAATGCAGCAATCTGTGCCTTTGCAACCTCTGTGTATTTAGGGTTGGTAAGGATCTGATTGTAGTATTCGAGAGCCTTTGCCTTGTCGCCTGCCTTCTGTGCGCTCACAGCGAGGGTACATTTGATATCGTCCGCTTTCTTGTCATTCGGAGCCACAGCGAGGAATTTTTCGAAGGCCTCAATGGATTTTGCATCCTGTCCCATTTTCTGGGCAGCCATACCCGCGAAATACAGGGCGTTGCCGCTCTCCTGATAATCATTGGACTTGATTGCATTTTCGTATGCCGCTGAAAACTTCTGAGCCTTGAATGCTGCCTGAGCCTCCTTGAGGAACATTGTTCCGAGCTGTTTCTTTGCAGCCTTGTCCTGTCCGTTCTCAGCAGCTGCAAGATAGGCTGCCTCGGCATTGGTCAGGTCGTTGATTTTGGAATAAGCGAGACCGAGGCGGAGCTGTGCAGTCGCATTGTCAGGATTTTCAGCAATGATGTCCTTGTAGGCCTGGATTGCACCTGCATAGTCCTTACCGTTGAGAAGGTCATTGGCCTTGTTCATCTTAATCTGAGGCACAAGTTCCTTTGCATCCTCCACAACTGAATCTACGCCATATTCCTGAGCTTTTGCTACGGCAGCCTCGATTTCAGAAAGGCCCTTGTCATAATTGCCCTCCTTCACGGAAGCCTTTGCTATGCTGAACATAATCTTCGGGATGTACTCCTTGCAGTTTCCGACCATTTCGGCACCTTCTTCCCCGCAAGCCTCGGCCATAGTCAGGGCCTCTTCAAATTTGGAAAGTGCATCTGCGTCATTACCAGCCTGGAGAGCCATCGCTCCGTTGTTGTAAGTTTCGGTAGCCTGAGCCATGTCCTGTGCGCTAAGCGCAAATGTCGCAGTCAAAGTTGCTGCAATAACAAGCAAAATCTTTTTCATATCTTATCTGTTTAATATTATCATTTTGGCACCAAATATGTGCAAACCGGCCCCGCGTGTCAAAACCCAAAAGACACACGAATTGCAAAATTAGCAATAATTTGTAGTAAATTTGCAAAAACAAAACCAAAAAGATGAAAAAAGCCCTGATTACGGCGATTGCTGTCCTGGTTGGCACATTCCTGTACGCCCAGAACAGACCGGAAGAAGATAAGAGGATAGCCTTTGGAACATTTCAGAACGGCCTTCACTACTATGCAGTCCAGAATACCGTGGAAACCGGATTCGCGGACTTTGCACTGGTATGCCGCCGCCGGGACGAGAAGGATCTGAATCCAACAGACCTGCTTTTCGACAAGGGCAGAATAAGACAGCGCAGCTTTCAGAAATTTCTGTCGGACAATTCAGTGGCCCCGGACAAATCCGGCTATGCTCATCTTACGGAGGACTGCATGGCCCTGCATTTTTCATCAGTGATGCTGAACCGCAACCCCAAACTCGTGGATTCCCTTTTCCTGGCCCTCTTCGATGCGGCGGAGCTCCTTGCTGGAAAGGGTGTACCTCTGGGTGAACTGGCAATAATGGTTTCCGGAGACCTGGACCGGTCCGCAACGATAGAAAAGATGAAAATCTTCTCCCTGATGATTCAGGACAACAGCGGCAACTGCAGACCCACCGTTGCCCGGCCTTATGATAACCCGGATTCGGAAATCGTGGTGGAAGATTCCGGGGAGTATCTGAAGATTTCGGGCAAATTCCCTTTCAGGACAATGGAGGACGGCTCGGACAATACGGCCAAATATGCTGTAATGAACCAGTTGGCATCCACCCTCGGGGCTGTGGCTGTGGACCTGACGAAGAGGTCCCTGGACATCGACTCAGTCCCCTACACCGATGCCGGTTTCAGCCTGAGCAGGAAGAAATACGGGGATACCGATGTTTGGAATACTCTGGAAATACATTTCTGTACCATTCCCCAGGTCAAGGATGCGGCCGTGAAGGCTTTCTCAAGGGCTTTGTCGTCGCTGCCGAAAATGAACTATCCCGAATTGAGAATTGCTTCCAGAAGATATTATTCCGGCCACAGCGCAAATGAGTCCTCAATGACAAATGCGGAACTGATACACCTCTGCAGGGATGCTTTTGTCTATGGCAGTCCCCTTGTCAGTGATTCGGCCCTGCGCCGTTTCTGCCGGTCCAGAGAGGTGGCGGATTCCCTGGGTCTGAACATTATGCAGGATTTTGCCGCGGCAGTGGTGAAAGCTCCGTCCGATTCTGCCGTAAGAAGTGCCTGGACAGCCAGTATGCCGGTTTACCGTCCGGACATCAGGGCCCTGGACAAATTGCCGGGGCTTCCGGAAAAGAAAAGCCGGGTCAGGACATCGAAGGAAAAACTGACTGACGGCACACTGTTCACGGCCCCCAACGGATTCAAGGTCTATTACAAGAGGGTTCCCGGAGCAGAGAAGGTGCATTGGGGTTTGAGCATCGGCAGGGGTTATTCGCTTGTGGAGGGACTGGAACCCGGGCAGGCTGCATTTCTATCGGATATGCTTCCCCTGTTCAGCGTATGCGGAATTCCTGCCGGCGATATTCAGGAGCTGATCAACTTCAATGGCATAACCTGCCGGACGAAAGTCAATCTCTATTCCACCTATATGGGAGGAGTGGTGAGCCACAGGTCCCTTACTTTGCTTATGCAGCTGCTGGCCGGCTATTTCAGCAACATCAGGCCTGATGCCGAGGCCATACTGGACTACACAAGGAATATGGCAGCCGAGTCCGCCGTGTACAGGATGGGCAGAAATATGCGTTTGGCGGCAATCGACAGCCTGCTTTGCAACGGCAATCCCTACAGCGAAGTGAAAATGTACGACAACTTCAACACCGGACTCATTTCCAAGGCCGATACTCTTTTCCGCAAGGTCTTCGCGAGTGCCGACGATGCCTTTATCGTAATTTCAGGGGATATGGAAACGGAAAAGGTGAAAAAAATGCTGGAAAGCACCATAGGAATGTTCCAAACCACGGGAGAGATTACCCGACGCAGGAGGGTGATGTTCCAACCTTCTGCCGGGTGGATCTCTGCCCAAAGGCACGGCAGGGAAACAGGGGTGGAAATCCTGCTGAGCACAGCCCTGCCGATGACTGCCGAGAATATGTGCGCGGCACTCCTCTCCACAGCCCTGCTCAAGGAAAAAGTCCGGGAAGCCATCGTGGGCACCGGCTATGCTGCCGATGCGATTTATTCCTTCACCCAGTATCCGAGGGAGAGGTTCAGCGTGAGCATTTCCGTGAACAAAATATCGCCTCAGGGCTATGACTTATCCCAATTGACGGTCATTTCCGAGTTGGAACTGGTGGAGAAACTGAGGAATGCCCTGCAGATTTCGAAAGACGATGTCTTCGTGGATGCCGTGGTGGAGACATACAAGAAACTGCTCAACAACACCTACAACCTTGCGCAGCAGAATCCTGAATATTGGATTGAGACCATAGTCCGCCGCTACACCGACGGCCGCGACCTGCGCACGAAGATAATGGACAAGATGAATGCCGTGTCGAAGGAGAAAATCATACGCACAATGGAAGCGCTCACTTCCTCAAGCCGGATAGAACTTATTGTTACAGAATAGTATGGGAAAAGGATATTGCTCAATTATAAGGCTTGGAGACTGCCTCATAGACTCCGACATACTCACTGAATTTTTCTGCTGCGACTATGCAAGATGCAAGGGTTGCTGCTGCGAAATCGGAGACAGCGGGGCCCCTCTGCTGGAATGTGAAATTCCTGCTCTGGAAAAGAATTATGAAATATTCTGCCCGGAAATGTCCGAAGCCGGGCGGCAGGCTGTGGCTGCCAAAGGTCTGTTCGAGATAGACATTGACGGGGATTTGGTAACCCCACTGGTTCCGGGCAGCGAAGAGTGCGCATATTGTCGCAAGGATGCGGAAGGAAACTGCCTTTGCGCTATTGAGAAAAAATGGAACGAGGGGCAGGGAGACTTCATCAAGCCGATATCCTGCCGCCTCTATCCCATCCGCGTCACCGAAATGTCAAACGGTCTGAGAGCCCTGAAACTTCACCGCTGGGACATCTGCCGGGATGCCTACATCAAGGGTCAAAGGGAAGGTATTCGAGTCTATCAGTTCCTCAAAGCCCCCATAATCCACTTTTTCGGTGAAGAATTCTACGAAGCCCTTGAAGCTGCCGCCAAAAAGATTGGCCCGTGTCCGTCCTCGCTAAAGCGGGATCAATAGTCCACAACTTCAAAAGTGATGTCCACATCGCCGAAATGTCCGGCTATTTTGTCGGTGGCCTCTATGTAGCGGCGACTCAGCTGTCCCCTCCATACTATGTCGTCCCGGGTGTTGAATGGGAGGGATATATCGAATCCATAGCTCTTTGAAGCCACTTTTACCACTGCTGAACACTTCCACTGCGTGAGAGAGCCTCCGTCATCCTCGACTATCATAAATGCCACCTGGGTCAGCTGGGAAGTCCATTCGGACACAAGAACGGTATTGAAAGGGAGAGCCTGTCCGAGCTGCTTGCGTTTGACCACCACCATAAAATCGGTGACCGCGGGTACATAGAGCTGGAGTTCAGCCTCTGTGGATGCCACGAAATCATTGACAGAACCGGCTTTGATGAAAAACTCTGAGCCGCCCGCAAGCCAGGTGTCGTAGTGGCGCTTCATAGTGAAGTCTTTCAGAATCAGGGTTTTCACAGAAGAGGCAGCCTTTGTTTCCTCCTCAGGAAGAGGCACGCCGGGAGACCGGGAAGAGACCGGACCTCCTATAATCAGAGCACCTCCACCGTTATCCCACTCCGGATGCTCACGCCTCATCACATCCAGAGAGGTGTAACCGCTGTCACTGTTGCGATTGACAACCCACACGGGATATGCCGCTGCGTACTTTTCATCCACCTCAATCTTTCTGACCGTGCGTGCTCCCCGCTCATCCGTATCGACTTTCCATCCCACGCCGACTTGCGAACCGTCACCCGGGTCGTAGGTAAACACCGGTTGTGTTTCCCCGTCCCAATCCTCCGAGTATGGCCAATATATCTGTATATCCGAAGAACTCAGACTTTCCAGCCAAAGGCCGGGGTCGAAACCGGAGGCCTTCGTGGCGGCCCGGTTCTCGGCATATTGTATTATCAAATCCCTCAACGGAAGTATGTCCGACAAGGATTTGGACTGTTCTGCCACGGAGTTGCCAGATTTTCCGGAATCTTCTTCTCCCACTCCCCTCCCGGGGCTTGCGAACAAATCTCTCATCATATATTCCTCGTCATACCCGTTACCGGAAGAAGATGAAACAGCCCTGTGGACTTCCTTGAAATGCACCGGCTCCATAGGCAGTTCGGAAAGCATCTGAGCCACCTGGTCCAAAGGCAATGCCGCATTATCCCTGTCCCCCACGGGCTCCGGGATTCTGTTGCAGGAAAGCAAAAGTAAAAGAAACAGCAATTTGTCAGTTTTCATAGCAAAAATATTTCTGCTGCAAAGAGACTGACAATTAGCGGTTGAATGAAATTTTCAACGAATAATATTCAAAAACAGGCATCCGGCACTTCAGGAAGCCGATTTTCGTAAGGGACACAAAGCCTCAGATACGAACTTTTCAAATCCTCTGACCGCAAATGCCTGAATTGGCTTGCCTGAGAGGCCGATTTTGTGCCCGAAGCGGCTGAAACGGCTATTCGAAATAAAAGCCTTCGTCTTCATTTTCGGCCTCGTGACCTGCCGTAACCTGGTCCGGGACAACAGGCCTGCGGTCTCCGTAGGCTTCGGCTTCGCAGGCAATGTTCATAGGTATTCCTGCAGGCGGAGTGAAACGGTCCGCTTCGCTTATCCCGAGATTACCGTTCTTGAGGACCTTTTTCATAAACAGCCCCCAGATAGGCAGGGCCATATTGGAACCACCTCCCAGGGCAGTTGAGCCGAAGTGTATTTGACGGTCCTCGCCGCCGACCCAGATTCCGGCTGTGATTTTCGGTGTGTATCCTATGAACCAGCCGTCTGAGTTGTCATTGGTGGTTCCGGTCTTTCCGGCAATTTCTCCCTTCAGCCCATATTTGGCACGAAGCCTGATTCCGGTGCCGTGATTCACCACAGACTGCATCATATCCACCATTTCATAGGCGGCATATTCACTTATTGCCACTGACCTGTGGTTGATGAACTCGCTGAGTCTGTTGCCGTTACTATCCTCGATGCGGGTTACGAAAAGGGGTTCGATTGCCATACCTCTGGAAGGGAAGGTGTTGAAGGCTGCGACCATATCGAAAGGCATCTGGTCAGTGGAACCCACGCAAAGCGACTCCACTTCCTCGATATGTCCGTGTATGCCCATCTTGTGCATCATTTCCGCCATAGCTTTCGGCCCGAACTGCTTCATCAGATAGGCGGAGATGTTGTTGGAACTCTTCGTCAGGCCCCATTTCAGGTTCACGGTCAGGCCTATCCACTCGTCCTTGTCGGTGCTTCGCGGAGTCCAGGTGTCGTCGCCGATGATGAAGGTCTGTGGCACATTCACAACCTCAGTGCAAGGGGTGAGACCGTCCTGCATCGCGAGGGAATAGAGGAAAGGTTTGATTGTGGAACCCACCTGCCTGCGGCCCTGACGGCAGTTGTCGTATTTGAACCAGCGGTAATTGGGCCCTCCCACATAGGCTTTGACGTGCCCGGTGAGCGGCTCTATGGCCACGAATGCAGCACGGAGGAAACCTTTGTAGTAGCGTATGGAATCGTCCGGAGACATCAGGGTGTCCACATAACCCTTGCTGTTCCAGGCGAATACGCGCATTTTTGTCTTTTCCCTGAAAGCCTGGCGGATTTCGTTCTCCGATGCCCCTTCCTTCTTCATACTTCTGTACCTGTCGCTCCACCTGCGGGCCTGGCCCATCAGACGGTCAATGGTTTCCTGGTCCACCTCGCGGTAGAAAGGAGCCTTGCTGTTTCGCCTCTGCTCGCGATCGAAGGCCTTTTGGAGGTCCTTGCCAAGATGCTCTGCCACAGCCTCTTCCGCATATCTCTGCATATCGGAGTCGATGGTGGAATAGATGCGGAGACCGTCGCGGTAAAGGTCATATTTGGACCCGTCAGCCTTGCGGTTCTTTTCGAGCCATCCGTACAGGCCATCATTTTCCCACCTCAATGAATCATACTGATAATCCTCGACATATTCATAATTCCTGCGCTTCGGCTCCTTGGCTTTCATCGTGCGCAGGAGCATATCCTTGAAGTATGGACCGAGGCCGGCATTGTGGTCCTGCACCTGATGCGAAGACACGTTGATTGGAATCTGCTGTATGGAATCTCTTTGTGCCTCAGTTATATACCCTGCCTTTTCCATCTGCGAAATGACAAAATTCCTCCTCTGAAGCGACTTTTCGGGATTGATGACCGGATTGTAACGGGTCGGTTTGTTCACCATTCCCACCAGGGTTGCGCTTTCCTCGATGGTGAGCTCGGAAGGGTTCTTGGCGAAGAAGGTTCTGGATGCGGATTTGATGCCGTAAGCGTTGCTGCCGAAGAAGATGGCATTCATATACATATCCATAATCTCGTCCTTGGTGTAGTTGCGCTCGAGTTTCACCGCGGTAATCCATTCCTTGAGCTTGACCCAGACCATTTTCACCTTCGACCATCCGGGGATCCGGCTGCTTACGTCCTCGCGCGGATAGAGGGTCTTGGCCAGCTGCTGGGTGATGGTGCTTCCCCCTCCCTGACTGGAGTCCCCGCCTATGAGAGTCTTGACCAGCACTCGTCCAAGGCTCTGGAAATCAATGCCTGAGTGTTTGTAGAAACGGGCATCCTCGGTGGCGACGGCGGCCTGAACCAGATAGGGCGACAATTCGTTGTAGGACGCAAAGAGACGGTTCTCATCGTGGATGGTCGTCAGAATTTCACCACTGGAAGATATGATTTGCGTAGCGAGCTTGCTGTCCGGATTCTCAAGTTCACGGAATGAGGGTATGTCTGCAAATGCCCACACTGCCAGAAGCAGCACCGTCAGCAGCACAAATGGGGTCATAAACAATATCCAGAACCATTTGGTGATTTTTTTCCTTGTCTCGTCCTTCATATAATAATATGGTATCAAAAAATACTTGTAAACCTTGCCGGCGGCCCGGAGATGTTGCCAATCTTCGCAACGCCGAATTTGCAAAAATACGGAATAAATTTGGATAATTGAGGTGATTGTGTTTTACTTTGCAGTTTCATTTGAAAATGACAATTGAATATGGCAGAGAAGAAAACGGAAAAAGCAGAGAATCTGGTGATAGTCGAGTCTCCGGCAAAAGCGGGGACCATACAGAAATTTCTGGGCGACTCCTTTGTTGTAAAACCCAGTTTCGGGCACATCAGGGACCTGCACGAGAGGGATTTGAGCATTGATATAGAAAAAAACTTCACGCCCCGTTATGAAGTACCGGCGGACAAGAAGAAAGTGGTGTCGGAATTGAAGAAACTTGCATCTGCGGCCAAGACCGTATGGCTGGCATCCGATGAAGACCGTGAGGGAGAGGCCATTTCCTGGCATCTTTACGAGACTTTGGGTCTGAAAAAGGACAATACCCGAAGAATCGTATTTCACGAAATCACCAAAAACGCCATCCTTCACGCAATTGAAACTCCCCGCGACATAGATATGAATCTGGTGGATGCGCAGCAAGCCCGCAGGGTTCTGGACCGTCTGGTGGGATTTGAACTCTCTCCTGTGCTCTGGAGAAAGGTGCAGCCGAAATTGTCTGCAGGAAGGGTTCAGTCCGTGGCTCTGAGGCTGATTGTGGATAGGGAAAGAGAAATACTCTCATTCAAAAGGAGCTCTTTCTACAGGATTGAGGCACTGTTCCATCCCGAGAATTTCCCGGCAGGGGCCTATTTGAAGGCTGTGCTGGACAAGAAGTTTGCCGACAGGGATTCCGCAGAGGCCTTTCTCCGCAGTTGCTCGGGGGCCCGGTTCTCCGTACTCTCAGTGGACAAGAAAGAGGGAACGAGGGTTCCGGCGGCACCGTTTACCACTTCCACACTCCAGCAGGAAGCTTCCCGCAAGTTGCATCTGTCTGTGAGCACCACTATGAGCGTTGCCCAGAAACTCTACGAAAGCGGACTCATTACCTATATGCGTACGGACTCAACCAATCTCTCGACCCTCGCCCTTGCGGCCTCCAGGGATTTTGTGACGGCAGAGTACGGCGCGGAATATTCCAGGACCCGCAACTACAAGACCCGGACGGCAGGAGCGCAGGAGGCTCACGAAGCCATTCGCCCTACCTATATCGACAGGACGGCAATCAGCGGGACTCCGCAGGAACAGAGGCTCTATGAGTTGATATGGCGCAGGACCGTGGCTTCGCAGATGGCTGATGCCAAAGTTCTGCGCACAGACATCCGGATCGGGGCAGAAGGCATTGAGGGGCAATTCGTGGCCCAATCCAGCGAAGTGCTGTTTGACGGTTTTCTCCGTCTCTATTCCGAAGGCCGCGATGACGAAACCCAGGACGAGGAGGAGGCAATACTTCCTGGAATTGCATCGGGGATGAAACTGGATTGGGAGCAGATGAAGGCTGAATGCCGTTTCACCGCAGCTCCTCCGCGCTATTCCGAAGCCACTCTGGTCAAGAAACTGGAAGAACTCGGTATCGGAAGGCCTTCCACCTATGCTCCTACCATCACGACTCTGACCAAGGCAAGGGGTTATGTCGTGAAGGGGGACAAGAGCGGCAGTGTGGAAAAGGTGACTGACCTTCTGCTGTCCAAAGACGGAATCAAGACGGAGCAAAGGTCTGAAACCGTGGGCGCAGAGAAGAGCAAGCTCCTTCCGCAGGACATAGGAATCATTGTCACGGACTTTCTCGTGAAGAATTTCTCGGATATTCTCAGTTATGATTTCACAGCCAATGTGGAAAAGGAATTCGACTCCATTGCCGAAGGACAACTTGCCTGGAACAAGGTCATTGCGGATTTCTATTCTCCTTTCCACAAGACGGTTGAAGACAGCCTGAGCAATAGGGAGTACAGCCACGTGAGCCGGGAGCTGGGAGTGGATCCATCTGACGGACAGCCTGTTGTGGCAAAATTCGGACAATACGGACCTTATGTGCAGAAGGGCGAAGGCGAAAACCGCAAGTTTGCCAACCTGGCTCCGGGACAGATTATAGAAAGCCTCACCCTCGAGGATGCCCTGAAACTTTTCTCCCTTCCGAGGACTGTGGGCGAGCACGAAGGCATTCCTGTGGTCTGCACTTCCGGCCGTTTCGGACCATATATAAAATATGGAGACCGCAATGTATCCCTGCCCCGCAAGTCCAATCCTCTCACAATCACCCTTGCTGAGTGCGTGGAAATCATAGAGGCTGCGGGCACGGCAAAGACCCGTGAGGTGCTCGCCGAGTTCGGGGACATTCAGGTAATCAACGGAAATTACGGACCATACATCAAATACGACGGAGGCAATTACAAGATTCCTGCAGGAAAGGATGCCAAGGCTCTGACTGAGCAGGATTGCCGGGAAATCATAGCCTCCACAAAACCATCCGGCAAACGAAGAACAAGAAAGTAAACTATGGAACAATTCAAAGGCAGGAGTATCGCTGTAATCTACGGAAGTGATTCCTCAGAGTGGGAAATATCCTGCAGAAGCGGTCTTTTCACGGCTTCTCAGATTGACGGAAGCCGTTTTGACGTGTATGAAATCTTTGCCCGTTTCGGCGATTGGAAAGTTGTGGCAGTTAGACCCCTTGGAGGCGAGCGTTTGGAACTGGAACCGGCTCCCCAGGTGGACAAGACCGACTTTTCGGCCATCGTGAACGGCAGGAAGGTGAAATTCGACTATGCCTATATAATGCAGCACGGCATACCGGGAGAGAACGGACAGCTGCAAGGCTATCTCCAGATGCTTCAGGTGCCATTCAGCAGCTGCAATTCCTTTGTTTCCACAATCATCTTCGACAAATTCTCCTGCAAATCCTATCTCAAGGATGTGGATTTCGTGCGTTGCGCCAAGGACATTTTCCTGCGCAAGGGAGAGTCCCTCGAAGGCATAGAGGAAAAGGTGACATCACAGCTGGGCTATCCCGTGTTCGTGAAGCCTACGGACGGAGGGTCAAGTTTCGGAGTGACCAAGGTGAAGAGGGCTGAGGACCTGCGTGCGGCAATCGAATTTGCATTTGAGGATACGGCTACGGTTATGATTGAGGCTGGAGTGAGCGGAAGGGAAATCACCTGTGCGGTCTATCAGGACGGGGTTTCCGAGGTGGCTCTGCCTGTAATAGAGATAGTTACGGACCACGAGTTCTTCGACTATGAGGCCAAGTACAACGGTTTCAGCGAGGAAATATGCCCGGCTCCGCTCGATGCCGCTATGACGGCCAGGGTGCAGGAAACTTCCCGCAAGATCTACAGTCAGCTCGGCTGCAAGGGGCTTGTGAGAGTGGACTATATACTCTGCGGTGAGGAACTCTATTTTCTGGAAATGAACACCATACCGGGAATGACAGCGGCTTCTCTCGTGCCGAAGATGGTAAGAACCGCGGGTCTGTCGATGACTGATTTCCTCAACACCGTGATTGACAGTACGGCGAGCCTCTGAACCTGTTTCCCGGGAGTAAGGAAGCCATGAAATTGAAGCAACTCATAGACCGGGCACGCCTGATGCTGACGGCGGAATATTCTGACCGCCGGGAGAGGGATGCACTTGTGTCGTCTATGGTCGTGGATTTTCTGCATCTGCCGGGCTACGCTATTGTGACAGACCCTTTTGCGGATATTCCCGAGTCAGATGCATCAGAATTTCTGGATTGTGCCCGCAGACTTTCCGAGGGTGAGCCGTATCAGTATATCACAGGTTGGTGCGAGTTTGGAGGGAGAGTCTTTTCCGTGGCTCCGGGGGTGTTGATTCCGCGTCCTGAGACCGAATATCTCTGCCGTCTTGCCGGGCAGAAATTGCGGGATTCTTCCCTTGCAGGCCAGAATTTGCGGGAGCATTCCTCTGCAGGCAGACTGCGTATTCTGGACCTGTGTACCGGTTCCGGATGCATAGCCTGGACCTTGGCCCTGGATTTTCCGGATGCGGAAGTCGTGGGGCTGGATGTGTCGGCACAAGCATTGGACATTGCCTGCGGGCAGTTCGCCGATTGCAAGACCCCTGGATCCACACCCCGCAGTCCCCGTTTTGCCCAATGTGACATACTTCGGGGACCCTCTGCCACTGGTGGGCTTAAGGACTGGAAAGACGGAGCCTCCCTTGCCGATTTTTTTGCCGGGCCTCTGGATGCCATCATTTCCAATCCACCCTATGTGCTTGATAAAGAACGGGTTCTTATGAGAAGAAACGTTCTTGAACACGAGCCGGACCTTGCTCTTTTCGTCCCCGACTGCAACCCTCTTCTCTTTTACAAAGCCATTTCCGACTGGGCCTTGGAACTTCTCCGTCCCGGTGGCCTGCTGCTTGTGGAGCAGAACGAAGCCCTCCCGGCCGAAACCGCCGCCCTCTTCTCCCGGTTCAGCCGCTGCGAAACCTTGAACGACCTCGCTGACAAGCCCCGTTTCACTTTTGCTGTCAGGTGAATTATCCTGTCTGATGCAATCACAATGCGTATCTTGAGAGCTGGTAGCCAAGGTAAAATAGGCTTTCGGAGGTATCTGGAGGCCGATTTTGAAAATTATCCGCTGAAAATTTCATTCAACCGCTAATTATTATGTTCTTTGCAAGGAATTGACCGGTTGCGTATAAACAATACGGTTAAATTTATATTTAGAGTTTCATATTCTGAAATTATTTTTCATATTTTAAAATTTTTGTTAATTTTGTGCGATGAGAATTATTAAGATAAAGACTCTTGAAAGTTTTTGGGAAATACATCCTGATGCGGAAATTGCTTTGCGGGAATGGTATGTAAAAGTCTCCAAGGCGAGTTGGACGAAATTTGATGACATAAAAAGGACATTCAATTCAACTGATTATGTGGGCAACCAACGTTATGTGTTCAATATCAAAGGCAATAAATATCGGATAGTTGCCGCTATCAAATTTCAAATCCAGATACTTTATATCAGATTCGTGGGAACGCATCAAGATTACGACAACATTGAGGCAAAAAACATTTGATTTATGGCAAGAATAATGAATGAGATGCAATACGACGCAATAATGAAAAGAGTGGACGAACTGATGTTTGCAACAGATGAATCCACTCCTGTGTCTGACCCGCGTATGGTGGAATTGGATCTGCTTACCGAAATGGTGGAAGAATACGAGAAAGAGAATTACCCGATTATGCCGCCAACTCTCAAGGAGATTTTGGTTGAAAAGATGAAGGACATGAACTTCAACCAAAAGGATTTGTCTGTATTTTTGGGGATTTCCAGTGCAAGACTCTCAGAAATAATTTCCGGCAAGAAATCCCCCACCTATGAGCAGGCAAGGACAATAGCGATGAAAATGGACATAGATCCGGGGATCATCCTTGCCGTCAGGTGAATTCATTATTAAAAATTTTACTATCTTTGCATCCGGTTCGCTCTGGTGGTGGAATAGGTAGACACGCAGGACTTTTAGGTTTTGTATCTATTTTATCCGTCTCCTTGCTTGAAAAGACATTATATTTTTATGAGAGTCAAAAGAAACAAGGAAGATTTTGAATTGGCGGCAAAGAGTTCTTTGAGTATTGCTGGAATGTGCAGATTTTTAGGATTGAAACCTTGCGGTGGAAATTATAAGCTGATGCACAATGCTATAGAGCAACATGACATTGATATTTCTCATTTCAGAGGGAAAGGCTGGAATGTCGGTTTAATATTCAAGCCTTCGAAGCCTCAGAATATTGAGGAAATCCTGGTCAAAGGTTCAACTTATCAGTCTTATAAGTTGAAGTTGAGACTTTTTCAAGAAAACCTAAAGGAGAAACGATGTGAATGTTGCGGAAGAACTACGTGGCAGGGATTTGATATACCTTTGGAGGTTCATCATATCAATGGTGACAACAAAGACAACAGAATAGAGAATCTCTCCATTTTATGCCCCAATTGTCATGCTTTGACGGATAGTTATAGAGGCAAAAATAACAAGAGTGCTACAAGGGAAACTTTGTAAGTAGAACTCCCCTAAGAAACAGAAGCCTCGCATATAGAAATGTATGCTTTGGTGATGACTTACTAAATTCAGCTTTGGCTGATAAATGGCGCAGAGACTATATAGGGAGAACCTAAACACATTGATGTGCAAGGTTATGAAATAGTCCAGACTACAACGGCTTAGCATTGCGGATGAAGCCGGCTTGTGTAAAAGCAAGAGTAGTATGAAAATCCTGTGGGCAGAAATGTCCGTACGGGTTCGATTCCCGTCCGGAGCACGAATTTTTAGGAGATTGGAATATGGGACTTTTGTCCGGAAAGACAGCTTTGATTACTGGTGCGGCACGTGGAATCGGCCGTGCAATTGCCGTCAAGTTTGCCTCAGAAGGTGCTGATGTGGCATTCACAGTACGTAAAATCTCAAAAACTGAGGAAGATGCCCTTGCTGAAATCTCAGCCTTCGGAACAAAGGTCAGGATGTATGTCGCCGACGCATCCGATTTCAAATCCGCCGAAGAAACGGTCTCCAAAGTCAAGGAGGAATTCGGTCGCATAGATGTGCTTGTGAACAACGCAGGAATCACTATGGACACACTATTGCTCCGTATGACCGAAGAACAGTGGGACAAAGTCGTCAACACCAACCTCAAATCCGCATTCAACTACATCCACGCAGTCATCCCGGTAATGATGCGTCAACGCAGTGGTAGCATTGTCAGCCTGTCCTCAGTCGTAGGTGAATCCGGGAATGCAGGCCAGGCCAATTACGCCGCATCCAAAGCCGGAATAATAGCCCTGTCCAAATCCGTAGCCAAGGAAATGGGTCCGAGAGGCATCAGGTCCAACTGCCTTGCTCCGGGCTATATTGTCTCCGATATGACCTCCGCACTTCCAGATGCAGTGCGTGAAGAATGGATCAAGACCATACCGATGCGACGCGGTGGCACAGTTGACGAAGTTGCAAATGCCGCGCTCTTCCTCGCCAGCGACCTCTCCTCATACATCAGCGGTCAGGTTCTGAATGTTTGCGGTGCAATGCACTGCTAATCCCGATGGCTTTCAAATCATCCCTTCAGTCAGTGGCTGAGCCCTGCGCTGCAGTCGCTGATTTGCTATTGCCGCGCCTGTGCGTAGTTTGCGGCCGCGAACTTGGACGAAAGGAAAGGCACATCTGTCTGGACTGCCTCGTGGGAATGCCCCTCACCTACCATTGGCTCAAACCTGAAAATCCTATGGCGGACAAATTCAACTCCCTGATAGCCAAGGATTACGATGGTCCGGAATACTATGCCCTCGCCACGGCACTTTTCGACTTTGAGAAAGGTACCGGCTATAGACATATCACCCACAATCTCAAATACCGTCACAACATCCCGGCGGGTAGATTTTTCTCAAGAATGCTGGCAAAGCAGCTTGTGGAGACCTTCGGCAACGCCCGAGTTCAGTTCCCTGACATCCCGCCAGTAGATGCAGTGGTCCCGGTACCCCTCCACTGGACCAGACTGCTTTCAAGGGGCTACAATCAGGCAGAAATAATTGCCTCGGAGATAGCCTCGGAACTGAATGCTCCCCTGAGAAAAGACCTGTTGACACGCAGGCAGCGCACCCACACCCAGACCAGCCTGAATGTGGAAGAGAAAAAAGCCAATGTTTCAGGTGCTTTCGCAGTGAATCCCAAAGCCAGCCTTAATGGCCTCAGGCATCTGCTCCTTGTGGACGACGTATTCACCACAGGATCAACTCTCTACAACTGCTTCCGCCCTCTGCGCCAGGCTGCCGGTCCCGGGTTGCGCATCAGCATCGCCACTCTCGGGGCGGTTTAGGCGAGGTTACCAGAAAAATGCAGTCCCCAAGCCAAGCAGCACAGATTGTGCATTGGCCGGGAAGATGAGGTTGTATTCGGCTAAAAGTTTTACCTTGAAATTGCAGCCCAGGCGCACTCCTACTGCTGCACCGCAATTGAACTCACCGAAGGACCTGCCTACAATGGCCTTGATTTCCTCCGGGCAGCGGCTGCGGTTTCCGCCACCTCCGAGCAGGGCATCGGCCTCGACGCAGAGCACTTTGGCGAAGGGGTAGT
>JALFGP010000007.1 GCA_022777205.1 Rikenellaceae bacterium
GAATGTATGTCAACACGCCGCAGGATAGAATGCAGACTGCCGCCAAAAGGTCATTCGACAAAAATTACCAAAAGCAGTGTCTTATAGAAATGCTCAAACTCATCGACAGTCTGGACTGGGTGGATAATCCGGATTTCATCAGGCCACTTGAGCTGGAAGGCCCCTACAATGGGTTTATCAAAAAATATTTCACAAACTTCGCATTCATCCAATTGTCAGGCCTGTCCAAGTCTGAAATTTTCGGGAACGATGCCTACTCTCAAGCTGAGGCAGCCCGGGACATAATGGACTATCTCTGGAACAATCCTCAGAAGAGGGGTTCCGATGAATTCACACGCTATCAACGAGAGTTGTTTATCAACAACATACACGACCAAATGCTCGGGAGTGACAAACCGGATATATGGTACGGAGTTCTCAAAGATGCCCGGAAGTTGGTCAAACGCTCCGGAGACAAATACCTTTTGCATATATTGGACAAAAGACTGACTGAATTATGAAAAGATTGTGTTTTACGATTATAGTATTTCTTTCAACTGTCCTGTCGGGATATGCACAATCCGTACAGGTGAAAGGAACTGTTAAAGATAGTAACGGCACTCCTTTGGCTGGTGTGACAGTTCAAGTCGACAACACAAAACCGACTGTCTATGCTATAACGGATTTGGATGGATCCTTCAGCATAGCTGTACCTTCCGGCAAAGACAGACTCGTATTTTCTTCTTTGGGATTGAATTCGGAATCAGTAATTCTGTCCAAGGGGCAGAACACGGTAAATCTGATTATGACAGAAGAAAGCCAGATGCTTGAACAAGTCGTTGTAACCGGATATGCTCAAACAACCACCAAGAGAATTACAGGTTCTGTAGGAATAGTGACTACGGAAAAAATAAAGGACAAACCGCTTTCATCCATAGATGCAATGCTCCAGGGAGAGATTTCCGGAGTACAAGTCAATACTGTTTCCGGACAGCCTGGACGTTCGCAACAGATTAAAATCAGAGGAACAACTACCCTTTCCACCAACGGAGCCTCACCTCTGTGGGTAGTTGATGGCGTTCCTCTTCAGAATGAGACACCAAATATGACTGACAGCGAATTGAAAGCTGCCGGATTCGAGAGTCTTTTCATAGATGGCATCGGCAGCATCAACCCCAATGACATCGAAAGCGTAACCGTTTTGAAAGATGCCGCTGCAGCCGCAATCTACGGTTCGAAAGCATCAAACGGAGTCATTGTAGTCACGACCAAGCACGGAAATGAAGGCAGAATGCAAGTAAGTTATACCGGGAATGTCGCAGTCACAATGGCACCGGTCAGAAGTTCCAAATTGATGAATTCAGCCGAAAAGATTGCTTGGGAAGAAGAACTTTGGAATGAGTTCTCAGCTGAAAAATTTGCCACCGGAGCTTCACAATATCCCGTAATCGGCATAGTCGGAATTGTCCGTTCCGGGAGAGGGGAATTTGCGTCTATGGCAGGCAACCGGTCAGCCCAGGATGCATATTTGCAAAGTATCTCCGGACGGACCACCGATTGGTTCAAGGTAGTTACGAGAAATGCCATATCGACCAGCCACCATATTTCCCTCAGCGGAGGAAACAGAAACAGCAACTACTACTTGTCTATGGGATACAACCTTAATGAAGGCGCACTCAAAAGAGACAGTTACAGCCGATACAATCTGCGTGCGAACTACACCGCATACACCCCGAAGCAGAGGCTCAAACTTGATACAGGTCTGGAACTCTCACATCAGAGCAGTGTCGCGCCGGAATTATCAGCCGTAGATCCCTTCACCTATGCCTATTACGCCAATCCATACGAACGCCCCTACAACGAAGACGGAAGTTACAGGACGGATTACACCTACAACAGTCTTCCTATCGTAAACGGTGATGATTACTCCATAATTGACACACGCGGTTTCAACATTATGAGGGAAATTGACCACACCAGTTCCTCGACAAAGGACTTTGCGGCAACCGGACGGCTTCAGGCAGACCTGAAAATTCTGGAATGTCTGCATCTTGTAGGCCTCGCGTCCTACAGTTTTTCCAACAACTCCACAGTGAAGATTCTGCTTCCGGACACCAATTCTGCCTTTGAGAACAGGTTTATGTCGTACACAAATCCGAACTACCTTGGCAGCAAAAGCAGCAATACCGCAATCAGGACCAGTTTTCTTGCAAGGGCCCATCTCTCATTCAACCGGGAACTGGTCGAGAATCACAGTATGTCCATAATTGCCGGCGCAGAGGTGAGGGGTGCGGACTCCACGACAAATTACAGCAAAGGGTATGGTTATGATGCCAACACCGACACTTCCACCATTCCGGTTCCAGCAAACGGAATCTTGACAGACGACTACATCAATGCAGTGATAGCGCTGAATGGAGAGTATTACACTTCGAGCCGATATGCATCATTCTATTGTTCGACAGATTATTTCTATCGTGACAGATACGTATTGAATGCTTCTGTCAGAACCGACGGCAGTTCGTACTTCGGCAGCAAACGTCAGTTTTTCCCGACTTGGTCGGTTGGCGCAGCCTGGAACATCAGCAACGAAGAATGGATGAAAGGTACAGCGTCCTGGCTGGACCGCCTCACACTGAGGGCGGCCACCGGGTTCACGGGGAACATCAATAACGGAGTAAGCCCGCAACTCATCCTCCACTACACTGACCAGACATACCGGGTTATTGATGGGCAACGTTACAATGTGGGGAAATTCCTCAGTGCCCCTAACCCGAATCTTCGATGGGAGAAAACCCAGGATTATAAATTATCAATCGACTTTGCCATTTTTCAAGAAAGGCTTTCAGTAAGTCTTGAAGGTTACCGCAGGAATAGCCAGGATGTTGTATATTCCACTATGATTCCTGCCTATACAGGATTCTCCTACCAGAAATACAATTCAGTCGATATGTTCAACCAGGGCGTGGAATTGAGCGTCATCAGCGATATTGTCAGATTCAAGGATTTCAAGTTTTCAGTTTCCCTTAATTTCGCATATAACCAGAACAAGGTAACAAAGTTGAAAAACACTGATGAATTGAGTGTCAATTCCAGATATGTTGAAGGTTATCCTGTGAATGCAATATTTGCAGGTAAGGTTTTGGGGATAGATCCTTACAGCGGACTCATCCGTTTCCAACAGAGAAGCGATGCAGTCATATCAACCAAGCAGGACTACAACAACCCCAACAATTACAGATTTTACCTCGGCACATCGGACCCGCCATATAACGGAGGTTTCAGCATAAAAGCCAGCTATAAATTTGTCAGCCTCTCGCTTTCCGGGATATTTATGTCCGGAAGCAAAACTTATGAAAGTTCCAGTGCACCCGTCTCTTACGCAGATTTGAAAAACAGAGGCAACAATCCGAATGTGCCTTTGACCTGGTACAACGATTTGTACAAGAACCACCTGAATGTTACTACAGACAGGACCGACAGGTGGCGGAACACAAATGACACAGGTACCAAATATCCGAGAATATACGATGCCTGGGCCGGGGACGGAACAGATTATGCGGCAGAAAACCCAACGTCCTCCAATATAGTGGGAGGAGCTTATCTGAAAGACAATTCCTTCCTCCGGCTGAAGACTATGATGCTCATATTCACACTGCCATCCAAGTGGTTGAAAAAAATGAAGATGTCCAGCTTCAGAATCAATGTCTGTGCAAACAATCTGTTTACAATCACCTCTTATGAGGGACTGGATCCCGAAGCTCCGGGCTCAATATATCCACAAAGCAAATCAGTGACTCTTGGACTTAACATAGGCTTCTGAAAAACATTTATGACGATGAAAACATACACTCATATATTATTGGCAATATCAACGGCATTTATTTGCTCCTGTTCGTCATTCCTTGATGTAAAGCCCAAGGGGAAGGTCATTCCGAAAAGCGATGAAGAGTACCTGTCTGTCCTGAACAATATGCTATATCAAGTTGAAACCTACGATTTCGGAGAAGGAACAATACTGCCCGGTCCATCTGAGTTGGCTGAGTTTGAAGCCATCAGTGACAATCTTGATGCGAATCTGGAAGACTATATGGGAGATGAAAAAAGCGGATTGCCACTATATCAAGGTTCGCAAATCAACAGAAGACAAAGTATGTGGAAGAATCACTATGAATACATCCGCAACTGCAATATAATTCTTGAAGCAGTCCAAGATCGGGACAGCGAATTGTCAAAGAAAATGACCGCAGCCTGCTTAGCGATAAAAGGTATATGTTATTACAATCTTATGAGGTCGTTCTGCGAGCCATACATTCCTGAAACAGCGAATGACACCCCTGGATTGCCGCTTGTAAAAACATTTGACATAGAAGAAAGGCCTCAGCGCTCCAGTCTGAAAGAAACCGGGGAATATATATGCAGTCTTTTGAACAAATCCATTTCTATGAAACTGGAATCGGAAGATTACATTTTCACAGGTGATGTCACTTCCGCATTCTTAGCCAAAACGCTTTTCTGGATGCAGGATTGGGATGGTGTTATTGGCATCTGCCCCGGGTTATTGGACAAATATCCCCTTACAGACCGTGCTGCCTATGTCAATATGATTCAGGAACTGAACAAAAAACAGGGGGAAATTATCGTAAAATCCTATACGGGAGGAAGTGAGACAAACTATTATTATACAAATGCCAAAAAAGCGGCAGGACGGCGCCCAATCAACAAAACTTTCATTGATTTGTTTGGAGACAATCCGGAAAAGGACATTCGCTACCAGGTAATTGTAGGAAACCGCAGAATGAATAAGAAGAAACTGTGCGGCAGAGTCAGATCCTCTGAAATATGCCTTATGCTTGCCGAAGCCTATGCACACCAAGGAAACGATAGTCAAGCCCTTAAATATCTGAACCGACTCAGAAGCAACAGAATCGAGGATGTTACCCCTTTCACTTCCGACAACCTGCCCGCAATAGGTAAACGGCTGATTTCTGAAAATGCAAGGGGCGTGGAATTAACTCCATTGATGTCAGCTATATTCGATGAAAGAAGAAAGGAATTGTTTATGGAAGGAGACCGGTGGTATGAGCTCAAACGTAACGGAAGGCCTCAGATGTATGTCATCAGCAACACCAGAAAATATACGACATACAAATACCTATACACCTTCCCGATAAACCGGAATGATGTCGAATTGGGTGGACTCATTCAAAATGATGGATATAAATACTGAAAAAGGACAATTTTATGGAAAATTTGTATAAATTTGTGACCGTTCGCGCGAAGAAGACATACTGCGGCATAGCCAGAAAAAGGACCGGTATGCTATCCTTTTTCGTTTTGGTGGCGAGTATACTCTTGCATACATCCTGCAGCGGGTACGAGGCAGAGCCTCCAAAATATGAGAAGACTTCTGATTACCTCATACCTCCGTCAGAAAAACCGACCGAACAGGAGAAGGAAGCTGTGTATGCAATTGTCAGAGAATACCTTGACCAATTTGAATAAGTGTTTTATTTGAATAACTTTTTAATATAGTAGTGTTATGCAAAAATCTATCAAACATCTGTTTTACGTTGCGGCATTTTCAGCCGCCTTGTCCTTAGCTTCCTGCCAGAAACAGGGTCTTGACCAAACTCCGACCATCTCATTTGAGAAAGCCAACGAAGTGGTCGATGCTTCCGAAGAAGTTTCTGTAAAAGTGGTACTCTCCAAAGCTGCAGACAAAGACATTCTCGTACCGTTTACATTCAGTTCAACATCCTCATCCGCTGATGCTTACGAAACCGATGCTGCATCAGGCATCACAATCAAAGCCGGTGAAAGCGAAGGCAGTTTCAAAATCAAAAACACAGGCACTGAACTCCAGGCTTTTAACGTCACCGTTTCACTTGGTGATGTTGAAGGGTATAAGGCCGGTATGAATCCGCAGATTGTTGTGGCTATGGGTGCTCTTGAGAAATTGGTATATTCTTTCAACGAATCAAGAGTCAGATTGTCTCCGAACTCTGCTATGACAGTGACATTGGTGCTTACGGGAGAGGAGTCAGGAGAGAACTTTACCGCCAATACCGATATGTCTTTTGAAATCAAATATGCAGGAACGGCAGTGGCAGGAACTGATTTCACCCTTGACAGCAGCAATATAACCATTCCTGCCGGTAGCAATAGCGGAACATTCACCATCAAGGCGGGTGAAAAGTTCAGCACACAAGACGCATTCCCTACCCTTTCTCTCGAAGTTTCAGCAGGTGAAAGATTCATAGCAGGAGCAGTCTCCAAGGTCACTGTAGAATTTTTCAATCCGACCATCCTTGAACTTGGCCTTATCGGCACCTGGAACTTCACGAAGAACTTCCACGAAGAAGATGATGATTTGGGAATGATAGCAATGGTTGAGGAAGAGCTCGGCCAATCCATCCCTTACCCTGTTGTCAACGAAAATGAATCATTTTCAATTTCCTACGATGACGAATCAGACAAATATACGTTCACTCCTGCTTTTTCAGGTGACCTCAAGAGGTACTTCCGTGAATGTGAAATATCCAATCCTGAATTTAAGAAAATCAAGTCTCCTGTGTCAGGTAAAAGTTATACTGCGTGGTGTATCAACTTCGAGACAGTCAACTTTGACTTTGCGACTGCCGATTCGGATTTGAAAGCTGCGGGAATCTATTTCGTTATTGTGGACAACACTGTTGAGATATTCTTGTTCTGCGATGAAGGAACAGGATATGGATACGGTCCGAACTTCACACTGCATTCAGATTTCGGAGGTGATTTGGAAGCTTATGGAATGAAATTAAGCGAATTTATGGGTTCTATTTTCTCACTCCATTACCAGTTTACCAAAGCCGAGTAGAAATAATACGATTCTTATATTTGAGGTTGTATCCTTTGCAGGATATAACCTCAATTTTTTAATGACAAAAGAAAAATGTCCGGAGACCGCACGAGGGGTCAGCCGGACAGGTCTGAAACTCAGACAAAGGTAAGTTGTTGCCCTTATTGGCAGCGGGGACTATTCTGCTGAGAATTCGTCCTTGCCTACTCCGCAGAGAGGGCATACGAAATCCTCTGGAACGTCTTCCCAAGCTGTTCCGGGAGCGATTCCGCCTTCCGGGTATCCTGCTTCTGGGTCATATTCCCATCCGCATACATCACATACGTACTTTTTCATATTCAAATATTATTAAATGTTTGACTTATACTTGCTTTGGGATGCCCGATCAGGGCCCCTCCACTCAATGAACAGCGCTGAAATACTTGAGGAACTGGGTCCTGAAAAGTTTGTCTGCATTCTCAGGATCTGCAGCATTCATCCTGCCCTTGAAATCATCCAAAGTCCCGAAAGACTTGCCCTTCATCCAGGCAGAGAGTCCCTCGTTAGCCTCGGAAATCCATCCAGCCCCATTCCTGATGATTGCACTTGCCACCTCAACGGCAGCCGCACCGCAAAGCACGGATTTCACAATGCCTTCCCAGCCCTGGACACCGCCCGAAACAGCCACGTCCAGTTTCTTCACTGATGCTGAGACTATTCCTGCCCACCTGAGATTTGAAGCAAGGTCGGAAGCGTTGGTGAAAGGATCCCCTGTTGTGAAGCTCATCTTATCTATGTCGATGTCAGTCGGATAGAAACGGTTGAACAGCACCACAGCCTTTGCTCCGTGAGCATAGAGCTGGTCACAAAGGGCCACCGGATTGGAAAGGTTTGCACCGAGTTTCACAATCACAGGAATTTTCACGAGTGAGCATACGTGCTCCACGATGTCGATGTGCATCTGCTCGAAATCCCCCGGCTTCCCGTTCCTCGCTGTGCAAAGGCTCATTACATTGAGTTCCAATGCATCTGCACCAGCCTGCTCGATGGTCTTGGAGAACTCTTCCCATTTGCCGTCAGTGTTGCAGGCTATGGAAGCAATGACCGGAATTGACACACGACTCTTGGCTGTCTTGATGAGATTCACATAGTCCTCGAGAGCGCGGGCTCCCACATAAGCGCTGATGTAGTCGTTTGCCTCCGGATGTTCGTCAGAGACCGCCGAGGCGATTTCCCTTTCGATGCTCTCCTGGAAAAGCGATTTCAGCACCACTGCACCGGCACCGGCGCTTTCAAACTCAAGGATTTTGTCTATGGACGCAGTCTGGCTGTTGCTGCCCACGATGATTGGGGATTTCAGGTCCAGACCGGCAAAACTTGTTCTTGTCATATTTTTGTCATTAGTCAGTTTGTCTCGCAAATATAGCATTTTATGCAATTCCAATCAAACAATTATGACTATATTTGCAGGTGAAAAAATGCAAACTGCCAAATTGAAACACGAAAATGAAATCAATCAGCACAGACATCATCTACATCGGAACGGACGACCTCAGCATAGACCTTTTTGAGGGCCAGTACAAAGTGCCTCAAGGTGTATCATACAATTCGTACCTGATTCTTGACGAAAAGACAGCCATACTCGACACTGTGGACTCCCGCAAGGCTGAGGAATGGTTGGCAAAGCTGGAAACAGCCCTGGACGGACGCATTCCCGACTATCTTGTGGTGCATCATCTCGAACCGGACCATTCGTCAGTCATCGCGGCAGTGGCAGAAAAATATCCATCCATGACCATAGTTGCCGGGGCAAAAGCTCTGGCTATGATTCCGCAATTCTTTGAAAATCTGTCACTTGAAGGCCGCACAATGGCGATGAAAGAAGGCCAGGTGCTGGAGTTGGGCAAACACAGTCTCAAATTCGTGTCCGCACCTATGGTCCACTGGCCTGAAGTTATGGTATCCTTCGATGAATTTGACGGAACACTCTACAGCGCAGACGGTTTCGGCAAATTCGGAGCCCTCTCGGAATGCGGTTTCTACAGCAGCGAAGACAAAGACTGGGACAGCGAGGCGAGACGCTATTACTGCAACATAGTCGGAAAATACGGTGCTCCGGTGCAGGCCCTGCTGAAAAAGGCATCCTCCCTCCCTATCAAAAGAATATGCCCTCTTCACGGTCCAATCATAGACTCGGATTTCGGCCACTATATCAGCCTCTACGACAAATGGAGCCGCTATGAACCTGAGACAGAAGGAGTTCTCATAGCTTACGCGTCCATGCACGGGGGCACTGAGGCAGCAGCCCTCAAACTCTCTGAAATGCTCCGCGAAAAGGGAGTCGAAACAGTTGTGTTCGACCTCTGCCGCTGCGACCTTTCAGCCGTGCTTGCGGAAGCCTTCAAATACCCGAAAATCGTGCTGGCAGCCGCTTCCTACGACAACAACATCTTCACTCCTATGTACAACTTCATTCACCTGCTCCAGATCAAAGGTCTGTGTGACAGGAAGGTAGGGCTGATAGAAAACGGCAGTTGGGCACCTTGTGCAGGCAGACTTATGAAAGAAATGCTCGGGCAGATGAAGAATATGGAAGTTGTCGAGCCTATGGTGACTTTGCGCAGCCGCATCCACAAGGCGGACTTTGACAAACTCGCTGAACTGGCCCAGGCAATGGCCTGAAATATCCCCTCATATTGCTAAAAACTCCGGCGCAAACTTGGCAATTTTTGCTAACTTTGCGCCGGATTTCGGTACGGATGAGACCGTGGGTGCAGAGCATCTATGGGACATCCGTCAAAAGGGAAGCCGGTGAAAGGCCGGAACTGTGCCCGCAGCTGTATGTTCCTCAAGAGTTTACGGAAAGATGCCATTGTCCTTATGGATGAGAAGGCCCGGAAATGGAACGAGTCAGAAGACCTGCCGCAATCAAGTCAAATCAGGAGGCTCGGGGTCAAGCATCCATAAAGGCGTACTAATATGTTATTTTCTTTCTTTTTGACGGCGGGGCTGCTGGTTGGTGCTCCTGCCGGGGCTGTCGAAACGACAGACAGCATCAAGGTGGCCACAGTGGTTGCCGACAGAGGAGTGGTGGTATCACTCACAGACACAATCGACATCAGCGGTTCATTCAATGCCACAGAAGTGCTGCAGCAGATTCCGGGAGTCAGCATCAGCGACTACGGCGGCTACAGCGGACTTAAAACCGCAGGACTCAGGGGACTTGGCAGTGCCCACACCGCAATCTACATAGACGGGGTACGCGCCAACAATGTGCAG
>JALFGP010000042.1 GCA_022777205.1 Rikenellaceae bacterium
GCCCCGTAGGTAGCCTCGTGGTAGAGAAGGTCCACTCCCCTCACCCATTCAGGGAGTTGAGGAAACGGTGCAGTGTCGCTGCAATAGGCAAAACTGCGGGGAGAGTAAGGCAGGTAGGTCAGTTCCTCATTGGGAATATGCAGGACTTCATTGCCTTGGGCGTTGTAACGAACAAGGTCAGCCCCTTCCTTGAGCCGGCAGATTTCCTCCACACCGAGGCCATACTGTTCTATACGGAATTTATGTACATTCCGCTTCGGCATTGCCTCCCGGAAGATATAGCCGTAGGTCTCCACGCGATGTTTCAGGGGAAAGGCCTGCACGGAGACAGACTTGTTGCTGAAAATCTCAGTCGGGGCAGAGCATTTCACGGGAATGAACTCCACTTCCAGACGGGTGGGGTCGGTGTTTGTCTGCCTGAAGAATTCCAGAACAGAGGCAAGGGCTGCGGGGCCATAGACCCGAATGTTGCGGCGTGCAGTGGAGAGTGCTATGGTGGAAAGCAGTCCGAAGAGGCCGTAGATATGGTCTCCGTGGACGTGAGATATGAATATCGCATCCAGTCTCTCGAAAGACAGATGCATACGGCACATCTGCCGCTGGGCACCCTCGCCGCAGTCAATCAAAAACAAGCGCCCACGTACATCAAGTACCTGAGCGCTTGGATTCCTTCCTGCAGAGGGCTTGGCCGAAGCCGTGCCCAATACATTCAGTTGAAAGTTCATTACACCAAATGATTACTCACCTTTCTCAAGTTGGCTCTTGAGAGCTGCGAGAGCATCGATGTCTCCGAGAGTTGCCTTCTCGATGTTGGAGTTGATCTTCTTCACAGCCTTCTTGGTGTTGTCTGCCTCAGTTGCAGCCTTTTCAGCCTTTGCCTCGGCATAAGTCTTCACGTGTGAGAGAACTACGCGCTTGAGACTTCTCTTGAGTTCGGTCACCTTGAATGCAAGTGTCTCACCTGCAACAGGATTGCTGCCGTCCTCCTTCACGAGGTCTCGGTTGAAGCATATAGCCTCCACTGAAGGGTCGAGCTCGATGGTTGCGAACTTGTCGCCGAGGGAAGCAATCTTAGCCTCTACAACGGTACCTACTGAATACTTGGACTCGATCTCATCCCAAGGGTTAGGGAGGAGCTGCTTGTGTCCGAGGCTGAGCTTGTGGTTGTCCTCATCGAAGTCGAGGATTACAACATCAATCTTGTCGCCAGGAGCAACCATCTCTGAAGGATGCTTGATCTTGTTCCAGGACAGGTCGCTGATGTGAACGAGTCCTTCGATACCGTCCTCAAGCTCTGCGAACACACCGAAGTTGGTGATGTTGCGTACGGTTGCAGTGTGCTTTGAACCTACTGGATATTTCTCGCGGATGTTCTTCCAAGGGTTCTCAACGAGCTGCTTCAGACCGAGGGACATCTTCTTCTCCTCACGGTCGAGGGTAAGAATCTGAGCCTCAACTTCGTCACCTACCTTGAGGAAGTCCTGTGCAACGCGGAGCCTTGGAGACCAAGACATCTCTGAAACGTGGATAAGACCCTCTACGCCCGGCTCAATCTCAACGAATGCACCGTAGTCTGCAATGAGGACAACCTTACCCTTAACCTTGTCACCAACCTTGAGGTTAGGATCAAGAGCATCCCAAGGATGAGCCTGGAGCTGCTTCAGACCGAGAGCGATTCTCTTCTTGTTCTCATCGAAGTCGAGGATAACGACATTGATCTTCTGGTCGAGGGAAACAACCTCCTCAGGATGGTTGATTCTGCCCCAAGAGAGGTCTGTGATGTGGATGAGACCGTCAACACCACCGAGGTCCACGAATACTCCGTAGTTGGTGATGTTCTTGACAGTACCCTCAAGCACCTGACCTTTCTCGAGCTTGCTGATGATTTCAGCCTTCTGGGCTTCGATTTCAGCCTCGATGAGAGCTTTGTGTGAAACGACCACATTTCTGAACTCCTGATTGATCTTGACAATCTTGAAGTCCATAGTCTTGTCAACGAACTGGTCGTAGTCGCGGATAGGCTTCACGTCGATCTGTGAACCAGGGAGGAATGCCTCGATTCCGAACACGTCCACAATCATACCGCCCTTAGTGCGGGTCTTGACGTAACCTTTGACGATTTCATTAGCGTTGAATGCTTCGTTGACCATATCCCAAGAGCGCAGCTGACGAGCTTTCTTGTGGGAGAGAACGAGCTGACCTTTCTTGTCTTCGGTGCTCTCAACGTAAACCTCTACGGTGTCACCTACTTTAAGGTCAGGATTGTAACGGAACTCAGGAGCCATAATGACACCTTCGCTCTTGTAACCGATGTTGACAACCACTTCCCTCTTGCCGATGGCTGTGACTGTACCTTCTACAACCTCGCCCTCTGCAACTTTGGTAAGGGTTTTCTCGTAAGCCTCGGCAACCTTAGCCCTGTCGCCGTACTCACCTTCATTCTCAAATGCATCCCAGTCAAAATCAGCGGGATCCACTGAAGCGTTGCTGCAGACCTTCTTGGTTTCTGCTGCTGGAGCCGCCTCCACTGCCGGAGCCTCTGCTACAGTTTCTTCAACTGCCGGAGTCTCGACAACCGGTGCCTCCTGTTCGATAGTTTTGTTTTCTTCCATAATTTGATTTTGTTTTACCAATTAGGGGTGTAACATTATTTATTGTCCTCTGTGACAAGGCTTTACAAAAATTTGCGAGCCCTTGTCACCAAAAGGCCCGCAAATATAGTCATAATTGTCCGATTTTCAAAGATTGAACAGGTTATTTTTGAAGATTATTCATACTCCCCGATGTCAAAATCCCCACACAGTCCAATCACAATAGTTTCTTTCGTTTAAGAAGCAGGAAGACAATAAGCACCGAAATTATCATCATCGTAATGATTATCACCCAGTTCCACGGGCTGTCGCAAGGTATGATGGGAAGGGCGACGTTCATTCCGTAGAAGGAGGCAATCAAAGTCGGAGGCATCAGGAGCAGGGAAATGAGGGTGAAGACCTTCATAATTTTGTTCTGGTCCAGGTTGATGATACCCAGAACGGTGTTCTGCAAGTACTCCAGACGCTCGAAACTGAAGTTGGTGTGGTTTACAAGCGAGGAAATATCCTTTAGCATCACATTCAGTTTGTTCTGTATGCTCTTGGGGCATTTCGGAGATTTCAGTATGCTGGAGATCACGCGCTGCTTGTCCACTATTGTCTCGCGGAGAAGCATCGTATTTTCCTGCAACTGGTTGATATCCAATAGGAACTCCTCGTTTATATCTTCTTCTAAGCCTACCTTGTGGTTGTATTGCTCGATTTCCTTGGAAAGAATCTCAATCATATCCGCATCAGAGTCGATACGCTGCTCAAGTATACTTGTGAACACCGAATAGCCGCTGGCGTACATTTTTGGAAAAACCATCAGACGGCGCTGGAGCTCGGTGAAACTGCGGAGCTGAACTTCTCGCAAGGTGGTGAGGGTCGTGCCCTTTATAATGAAGGAAACTGTCTCCATAACATAGGACTCAGGCCCCGGAATGACGAAATTGGTGTTGGCGAAAAGGGCTGCATCAGTCTCACTGAAACGCGATGAGGACTCGATTTCCTCAGCTGTGGCACGGCTCTGGATTACGGTTCCAAGATACGCCTCAACCGCCCTCTTCTCATCCCCGGTGGGAGAAAGAAGGTCAATCCAGATTACATCCTGAAGATTAATGCCAGGCAAATCCGCCTCGGATCTCGAGACGGTCATTTGTCCGTTCAATCTGTAAAAGATTTCCACCATAGCTTTGGGGTTTAGCCCACAAATTTATGCTTTTAATTTCATATAGGCAATTCTTGCAGGCATTTTTTGATTGAGAGCTGGCTCATTGAATTACATCTTTCGGATATTGTAGTTTCCGCAAGGACCGTTGAAATAAAGGTCTCCAGCTTCTGAATCGACAGTGAAGTCTCCGACAGTCTTGCCGTCACATATTACTCTCCAGTTGCCCGGTTCCAAGTCAGTAACCAATATCTTGAAACCTGAGGTCGGAGACTTTGCTGTCAATTTGAAACTACATTCAGTCATAGTCTTAAGGTCGCGGTTGAAAATCACCACACGGTCTTTCAACACAGCCCCTACCACAGTACCTGATTCAATGGCCGTCACCTTGTCGAATTGCTTGAATCCGGCATCGGCCACCTGGATGACATTCAAGAAGTTGTCCTTGAGAGCCGCCTTCGCAGGACAGACTTCCACTCTCCACGATCCCCTTTCGTTGGCAGGGTCTGGACGGGATGTGGCTGCATTGGGATAATTCTTTCCGAACACCCAGAACTCCTTGCCAGGACCTCCCACGGTCTCAATCTTGGCCTTGGAAGGAAGCAGAACGGTATTCTTCAACATTCCGCTGTCCCCGTTCAAAGTTCTGGAGATGGTGAATTCCCTGCCCTTCACCACCGGTTCTTCAATGCTGTGCATAAGCCAGTATTTGCGGAAAGAAGCATTGGAAGACTCCACATTGTCGTAAATCACCATAGCTGCAGGCTGTTCCTTGTCATCGAGGTTGAGGAAGACGAATGAACGCCTTACATCCTTGACTTTGGAGGTGTAAGCCTTGGTGATGTCGCCCTTGAGGTAGGAGTATTCCGGAGTCTGCTCCGACGGGCCGAAATCGTGGGCAAGAGCTTTACCCACCGTATAGTCATCACTCAGAAGCATTTCCATACTGCGGCAAGTCTCCCAGCGGTCTCCCGGCATCCTCTGTCCTCCGTCGTTGGCAGCGGTCTTGGTCTTGTCTCCCCCGCCGTAGTTCCAACATTCGAAGACCTCGTCCGGGTCATAGACCAGAAGGCTGTTGTGGGCAATGGTCCTCTTGAAATAGTTCTTGCAGTGAGGGCTGTTGTAACCTCCTGAACTGCCCTGATATGCGCCTGAGTCTATGGCGAGAGGACCTTTGTAGTAAATCTGGAAGGTGCCTCCGTCGAGATGCTGGTGGTTGCCGTAGAAATGCTCGTTGATTTTCATTTCCGCAATCACGCTGTTTTCATCCCATCCGGTACGTGCCATCATCCATCCGAAAGGCGTGCCGCTGTAGCGGGTCAAAGGCAAATCTGTAGGTTTCTTGGCCTCGAGGTCGAAATCCATCCAGAGCAACTGCATCATCAGCAGATGGGCCTCCACCGACGGCTTCACGAAGTACTCGTTCTGGATGTAGGGGTCGTGGTAGTAACCCGCCACGAGCATAGCAGGCATAGCGTAGGAATTCGGGGATTTGCGGTTGCCCGGGTTCACGTCTCCGGCAGGTACCACTCCCCCGTCCGGTCTGCGGCGGTAGATGAAGTCGTAAAGAACATACTGCTGGGCAGGGTCGTAAACTGATCCGGCTCCCATCTTGTCGAAAATCCAGAGGGAAATGATGTCGTTGATATAACGCACTGACACATAGCCCGTTCCCTGATGATAATTGCCTCCGTGGTAGGTATAATTGCGGATAGGGATATAGTCTCTGAAGAGCATCTGTGCCACATAGTTGTAGATTTCAGGGTCCTCGTCATAGACTGCCACTCCGGCGGAAAGAAGGTCGCGGAGTATGTTCCATTCAGAGCAGTGTCCGGCAAGAGGTTCGGTGGTCTTAGGCGGCCAATGGCATTCCATAGTCTTGACTATCCTCTTGAATTCGGCAATATAGGCAAGCCTTTCCTCCGGGGTCATCTGGCTGTAGCACCAGTCATAGACCATAGAACCTACCATAATCATCACACCGCTCGCCCTGGTCCTGTCGTGTTTGGTGTCGAAATTCACCCTCTTGAGTGTGTCCAGCATTGCAGTGATGGCGTGGCGTGCCTGACGCTCGTCGCCGTTCACAAGAAACTCCAGGGCTTCCAGCTGCACCTGCGAAGTGACACCACGCATTTGGAAATAGTAGCGGAAATCTTTCAATTTCACAGCTGCCTCTTCCTCATCACTGCGGGGCACGGAAGCCTTGCGGAGCTTCTTGAGTATTTCTTTGCCCATAGGATGTTCCATTTTCTGCTTCAAGTCTGGAATATCTTCTGTGCGGACATACAGACGCGGATGCTCGAGTGGAGGAATGGGAATTCTGACTCCGTCAAGTTCGGTCCATACGGCTGTTTTGGCATCCCTTTCTACCGGGAGCCATTCTTTCATATTGTGTTCTGCCGTCTGAGCCCTGAGGGTATTCGAACCTGCTGCGATAAGGGCCAAGGCAATCAGTAGTATTTTCTTCATAATCAATCTGTTAAGGTATCATTCTCAAATGTCTGACACGGTCAGTAGCCTGTTTAGCCAGACCTCGGGGTGCATGTTTAGCAGAGGCAGGCGTGGCGGGATGTGACAGGAGCCATTCACGGAGCATTTCACGATGCTGCCTGAGTATCTCTGCATATTCAGACTCGACTGCAAGATTGCGCATCTCTCCCCTGTCATTTTCCATATCATAGAGCTGCTCGCGGTATTTGCCCTTGTCGTAGAGCACGTATTTGTATTTTGAGCTGCGGACCATCCAGCCCAGAGTGCCTGAAGTCTGGATGAAATTGGTCTCGGTGACGATATACGGACGTTCAGGAACTGCCTTACCACGGGCCACAGCCTCCACAACCGGGCGAAGACTCACTCCGCTGCGTCCCTCGGGCATCACGGCCCCTGTCCAGGAGCATAGCGAAGGCATAAGGTCAATACCTTCATTTACAAGAGCTTCTGAAACTTTTCCGTCATCACCTTTGCCTGGGACGCAGACTATCAGGGGCACAGAAGCCACTTCCTCGTACAAGGCGGTCTTCTGGTTCCACTGGTGAGCTCCGCAACCGTCCCCGTGGTCGGAAGTGAAAATGATGACGGTGTTGTCCCAAAGTTTCTGACGGTCGATTTCTGCCACTATCTTGCCAATTTCGGCGTCCACCGCTTCCACAAGCCTGAAATAAGCGTTGCGGTAATGTCTCCAGTCGTCCGGAGAGTAACTTACTGTAGGATAGAGCGAATAGTTCAGACCCTGTTCAAAACGGAGTACGGCCGCATCATAAGGCTGCACGGCAAAATTGGAAGGAAGGCCGGGACAGTCTTCGAGAGCAGCCGGGGCAAGGTCGGCATGCGGAGTCTTCTGTCCTCGGGCATATTCGCAGATATTGTGCGGATTGATGAAGGAAGCCACGAGGAAGAATGGCCGGCTCCCGCGACTACGGGATTGCATATAGTCCACACAGGCCTCAGCAACCCCCTGGTCTCCGTTATCCTTGATGTTGCGGAACCCGAAGGCCTCCTCCCCGGGAAGAGAGATGGTGTTCACGTGCCATTTTCCGGCATAGGCACAATCGTAGCCCGCATCCCTGACCATTTGGCCGAGGGTATTTCCAGCAAGGGATTCAGGAAGAGGCACTTCATTTTCCACCACTCCGCTCTCGGAAGGCATAAGTCCGGTGAACATAGCCGCACGGGAGGGTCCGCTCAACGGGAATGAGCAATAGGCATTCGTGAAACGCACTCCCCTCTCTGCAAGGGCATCCATTGCAGGGGTGTGCAGGTCGGTGTTGCCCGCACAACTCATAGCGCCGGCCCATTGCTGGTCGGTCATTATGTAAATGATGTTGGGCCGACTTTCCTCCCTGAAAACCGGCACCTTGGCCGCTCCCTGCTGAGGAGCGGCCTGACCGGAAATTGCGGCAGGAAGACCCGCCATAAGCAGAACTGCATTCATAAACAATCAACAAACAATAGTTTCGCAACTGCGAAAATACAAAATTAAATGCGTTCCACCCAGATCGGAGAGGTCCAGAGCCACTGCTGGTCCTTCTGACGCACTCTCACATAGTAATAGTCGGTATCCCTTTCAGGCTCGTCGTCCTCCATATAGTGTTCGAAGCAGTAGCAGCTCTGAGGCATAGCCCTGTTGAAGAGCAGAGCCTCGCTGAGCCAGCCACGCATAAAATGGGTTCTGGAACCCTGAAGAAGTTCGGCAAGAGAGTGGGAAAGCTTCTTTCCGTTGAACTCAGCTATGATATTGCCGTCGAGAGGCATCTCCACTTCGAGAATCACTGCCTGGGTGGCGGAAGTGGTGGTGTTCGGGTTCATATTGGTGTAGAGCTTGAGTTCGGTGGAAGTCTCGCCCACTGAGAGAACTTTCTGCACGTGGGTGTGGAACTCAGTCTCGCCCTCCTGAGGAGATGTGAAGGCTGCACCCCTGAAGCAAGGTGTCACATTCACGATTCGACCCTTGTCCACAGAGATGGCACCCTCCCAAGGGATGTAGGTCTGCTCCCTGTTCCAGCCGAATTCGAGCTTGACCTTGCAGCGGACAGTCTCTCCCTGAGGCATCAGAGGAATGTGCGGGCCGTTGATGCGGGCGATGAGTTTGCCGTTCTTGATGAGGTCGATATAGTCAATGCAGCTTTCGCCCTCCACATTAAGGTAGATGCGGCGTTTGTTGCTACGGATTACATCACCCATCACAGCGTCGTTCACTCTGAAATCCACCTTGATCTTGTCTCCGGTGGCGCAGCAGCTGTGCCTTGAACGCAGACCCTCCCAGATACCGTTGCGGCTGAGTGAAGGAGAGAGCACGCCCACGCGGCCGTCACCGTAACTGCCCGGATAACCCGAGTGCTGGTCCGTGGAACCTATGAAACCGAATTTGTGGCCCTGTTCAAGACCGTACTGGATTGTGCCTTCCCAATGACGAGGTCCCATATCGTGAAGGTAAGGATAGTCACCCATATCACTTTCGGTAAGACCGTGGCGGGAATACATTTCCACGAAAGGAGTCTGGTCGCCCTCTGTGAACTGGTTCCAGTCGTAGCCTCTGTAGCCCTTCTGATAGCCCATATGGTGAGGGGTCACGAAAACATCCTGGCCCTTGAATTTGTCTTTCCAGTTCTGGATGGAAGTACAGTTGACCAGCGGAGCATTGATGTCCTTGTGCAGTGCAACGTGGTCACCGGAAATCATACTGTGGGCCTCATAGCCTATGAATGTGAGAAATTCCCCTTCCTTGTTGTACTCCTTGGTCATCTGAAGGTATTTGTCGTAGCCACCCCTGCGAAGACGCCCGAAAGCATCTGTGTGATAACCGATTACCCATTTCAGGCGAGGTTCCTTGTTGAGGAGGTTGATGTCCGGCCACATAGCGTGAGGTGTGACGCTGACGAAGTCCAGCTGGCCTTTTGCCGCTTCGAAGGCATCGCGCATATCACCGTGTCCATAGGTGAGGTTGCAGTGGTTGTGGAGGTCTCCCCAATAGAGCTTGAGTCCGGTGGAGGAAGGGACCACCTTTTTTACTTCTTTATCGTTTGTGCAGGATTCAAGCAGGTTGCCGGACGCTGCAAGTCCGAGCAATGACCAGCCTGATGCTTCAAGGAATTTTCTTCTATCCATAATATTATTTGTTTTGTCTGTCCATATAGCGGCGGTCACCGTGGAAGAGGACTCTTTCGCGCTCGTCCGGGTCGGTGTCACCATATTGCTGCTGAGTCTTGTCCAGCAGTTCGTGCAGGTAGAGTCTCTCGGCAGCATAGGCCGGATCGTCATAGATGTTGTGCATTTCCCGAGGGTCGTTTACCATATCGTACATTTCCCACTCGTCTATGTCGTTGTAGAAATGTATGAGTTTGAAACGGTCGGTACGTATTCCGTAATGGCGTTTCACCGAGTGCTCTGCAGGGTATTCATAATAATGGTAATATACGGCCTCCCGCCAGTCCTGAGGCACGGTGCCAGCATTTTCCATAACCGGACGCAGGGATCGGCCCTGAATGTCGGAAGGAACCGGGACTCCGGCAAAGTCGAGGAAGGTCGGAGCAAAGTCCACGTTCATACTCAGTGCGGAAGTGGTGCTGCCGGGCTTGATTGCCGCCGGATAGCGCACGACCACAGGCATCCTCTGACATTCCTCATACATAAACCTCTTGTCGAACCATCCGTGTTCGCCCAGGAAGAAACCCTGGTCGGAGGTATAGACTATGATGGTATTGTCCAGTTCCCCGCTTTTCTCCAGATAATCCAGCATCTGTCCTATGCTCTGGTCCACAGAAAGGACTGTGGCAAGATAGTCGCGCATATACTGCTGATACTTCCACCTCACCAGTTCCCTGCCCTTGAGCCCACCGCTGCGGTACTCGGCAATTCTCCCGGCATAGACGCTGTCCCATTTGGCCTGTACATCCTCAGGCATCCTGAAATAGACCTTGGCCAGGCGGTTGGAAGGCTTGGCAAGCATTTCCTCGCGGGTGAGGAGCTTGAGGTCCCAGTCTTCGGTGAAGGTATTCTCCAGGCTCATATCCTGACTGTGGGCCGCTGTACCTCTGCCAGAATAGTCGTCAAACAGGTTTTCCGGCTCCGGGAAGACGCGGTCGTTGTATATGCCCAGGTTCTGCGGGGCAGGCATCCAGTTGCGGTGCGGTGCCTTGTGGTGCATCATCAGGCAGAAAGGTTTGCTCCTGTCGCGGGAGTCGAGGTATTCTATGGCCTTGCGGGTGATGATTTCGGTGACATAGCCCTTTTCGGTGATTTCCTCGCCCATCTGCTCGAACTGGGGGTCGTAATAGTCGCCCTGTTCCTCCTGGCCGGAAAGCACGCTCCAGAAATCGAAGCCCTGAGGCTCTGAAATGAGGTGCCATTTGCCTACGATTGCGGTTTCATAACCTGCTCCCTGAAGCAGTTTAGGGAAGGACTGCTGGTCCCCGTTGAAGACGCAGGCATTGTCGGTAAAGCCGTTTTCGTGGCTGAATTTGCCGGTCAGTATGCAGGCCCTGGATGGACCTGAAAGGGCATTGGCGGCGTAGCAATTGTCAAACCTCATTCCCTCGGCAGCGATTCTGTCCATATTCGGGGTTTCGAACAGCGTCCCACCATAGCAGGACATAGCCTGGGTGGTGTGGTCGTCCGTCATTATGAACAGAATGTTCGGCTGCTTGGGTTGGTTCCCGTCGTTGCCGCAGGATGCAAGTGAGGCTGCGGCAAGCGGGAGTGACAGAAATAGTTTAGTATTATGATTATACATTATGGAAAGTATGATTACAGTTTCCAGGAGAGTTTCTTCTTCTTGTTCTTGCCCACTTTCACCTCAACGGCAACTCCGCTCTCGGAATAGCCCTTGTCGGTAAATCTGGCAGTGACATTTTCCTCACCCGCCTTCTGTTTAGGATAGATGACGGTTATGAAGCGTACCGGGTCGTCGCTTTCCTTCTTCTGCTTGAAGCTTGCGTCGATTCTCTGGACTTTCTTCTGGTAGTCGCTTGATTGCCAGCCCTTTTCCTTCTTCATCTGCATCTGTTCCATATCGTCGCAGAAGCACTGGAGATAGAAGTTGCTTTCGCCTTCGAAATTGCTGTGGAAGTGCATATCCTCACGGCTGTTAGGTACGTCTCCCTTAGGCATCTGATAGTGCAGGTTCACCCAACCCTTCATCTTGCCCACGGCCTCATCCACAATGACGAAATATTTCTCGTCCACGAAGAATACCGTGCGCCTGTGGGTGAGGTTCTTGTAGCTTGGATGTTCGGTCACAAGCACCTGCACATCACCTTCCGGCTGCCAGAGTATGGTCTTGGAATCCACCTTATCCACATCCTGGTCGTTCACAACGAGGGTATTGTGGTGGGAAGTGGCACGGAACCATTTTCTCCATTCCATAATCTCCGGGTCCTTGCCCTCATAGACATAGGAACCTGAATCCTGGAAGAGGCATTTGCCGTTGTACCACAATTCGAAGGTACCGAAATCCGGCTGGGCGTGCCACTCTCCTGCAGGTCCTGCCTTTACGACCATCTGGAGCGCATCCTGTCCCCAGCCGTTTCGGAACACGAAGAAACCGGCATCAAGGAAGCCCTTTGAAAGGTGCTCAGGCAATGTACCCTGCTCGCCTTCGGTTGCGAAGTAGCGGATGACCTGATTGTCCGGGAAAACTTGAGCCCATTTCTTGTAGTTGTTGAGCATCACCCTTTTGTTGGTGATTTTCGCGTCGCTGAAACAAGGGTTGGTGTAGTCCGGATACATTATGTCGGTGTAGAACATAATCATATTTTCCACTGCATCCCAGTAGGATTTCGGAAACTCGTTTGCGAAACCGTTGAGGTCTGCTATCTGCAGGGCCTTGTAGAAAATCTCTATGGTTGCAAGGTGGTAGTGAGGGTCCAGTTCATAATGGCCGCCGTCAGGGAGCACCTGCTTCTGAACTTCGCGGTTGAGAATGTCCACACCGCTCTTTCTCCAGCTCTCGGCTTCCTTGAATTCAGGGAAGAAGGAACCTGCCATAAGCATACGCTGAGCCTCGAAAAGAAGGTGGTTGCCCTGCTTGGACCAGTTGTGGGAAATGTGGTCGGCGTGGCGGTGGTAGTTCACAAGGAACTCGGTGAGAAACTCCGGAGTGAAGGAAGGAGAGTCGATGAAGAGCTGGAACTGCATACACTGGTCCTGCAGACGGTGGCTCACTTCGAGAGGCCTCCAGGCATAGCGGGAATTCTCGGCATCCTCCTTAAGCTGGGTATCTGCATTGATTTCATATTCGGACTTGTCAATCTTCACGAGCGGGTTCTTGCGTATCCAGTCGATGTACTCTTTGGTCCATTCCACGGCGTATTTTTCATCACCGCTGGTGCGGTAGGCAAGTCCCATAGGCATAAACCATTTGTGGCGGTGCAACTGCCAGCGGAGTTCGTTGTCCTGAACCGGCCAATAGCGCCAATTGATGTCTTCGCCATAGAAATAAGAAGGCTGGTAGCCCTTGTGGGAGAAGAACTTGTGCTCCAAGGCCTCGTCCGCCCATTTCTGCTGTTCCTTGTTGATTTTCACCTTCTTGGCATTCCTTATTTCCGGTGTGCAGATGCCCTTGCGGTTGCGGTAATAGTCCAAAAGGGCAGCCGCTGCGGCATTGTCGTCACCGCTTTGATGTGCGGCCTTCACGCTGGCAAGTCCGGGTGCATTGAGATTCAGTAGTTCGAAGACTTCCGGCTTGAGCTCAGGTTCGGTGTTCTTCCAGGTGCTTTCCTGGGCGCCGAGAGTCGGGACTAAAGCCAAGGCTGCGGCAATGGTTATCAGTATGCGTTTCATAATCAGAGAGTTTTATAAGTCAAACCTTTGAGGGCCATATAGCGTTTGATAGCCTCCAGAAAATAGTAGTCTGCGTAGTTGAGAGGTGTGTCGATTTCGGAACCGTGATGGAGCGAGCCGACTGAGTGCTTGAGCACAAATCCGCAATTGGTGCCCGGTTCTGCGAGATAGTCCGGACCTGCAAGACTGCGGAGGAGTTTCTCGGCGTAGTCGTAATATTTCTGCCCGTCCTGAACGAAGCCGCCCAGTTCAAAGAGGGCGCAAGCAGTCACGGCAGCGGCTGAGGCATCACGTGGAGTCTTGTCGGATGCAGGAGCATCATAATCCCAATATGGGACACCGTCCTGTGTGGTCACCCGGGACATTATCATATCCGCAATCGCACAGGCGAAGTTGAGATATTTTTCATCCTTGAACTGACGGTAGCAGGCGGTATAGCCATATACACCCCAAGCCTGTCCGCGCGCCCAGGCAGAGTCATCGTTCTTGCCCTGGAAGGTCTGGCGGCACTGCACTGTGCCGTCGTTGTTGTAACTTACCACGTGCCAGGAGGTGTGGTCCTCACGGAAATGGTTGGCCATAGTCTTGTCGGCGTGGCGGCGTGCAACGTCGAGGTATTTGTTGTCGCCTGTGAGACGGTTGGCTTCGAAAAGCAGGTCGAGGTTCATCATATTGTCGATGATGACAGGGAAGTTCCACGGACCGAAATCCCAGGAACGTATGGCTCCGATGCGGCTGTCGAAACGGCTGCAGAGGTTGTCGGCTGTGTTCACGATTACGGACTTGATGGTGTCGGCAGGACTGAGCCTGAGGGCGTTACCATAGCTGCACTCGATCATAAAGCCAAGGTCGTGGGTCTCGGTGTATTTGCTGATCGGGAACATCAGGTTGGTGTATTCCACTGCGTAAGCCTCAGCCTTTTTGTTGCCGGTGAGTTCGTAGGCATACCAGAGGGAGCCCGGGAAGAAGCCGCTGGTCCAGTTGTAGACATCGCAAGAACGGAGTGTGCCCATAAGTTCAGGGGCGCACTGCTTGCGGAGGCTGTCCTTGAAGGTGGCCGGGTCCTGGTCGAGCTGCCAGCCGAGGAAGTCCAGGTCGTAGCCCACCCAGATTGAGCGAGGCATCTCCCCTGTGCCCTCGAGCTCCTTTGCCTGGCTCAGAAGCTGGGTTACAGATGTGTCGATGGCATTTTTGAGCCAATGGTTATCTTCGCGGCAGGTGCAGGAAACTGCGAGCAGCAGAGCCGCAATGGTGGTCAGTAGAAGTGTCTTTTTCATTTCGTGTCTATTTTTTATTCCCAACCAGGATTTTGTTTGAATTGTTTGCAAAGGTCTTTTTCACGCTGAGGAATCGGGAGCAGTTCGCTCTTGTTCTTTTTGGTGTATTTTGCAACCACGTAGTTGTACGACTCATTATTGTTGTTTTCAGGAATCCAGAGTTTCTTGAGCGCCTGGTCGGTCTCCTGGATGGTCTCGCAATAGATGCCCCATCTCACGAGGTCCGTACGGCGGTGTCCCTCGAAAGCCAGTTCCCATTTGCGCTCGTCCCGGACGGCTTTCTGAAAACTTGTGTAGTCCAGGTTTTTGAGGTCGCATACGGAAGTGTCGTCTGGATTGCCGTAACCGCGCCTGCGCACCTTGTTGATTGCAGAATAAGCTTCGGCAGTAGGGCCTCCGTACAGTTCGTTGATGGCCTCGGCATAGAGCAGGAGCACATCGGAATAACGAAGGAAATACCAGTTGATATTGGACTTGTCGCTGTTAATTAATCTGTTGACTGAGTTTACATATTTCTGTTCATCCCATTTTGCAGGAGTATAAGCCTGTTTTGCCTTCTGCTTCTTGGTCGGGTCGGCCTCGTTGGCAATGGCAGTTTCTTCGGAATCCTTGTCGCTCTTGCATATGAGCATCCAGTCATCGGAATATTTGTAATTCGCAACTGACAGAGCGCAGCGGATGTCGCCAGTGTGTTCTCTCCACTCATACACAAAAGGAAGGACTGCATACTGGTTGGCAGCACAACTGCCCCTCTCGCCTGCAATGAATGTGGTCTTCACACCGTTCCACTTGCCTATTCTTCCGCAAGGGTCGGACGAACCTCCACCGGTGGTGTAGCTGTAGAAAGAAATCTCGATAAGGCTCTCGGTCGGGTCCCACTGACCGTTGCAGGTGTTCTTCCAGAGCTGCTCATAGTCCGGGAGAAGGTCGTGCTTACCGGAGTGAACCAGACTTCCGGCCACCTCGACTGCATCCTTCCATTTCTCCGTGTTCTGCACAGGCCATCCTGCCCAGGTGCAGTAAACCTTGGCGAGCAGTCCCAGCGCCGCACCCTTGGAGAAGCGGTAGTGGTTGTTCTTGCGGTAATTGTCCTCAGTTGCATATGGGAGAATGTCTGCGGCATAACGCAAATCTTTCTCTATGAACTTATAAACGTCCTCAGGGTCGGCCTGCACAAACTCGTCTGCCTTCTGGTAGGACTGGGCAGTGGAAGTAATCAAAGGCACACTGTTCCATCTGCGGACGAGTTCGAAATAGAACATAGCCCTCAGACACCTTGCCTCCGCGATGTAAATCACCGTCCTTGCATAATCCTCTTCAGTGTATTCGTCCATCTTGAGGGAAACTCTCTCAAGGAAGTCGTTGGCACGGTAAATACCCTTGTAGAGCACCTGCCAGGTGTCCTGAATCTGGGACTGGGTGGTCGGGAAAGCGTTGGTCGGTACAATTCGCCAGTTCTCAGTGCTGCTTCCCTCAACCTGGGAGATGTCAGTTCCCATATTAAGGAAGAAGGAAAGGTTCATCGCATAAGCGCCATCCTCAACGAGGGTACGGTAAACGCCGTTCAGCACAGACTCTGCCTCGTCGGCATCATTGATATATTCATTCTTGTCAATTTCTGTCAGGCTCTTTTCCGTAAGAAAGGCACAGGATGAGAATGCCAGAAGGCCTGCTGCAAGAATAGCAATGTATTTTATCTTGTTCATATCGGTTTCCGTTTAGAATTGAAGGTCAAGTCCCACTGTGAAGACGCGGCTGCGAGGATATGCACCCCAGTCAAGGCCCGGAGTCATAGGATTCGAAGCGGCAGTGCTCACCTCAGGGTCGTATCCGCTGTAGCTGGAGATGCAGAAGAGGTTCTGCGCCGAAGCATAAATCCTGAGTTTGGAGATTTTGGCCTGTTCCGTCCATTTGCGCGGGAAAGTGTAGCCCAGAGTCATATTCTTGAGCCTGAGGAATGAACCGTCCTCGACGAATCTGGAATACACATCGTTCGTGATGTATCCGTTTGCCTTCGGAACGGTGTTGGAAGCGTTTGTCGGGCTCCATCTGTCGGCCACTTCGGCAAGGAAGTTCCTTCTTCCGGAACGGGTCTGGGTGGCGTAGAGACGGGTGGCGTTGTAGATGTCGTTGCCATAGTTGAACTGGAACATAAAGCTGAAATCCACTCCGTAGAAGCTGAAGGTGTTGGTGATACCTCCGTAGAAGAGAGGGAGGGTCTTGCCGATAACCGTGCGGTCGTCTGTGGTCACCTTTCCGTCTCCGTTCACATCCTTGTACTTCACTACTCCCGGCTCCACACCTCCTGTGTAGAGAGTGTTATCTACAACCCCCGGCTTGAGGCTGAGAGTGCCGTCAGGGTTCACATTGAAGTCGTCGCTCTGATAGATTCCGTCGAACTCATAGCCGTAAATTAGTCCCAGGGACTCCCCTACTATTGCGCGGTAATCAAAGGCAGTGAAGTTGCTGTCAAAGCCTGAGCGGGCTTCATAATACTGGGCACCGTCAGCGAGTTCTACGAGGGTATTTCTGATGAAGGAGATATTGAAATTGGTCTGCCACAGGAAGTTCTTCTTGTCGATATTGGTGCTCATAAGGCTGAACTCCAGACCCTGGTTGCGGATTTTTCCGACATTTCTCATCTGTGTCGCAAAACCTGTGGAATGTGCAAGCTGTTGGAGAATGAGCAAATCCTTGGTGTCCTTGTTGAACAGGTCTATTGTAAAGGTGAGCCTGTCCTTGAAGAAGCCGAAGTCCATACCCACATTCACAGTCGAGGAGCCTTCCCACTTCAGGTCCATATTCTGGAGCTGCTTCGGAGTGAACACGGTAGTCAGCTTGTTGTCCGGTCCGTATTTCTCATTGGTGTAGAGGTCCAGCGATAGGAAATTGGCTATGCGGTCGTTGCCCACAGTACCCCAGCCTGCGCGGAGCTTGAGGTTGGAGACGTGGCGCGCGTTCTTCATAAACTTCTCCTTGTTGATTCTCCAGGCTGCGGAGAAGGACGGGAAGAAGCCCCATTTGTGGTTCTGGGAGAAGACCGTGGAACCGTCGGCACGTATGGTACCGGTGATGAGGTAGCGATCGTTGTAGTTGTAGTTCGCACGGGCGAAGAATGAAAGCAGGGAGTTGCTTGCAGCATAGGTTCGAACCGCACTCGGGATTGCTCCAATGCCGAGATTGTCGTTGCCGAGGGCATCGGTAGGGAAACCCATAGCCTGTCCATAGACATATTCCTGTCTCTTTTGGGATGCCTCCTCACCGAGCATTATGTCGTAGCTATGCTTGCCGATTTTCTGCTTCCAGGTGAGCTGGTTGTAGTTCACCCAGCGGAGTTCCTTGGTGTACTGGCTCGAACCGTAAGGCTGCTGGCCGTTGCGGTAGGCCTCCTTTGAACCGTTCTTGTAGAAGATGTCGTTGCGGGTGAAAGCAGTGTTGTAGGTTGCGGCAGTCTTGAAGGTGAGGCCCTTGACGATTTCCCAGGTCAGCGCGACATTGCCCATCCACTGGTCGGTCTTCTTGGTGTTGGTGACATTCTGGTTCTGATGAATCGGGTTCACCTGTGCAAGGGATTCGCCTTCCTCCAGCATTTCAAGGTCAATCGGGGAATTGATGAGTTCGTCTGTAGTCATCTTGAGACCACCGGTAGGCCTTGCGCTGATAATCTGGGCGAGGGTGTTGAAACGGCCGTTGTCGGCTGTGGTGCCGGCTCCCCTCTTGCTGGTGCGGGCGTAGTTCACGGTGCCGTCAAAAGTCACGTTCTTCCAAAGTTTCTGGGTGAAACGTACCTTGGCGTTGGTCTTGGTGAATCCGCTGTTGATGAAGATGCCGTCTTCATCATAATGTGAAAAGAGCATAGAGTACTTGGTCTGGTCAGTACCTCCGGTGACAGTCACATTGTGGTCCTGGGACCAGGTCGGACGGAATGTGAGAGACTGCCAGTTAACTGTTTCCACGTTGCGGTAGTCCTCCAGGCTGTTGTAACGGTATGTATCGGTTGCGGTGTTTTCCTTGTAATATGCGCCGGTGTAGGAATTGTTGATTTCGCCCTGAATCTTTACGAACTCATAGGCATCCAATACAGGCAGTTCCTTCGGGATGATGCGGTAGGTTGCAGAACCGTTGTAGGTCACGACCGGACGGCCTGTCTTGCCGGACTTGGTGCTGACCATAACGACTCCGTTAGCAGCCCTGGAACCGTAGATTGCGGATGAGGACGCGTCCTTAAGCACCTCGATGGACTCGATGTCCGCCTCGGAAAGAAAGTCGATATTGTCCACCTGGAAGCCGTCCACGATGTAGAGCGGAGAATTGTCTCCGCTGAGGGTGCCGACACCACGTATGTTCACGGAGAATCCGGAACCCGGAGTACCGTCGCTCTGGGTAATCTGCACACCGGCAATCTGTCCGCTGAGGGCTCCGATCACTGAACTTGCCTGATAGCCCTCGATGGCATCGGAGGTGATTGACGCAACGGAACCTGTGAGGTCGCTTCTCTTGACAGCGCCGTAACCCACGACCACGATTTCGTCGAGCAACTGGCTGTCAGGCTGGAGCTTGACGGTGACATTGTTCTGTCCTATTGCCATAAGTTCCTGCTCCTTGTACCCGATGTAGGAAATCACGAGCTTGGTGCCCTTCTTCACCTTGATGCTGAACTTTCCGTCCAGGTCGGTGATTTCTCCGGTGGTGGTGCCTGCAACAAGGATGCTGGCACCCGGAAGAGGCAGATCCTGTTCGCCAACGACTGTACCGGTGACTGTAAGGTTCTGGGCGGACAGGCTGAGCGTCACCAAGAGGACGCTCAGGCTGACTGCCAACCTTCTTAATATATTATTGAAAGTCATATCGTTAAGTTTATTTTATCATTCAAAGTTCGGGTCGAGCCAGATCATAATCGGCCTGCTTACTCCACAGTTTGTATCAGGATTGGTCTTGGCATTATAAGCCGTATCCAATGTAACAGGATTGCCATCATCAGTATTTGCCACCTGACAGAAGAAAATTCCGTTAGCAACATATCCTGTACTGTTATCTATCCACATATTCGGATTAACGACAACTGAGAAACCATCGGCGTTGTCAAAATATGCCAAACTCTTGTCGAGCTGCGCCTGAGTTTTAGTCCCTGCGAATGAAGATGTAAAATATGAGACAGGGTTATTGGAACCGTAGGAAACACTTGAACTACCCCAATCATATTGAGTCCAGAGCGTATAGAGCAAGTGTCCTGCTTCAATCTTCTTATTCGGGGTATCCAGATTTGTATTGCCATCCAAAGTGAAGAAATAGTAATCCCTTCGGAAGTCAATGTAGAACTTGCTCATATCTTCCACGCCTGTAATACTTGGAGCAACATCAAAACGCCCTCCGGTTCGAGGATTTACGCGGAAAACAAATGGAGAGTACAATACATTTCTGCTCAATCCAGGCTTCAAATTCATAGTAGCGAAATGGAAGAATACAGGAATCTTCACTGAGAATGAATTATTTGAATCTTCCGGATCTACAGTAGTGGCAGTCACAAACAGGATTCCATTCTGATAGTTTGCGAATGACTTGTCTGTAAAAGTAAGTTTACCTGTCTTTGAATCAATCTGCGCTGTAGAAAGATTCATTTTTGCTTCAGAAGTGAAAGTAACATACTCTTTTCCTGCCTCTGGCAAATCGGTGTATTTAATCTCTGGAGCAAGAGCAGCGAGTGCTGCCTTGTTCGCCACCCTGAACTGACTCACATAATTGGTCTGCTCCTCTGAAAGATCCAGATTGTTGCCATAGCTGAAATATGTGAAATAATATGGATTCTGAACCACATTCAATTCAAATGTTCCGGTGGAAGGATTGCGTCCAGGTGCAGATGCAGTAATTGATATGCTATAAGTACCAATTGCAAGAATGTTACCCTTCAAGGCAGTCAATTCTCCAGTTGCAGGATTGAGTGACAGGGCAGAAACATAAGCAGCCTCCGGATTCGTGAACGCATACGTAAAACCGGACGGCATCGGCGTTGACGGTTTGATGCTCCAAGGAGCGTGTTCCTTCTTGCTTGAATTTTCGTATGTGAGCTCAACTGCATTGTAAACCGAGAACTGAATTGCGCCATTGAATACGCCCTTGTCATAATTCTCATCGAATGATGCGGTGACGCAGCGTATGTCGATGCTGTAATCACCCTCATCCCAGGTTCCCTTCACAAGATTCAGAACATCCTTGTCAAGACTCATTCTGCCATTCCATTCAAAGGCAGCCCCATTCAGGGATGCACCTGCAATCGAATAGGAAACAACCTCGGCAGACTCGCCCACAGGTGTAATCTTGAAGCCTTCAATGTCCGAAGAGCCTTCTGCAAGTTCGGCAGGCTCAAAGAGTCTCTGGAAATCGGTTGAGTTGAGCGATTCAGGCAAACCTGCAATGCACCTTACACAGAGAGCATCGTCAGTTGAGAGGTCCTGTCCGGCATATTTGTATGAAACCGAAATCTTGTATTCGCCCACCTTTGCATCGGCTACTGCGGCCACGGAAATATTGGCCTCAGCATCAATGCTCAAAAGATTGCTCCAGTCCGCAAGCGGAGTTCCATCCACGGTCACGGATTTGATTGCAATGTCAGTCGGCACGGCATCCTCGAACCTGGCAGCATAGGTCTTTGCCTGGTTCTGATAGAAATTGCCAGCCTCAGGATAGGTAAGGAGCACCGGCAGAGCCTCCACATTGAACACGAGAGCATCCTCGAGCAGTCCCTCCCCACTTTCAGCGGAAAAAGACTCGGTGTTGATTTTCAAGTCTGCGGTGTAGGTGCCCAAAGTCCAGGAGTCGGACCTTACCGGGGTGATGGTGAGGGCCTTGGAATCCACTGTGAAAAGTTCCTCACCGCCTTCGACCGGCTCATCTCCCTTGCGGATATTCCTGATTTCAATACCCGTAAGAGGTGCAGACTCGTTCACTACGAGCACACTCACGAATGGAAGTGCGGCGGTGGATTCCTGCTGAAGACTTTCGTAACGGAGAGTCTTCGGAGACTCGTCTATGTTCACGTCCGGAATACCCGGGATAGCGGTAAGCGTCAAGGCATTGCGGAGGATGAATTTCTGTCCGTCAAGCACGCAGGTGATGCTCACGAGGTAATCTCCGAGAGCAATCTCAGACGGAATTGTGGCTGTGACTACACCTGTGGCGGAATTGATTGTGAAATAATTCTCTTTGCACTGGGTCTCGCCGAAAAAGACAGACTGGATTGCAAAGTTTTCAGCCTTGTCAGCATCCACCTCAGGCACAAATTCGAATGTCTTGTTGGGGTAGATTTTCGTCGTTGGATTGTAGCTCACCCCGGCAGTGATTTCCGGCTGCAGCGGCTCCTCATTCTGGCAGGAAGAGGCGAGGATGCAGAAAGGCACTGCCAATGACAATATTATATAAGGTATATTTTTCATAGCTGGTGATTTCTTATTCTTCGTAGTCCCTATCTATCCACAGGGCGAATGGGTTGAATTTGTGGTCATCCACAGCGCCTCCAAGAGCATCGCCCAAATCTTTGAAACCGTCAAAAGGAGAGACCGCAACAGTCATTTCTCCTATGAAGACTCCGTCTGCCCATTCCTGGTCAAACCATACTCCCCTGTTGGCCACAACTGAAAGATAGTTGCTGCCCCTGTTTCCGTCCACATAGCAAGGCGACTTTGCGAGCACTTCCCTGCTCTTGGCCTTTGAACCGTCATAGAAACCTACGGCATCCTTTGAGTCGTAATTGGCACTTCCGTAATTTCCCCAAAGATGCTTCAGGAAAGTATTGTTGGTCTTACTACTGAGAGCTCCGTCAGGTGTGAATATGTCTGGGTTACCGTCCAGATTGTAGAAAGCGAATGTCCTGCGCCAGTCCATATAGAAATCAGCCAGCTCAGCTCCCTTGATTGCAGGAACGGCAGATCTTCCGCCCTCCTTCGGATTGAACCGCAGCACAAACGGAGTGTACTCAACGCTGAGTCCGGCTTTCGTCACACCGGCAAAATCTACAAACACAGGCACTTTCACAGTGAAAGTATTTTCAGGGTCGGAAGGGTCCTTGGTCGTTGCTGTTACAATATAAACTCCCATCTTCTGACTGCTGAAGCCTTTGAATGTCAGCTTTCCTGAGGTCTTGTCAACTGCCGTTCCGCTCAACTGACTCTTGCGTGTGCCGGAGAATGTGACAGTTGCCTCAGAAGAAAGGTCGGTATATTTGATTGCAGGATTGAGGCCCAGAAGTTCCTCTTCAGAATAGACCCTGAACTGGCTCACCCCTCTGGTCTGTTCCTCAGTGAGTCCGAGGTTGTTGCCATAACTGAAATAGGTGAAATAATAAGGGTTCTCCACCACGTTGAGTGTGAATACTTTTTCCACTGCATTCTGGTATTTACCGTCGCGGGCAGTCACTGATATAGGATATGTTCCGACAGGAAGCATATTGCCCTTGACGGCGGAAAGTTTTCCGGTCTCAGGGTCCAGACTGACCCATTTCACATAGTCTGCTGAAGGGTCGGTGAATTCATATATATAGGCACCGTTGTCCGCAGGCTCTGGCTCTGCAGTCCATCCGAGCACCATCTTCTTTGTCTGCTCTGCATAACTGAAGTCCTGGATGGCAGGGATGTTGTCCACGACCTTGAGGGTCAAGACTCTCTGGAAACATTCCGGTTCCTCAATATATGCATTCTTCACATAAACATCCAAAGCATAGACATCCCCATTGACAAATCCGTGTCCCTTAGCCACTTTGATGACTCCGGTCGCGGAATCAATGCTGATTTTGTCGGTTGCAGGATTCGACTGGATGGAGAACTCAAGTCCGTCAAGAGAACCTGTAACCACAGGGGCTGCACTCTCGAAAGTTGAATTTTCCCCTTCGTCCAGATAGAAGGTGTCACGATTGTATGCAATTGAGGTAGGACCTGACACCACGTGCACCGTGACGGCATCCGTGAAGAGTCCCACTTTGCTGTTTTCATCACGATAGGAACGAGTTTCGAGTTTGATGTCTAGTTTGTAGGTTCCCACCTCGAAAGGTGCACCTCTGACTGCGGAGATTACACCATCCTCACTTATAGTGAAATACGGAGTGGTGATGTTGTCCAGATACTCCCCGTCCTTCTTCACGTTGCGTATGGAATAGGATTCGATTTTAAGGTGTTCGCCTTCCGTAACAACCTTTGCTGTAGGGAGTTCCTTGGTGCTGTCCGCCTTGAGATGGGCGATGTTCAGGAAGAAGAAGTCCGGCTCGGTGGAAATGCCCTCAGGTATTCCGTTGAGGAAAGTCACCGTCAGTTTGTCCGGAAAACTGTATTTCACTCCGTTTACGCTGCAGCAGATGGAAATGCGGTAGACTCCGGGGGCGGTGTTGACTGTTCCGGCGATGGTGAGAACACCGGTGGACGAATTGATTGTGAATTCCGGACCCATATAATAAGCGTCATCCAACTTTACCTGAGTGATTTTGAAGTCCTCGGGTGCGCCTCCGCTCCAGGTCGGGCTGATGTTGAAGCCGACGTTCTGGCCGAACTCGACTCCATCCGGATAATATAGTCTGAAACCCTCCCTCTCAAGTCCGTCCTTGGCGCAGGAAGCAGCCAGAAGGGCCCCGAGTGCAAGAAAGAGGTTTCTTATGGTTTTAATGGACATAATTATGTTGGTTTTGTTGATTATTCATTCAGTGAGTAGCTCATAGGGAAAGCTTCTCCGTCTATGTCAACCCTTACGGCAGAGCCTTCGGGGTGGATGGCTGAAATTCCGGCGGAGTTGTCTGTAAACTTGGCGGAAACCTCAGGCAGTTTGGTGCTGAAAGGACAGATTACGGTAATCATACGCGCAGACTTGTCCTCTCCTTTTTCTATTCCGATTTTGTAACCCTTTCTGCTGCCGGAAATGACGTCGAGTTTGTTGGAAACAGAGCTTGTCACCTCTGAGAACTGTACATCAGACGGGTTCTCAAGGAAGGTGCGGATATAGACATTGTTGCCGTCGGCGAAATGGGTGTAGGCGGCACAGTCTTCCTGTACGGTGGTCACATTCGCGTCATCATCATTGGTGAGATGGCTATGGAAGTTCACCATATTTCCGAGACCTCCATATATGTCATCGACCACGACGAGGAATTCCCTCTTGACGAAGAACATCGCCCTTCTGTGCCATACGTCCATTTCTTCGGAATCTCCGCTGTAAATCTTGTGCAGCGAGACAATCAGGTCGTCCTTGCTCTGGGATTTGCAGATTGGAACGGAGACCTCCCTCGGAGTGTAGAACGGATATTCATACGAACAGTAGGTAACAGTATTGTGGTTCGATGCCTTTGCATAGTTGGTTCTAGAACTACCTGTGTTATAAGAATATACTCCCGCATCCGGAAGGAAATTCCTGCCCTTGCTCCAGAAAGAGAAAGTGTTGTTGTCAGGCTGGCAGTGCCAGGCTTCTTTCGGATTCTCATTGTTGGAAAGAACAATCATAGTGGAATTGGCATCATATCCGTTGCGCATCATATAGAATCCTCCGTCGGGATAGCTTGCGATGGTGTTCTGCGGATATGCGCCCTGCTTGCCGCCCGTGGCCATAGCCTTGAGATACTGATCCTCCGGAAAGGTCTCGGAATACTTTGTGAAATTTCTCTGAAGTACGCTCTTGCTGTAGGAGGATGCGCGGGTGTCGTTCCAGTTATCTATGCTGTAATCGGGATAGGTGATGTCTGCCACAAAGGTCATCGCGTTGTGAAGCTTGGTTATATAATCCTCATCCAGCAAATCCATACGATGATTGTAGAAAGCCACAGTCTGGGCCTCGAGAAAATCGGAAATCGCTGCGATATGGTAGCTCGGGTCACATTCCACAAGCACACCATCGGAGAAGAACTGGGCATCAACCTCTTGGTTGATAAGGCTGTATGCCTGGCTGGTCCATTCCTCTGCATTGCGGAATTCCGGCATAAGAATACCGGCTGTGGCAAGGGCCTGGAGCTGGGTCACACGAATATTGCCGTCAGTATAAAGATTGTTTCTCATCAGTTCCACCTGGTGGGAGAACATAGTGAGGAAGAAACTGAGCCACTGCGGAGTGAAGTTCTTGGAATTTATATAATAAGGAAGGATATTGATTTGGGAAAGCACCCTTTCAGCAACCTGCAGGCCTTTCCACCAGTAATCCACATCATTCTCTGCTCCTCCCGGTGCTGGATACTTGTGAGTGTCGCCTGGGAAGGATGGGACATATTTTTCAAGCCAGGACAAATAGACCGTCTGCCAGTTCAGGAAATATTTCTCGTCTCCGGTGGCACGATAAACTTTTGCCTGAGGCTCCATCCACTGGTGGCGGTGCTTCTGATAACGGAATTCCTGGTCGTCCACCCCAGCAGGAACGAAATCCCAGTCGATTACGGTCTGCTTGTCTTCCACTTTTGCAAAGGAATAATAGATGTCGTCGGCTTCTGTCGAAGATTCATTTGCGTTCTCCACAAACTTGGCCACACAGAAACGGTAATCGAGGGCCTGATCGGCCTTATTCTTCTCCACATCGGTGTAGGAAGGACTCACAAGATCCACATAAGGATTCACGACATTTGAGCGGCTTCTCCAATACACAAGCAGTTCGCTTGCTGCATTTCCGAGATTTCCGGCCTCGTAGTAGGATTTCACCTTTTCGAGTCCGGGATAGTCCAGATTGAGAACGTCAAAGATTGATTCGTCGAAACCCTCTGGGGCTTCTGGAGAGACGACAGAAGGGGGAAGTTCCCTGTCAATGTCGCCTGATTTGCCGGGCTCGAAAGGCTCGGTGGTGCAGGAAAGCACTGCCGACAGGGCCACGACACAGGCCAAATATTGTTTTACGGTCATAGTTTAGTGTTTTGAATTTGTATTGCAAAGTTAGTTTCCAGGCAGCCGGAAGCGATTTCGGATTGTTTGCGAGTTTGTGAACTTTGTGCTTTTGCCTTCATTTTTGTTCAAGACACTGCAAAATTTGTTGAAAGAAACCCCCTTTTGAATTTGTTTTGAACATTTTTCCAGAAAGTTTGTACAGAATCAAAGAAACAGGCACAAAAACAAAATATAATAATCAGCAAGAGGGGCTCCCGGGAGCCATATCCGCATAACTTTGCAAAAAGAAATAAAACAAAATAGCACTATGACTGAAAGGATCACAAACAGGGCTTTATCCTATGCCCCACCCACTCTGGAAATGAGTTGTTTCGAGAGTGAATGTTCAACTGTACTGCAATCTAATTTCGGCAGCACGGAAAATTATAACACTTGGAGCGGTGAAAACGGTGAAACAACTATGGACTGGTAATCTAATGACAGGAGGTAAAATTATGAAAACTAAAGCGATACTTTATTCTGCACTCGCACTCCTCGCGATTGCCTGCACCAAGGAGACTCTCGTTGAGAACAATGAGAACAATGAAAACAATCAGGACCAGAATTCCAAGGTAACATACATTCCAATGGAACTTTCAGCTATGACTGAAGGAAGCAAAACCGTTTTGGGCGAAATTTCGGCTGAAGGCATTGCTGTAAACTGGTTAAGCGCTGACCAAATATCCATTTTCGATAATGCTGAAGGGGCTAACAACCAGTTCACTATCAAGAGTTTAGAGAACGGGAATGCAGTTTTTTCAGGCGAGGTTCCTGCTGATGCCACTGAGTTTTATGCTCTTTATCCTCACAGAAATTCTAAGTTCGACAAAGTTAATAAAGTTATCAGTTCTTATCTTGATCCGAACCAGCCGGCAAAACCTGGTTCTTTTGCTACGACATATGCCCATATGGCAGGTGTGCTCCAAGATAATACAATAGAATTCAAGAATCTGTTCAATCACATCCAATTCACTATTGCCGACGATATTACAGACGTCAAGTCAATAACTCTTATGGGCAATAAAGGAGAAACTCTTGCAGGCTCATATGATGTTTCATTTAAGACAGGCGAACCAGTATTGAAAGCAACATCTCCTGAAATATATGTCACATTAAAAAGTTCTGGTGAAGAGGCTCTCAAACCTGGAGTTTATTATTTCTCTATATTTCCAACTAACTTCGAGAGTGGTTTTACAGTCATATTGTCTAAAACGGATGGGACTCAAAAGGCAATCTCGAAAAATACTGCAATCAATTTGAGTCAAAGAAATACAATTCTGTTGACTAAAACAGCAGAGTCGACCAAATACACAGACCATCTGAATTATTTTGTCAAGTACAATGACGGATTTGATATTGCTGTAGGCGATCCTGAAAAGGGTGGATACAAATTTAACAAAACGACTCATCCTGGTGGAAAGATGCTTCACGACGGCAAGTCAAATACAACGATTAAAGAGGATGGTGTTTATTTCATAGACAATGAGTCCAACAATATCAAAATTGACTACAATGACCTTGACAACTTGATTATTTGCGCTGTCAATTCAGGTAGTAAAGCCATCATCTCGAACGCGAGGGCGTTAAGACCTAAAACAAATGAAAATGGCGTATTGTTGTTTAAAAACATTGCAATTACTTCGACAAGTTCTGATGTTATTCAACAACAGAGCGCTACTGCTACTCCAGGCACTACATTTGGCTACATTGTTTTTGACGAATGCACAATTAAGAATCTGCAACGACACCTTATATATATTATAAATGCAGCTACGACAATCAAATCTGTATCAATCTCAAATTGTGATTACTCTGCAACAGGTTCCTACACTAATGATAAGGGCGAGGTTGCAAACTCTTCAAGTTGTATAAGTTTTTCTAGTAAACAGTCTACCATTACTGATTTCTATGTTTACAATAATATTTTCTATTATTCGGGAAAAACGAATAGTGACGGTTCCATCAATTTTAGCGACTTTAAGATTTTAAATGCTCAAGCATCAACAGTTACAAATTGCAATGTATACAACAACACAATTGACAGACTAAAAGTACCTAATGCTGGTCTTGTTTTGGGGTGCAAATTCACGTCTTGTAATGTATACAACAATCTGCTCAATGATGCAGTCCTCAGCTCTGCAAACGCGACTTTGGTAAATATTAAAAAACTAAATAACGTATTGACTCAGCCGAAAAGTGGAAATGTTACATTCAATTACTACTTCACAACTAGTGAAACATATGTCCTAAACCCCGGCAACATAAGCGGAGATAACATCCAGAAAGGTACACCTGTCAAATTGTCAGAAACTCCCCTTTCAGAAACTTGGGCTCCGGCAAACGGTGCTTATGGACCTTATAAAATCATACCTGTAGAATCCGGAAAAGATCCAGGTTCAAATATCATCGGTGCAGTACGCTGGGACACAGTTACAAAAGCCAACACAGCAGCCTACCGCTACGCCCCAAATGAGCTCGGCAGTTTCTGAGAGAAAGCAGACTGACCACTAAAACACAGGGTTGATGACCACAATCAAGTCTATAATAAATTTGATGGCGACTGCAAGCTGGATTGCAGTCGCCATTGTTTCCTGCAGCAGGGAGCAACTGGCTCCGGACATAGGCAGGAAAGATACTGCGGAAATCAGGTTCACTTCGACCTACCTAAGTTCCAAGACCAAACTTGAGGGCGGAGATGTCATCTGGAGCGAGGGTGACCGGATTGCAGTGACCTATCTCGCTTCCAGCTCCTGGGCATCATCCCTCAGCAACTCCGAGCCTCTCACCCAGGACTGCGAGCTTGCTGAATTCACCGTGCCCGTGGAACTGAGCGCATCCATCAGCAGCAAAACCCGTTTCTATGCAGTCTATCCCCCTTCGGCCGTGGATGCCGTAACGAGCGAAATCCCAAGCATCATCGTCACCGTACCCACTGTCCAGAGCCCCTCAGACTGCAATTTTGACAAGGAAGCTGACCTGATGTGGGCCTATTCCGAGAAGACCTACTCCGCAATACCCGAGGAGAGCGTGCCCCTCATCTGGGACCGTCCCCTCGCCCATCTGGACCTGAGCATCAAATCTTTGGGAATCAGCGCCGAAGAGAGCATAGAGAGCATAGTCCTCAGCTCCGGCTCCAACATAGCCGGCAAATGCACACTGGCGCTCCAGAGCGGCAAGTTAAGTGTTGCAGAGGGCAGCACCAGCATCAGCATAGACCCGTCAAATCTCAGTCTCAGCGCAGCAGGAGACCTGCACTTCCTTGTACCTATGATTGCCGGCAGCATTTCTTCGCTCAGCGTGGACATCAACACTCAGGCCGGTTGCTACAGCAAGACAGTCAATTCCACACTTGCACTGATGGCCAATCGCCGCAATCCCATCACCTTGGATTTCAGCGGCATAGAACCGGTCGGAGGTGTGGACCCGGAAAAGGAAGCACTGGTGAACAGCCGCATCTTCGGGATTATGAACCTCGACGGGAACGGTCTGGAGGAGGTCAAAGCCTGCTATGAGGCCGGACGTCTGTACGATGCCGCAGTTGCCCTGAAGGCTTATTGGCAGAAGAGGACCACTCCGGTAAATCCGGACGTGAATCTTGGGAACACCAACCTGTCTGACTCTGACAGGCATATTGCAGACCAGGCACTGAAGGAAAACGGCTACAGGTTCTATGTGAAGAACTACGAGGAGGGCACAGATGCGCAAGGCAATGACATCTATTATTCATTTATGGCCTCCGACGGCAGCATAGACTGGAACATTCTCCCGACCACGGAGACTCAGTTTGCACTGCAGAAATTCCGCCACCAATGGATAGAATCCCAGGCAAAGGCATACTGGTGCACAAAGGACGAGAAATATGTCCGGGCGATTGAAGAGGTCTATTCCGACTTTCTCAAGACCTTCCCCTGCCCTGGAGCGGAAACCGGCTCGTATAGCCTCAAGGAACACGAGTGGAAGGACATCTGGACCGATTTGCAAGCCACTTCCCGCACAACCGCCTATCTGAATGTGCTGAACTGGTGCATAGGTGCCGAGAGCCTGAGTCCGGGCTTTCTTACCCACCTGCTCACCTCGCTTTACGACACTGTGGAGTGCATAAGGGCAAATACTTACCATAAAGAGGCGAGCAACCACAGGCTGTTCGAGGTGGAGGCCGTGTATTATGCTGCAGTACTCCTTCCTGAGTTCAAGGCGGCAGAAGATTGGGAGAGCAAGTCATATACTGATATGGAGAAACAGATTGGGATTCAGTTCGCCAAGGACGGTATGCAGAACGAGATGGACCCGAGCTATCATATCTCTGTTATTTCCACGTTCTACAATATGTACAATCTGGCTTTGAACAACGACCGGGGAGGAAAAATGCCTTCGGGATATGTGGAAAGACTCAGAAAGGCCTGCGAATTCGTGAGGGACATTATGTATCCGGACTATTCGCTTGAGAATTTCAATGACACGAGGGCCAAGGGATGGGACAAGAGCGTGCTGAAGAAGAATTTCACCAAGTATGCAACGCTCTTCCCGGACGACGGGACTTTCCTCTGGATGGCAAATGAACGCAAACAGGGCACTGCACCGACGGGGACATACCAAAGCTATCCTCATTCTGGCTGGCATATTTTCCGCAGCGGATGGACGGCTTCTGACCAGATGCTCATACTTAAGAACAATTATAATGAATTCGGGTGGTGGCACTGCCAGCCGGACAACGGGACCATCAGTCTGTACCGTAACGGCAGACACTTCCTGCCGGATTCCGGGGTTTACACTTATGGAGGTTCCGCAGGTGAAGACGAGATTAGGGAAAGTTTCAGATCGACGGCTATGCACAACACCATTACGCTTGACGGGAAGACTCTTACTACTATGCTCGGAAAGTGCGTCAAGGAAAGCCGGGGTGAGGATGTGAATATGGTCAAGGTCAGCAATGCTTCTTATTCAACGCTGAGCCACGAAAGGAGTGTTTTCCATCTCAAGAGCCAGGGTGTATTCGTAATCCTGGACAAGGCTGAGGGTACTGCTACGGGTTCCGTGGACCTGCACTGGCATTTCTGCCCGGGCACTGTGAATTTTGAGAGAATAGACGGGGCGTTCGGAGCGACGACTGCCTTTGGGGATGGCAATGATATGCATTTCAGGACTTTCTGCTTCGACGGGACTTCGGCCGTTAGCAGTTTCATTTCCAGCACGGGAACGTCCTGGACATCAGATGTAATCGGTTCAAAGACAGAGCGGCCTTGCTGCTCCGTGGGCATCACAAAATCGGGCTCCAATGCTGTGCATTTCGTGAGTGTAATCGTCCCTGTCTCCACTCTGAGTACTCTCCCAAGCATAACAGCTTCCCTCTCCGACTCAAATATGACAGTAAGCATAAACGGCTATTCCACCGTTTTGTCATTATAAATAGGTTTTTGCAAAAGAGCCATTCGCGTCGCGAATGGCTCTTGTTATGTACATCAGCGTAGGAGCGCTCTCCCTACATTAAAATCCTTTACAAAGGTATACTAAATAAGTTAATAAATACAAACGTCATTGCCGGCTTGACCGGCAATCTCACGCCTTTGGATCCCCGGTCAAGCCGGGGATGACGTTGATGGTCAAGCCGGGGATGACGACGAGGGCCGGGGATGACGGTGCGGGGCTTTCGTCATTGCCGGCCCCGACCGGCAATCTCGTCAGCGATGTTTCTTGCTCCATTCAGTCGGCAAGCATCCCATATATTTCTTGAAGCTGGTGGCGAAATAGGACGGAGTGCTGAAGCCCACCCGGTCGCTGATTTCGGAGATGCTGTAACGTCCGTCTTCGAGCAGCCTGCACGCCTCCTTGAACCTTACCTTGCGGATGAAATCGAGGGCTGATTCTCCTGTGAGAGACTTAAGCTTCAGATGGAGGTTGGAACGGCTCATATTCATCTGCTGGGCAAAATCCTCGGTTGAGAATTCGGCGTTGTCTATGTTTTTCTCCACCACTTCAACCGCCTTTTTGAGAATCTGCTCATCCAAAGCATTGAAACTCAACTTCTCCGGTTCAATCTCCAAGGAAGTGGTAGTCCTGTCCATCATCCTTGTTAGAGTGCGCATCACATTTCGGATTTTGGCCACCAGCAGGGAAAGAGACACCGGCTTCGGGATGAAATCGTCAGCTCCGGCCTTCATAGCCTCCAGATGGTATTCCTTATCCACCCTTGTAGAGACCATAATTACAGGGATATGGGCCGTGTCAGAACTGTGCTTGACCGTCGAACAGAACTTGAGTCCGTCCATCACAGGCATTGACAAATCAGTCACAATCAAATCCGGCTTGAACTCTTTCATCTTCTCCAGCGCATCGGCCCCGTTGACAGCCTGCTCCACAATGAAATATCTCGAAAGTCCCCGGGACATATATTTCCTCACCTCCTCATTATCCTCCACCATAAGCAGTTTCACATTCAAGGTCGAAGCCTGGCTCTCCTCGGTCACTTCCTCCAGGTCTGTAGAATCATCTATGAACATATCCCTGGCCCTGATTGCCCTAAGTTCGGCATTTTCATCGTCAGGAGCAATTTCCTCCTTGGAATAAAGGCTCAGGTTCTGAGGGAAGGTTACGGTGAATGTGCTTCCCTTACCCAGTTCGCTGTCCAATGTTATGGTGCCGTGGTGCAATTCAACAAGCCTGCGCACCAGAGATAGTCCGATGCCGCTGCCCCTGCTGTCCTGATCCAGACGGTAGAAACGCTCAAAAATATGCTCCTTTTCCTCATCAGGGATGCCAGAACCGGTATCTCGCACCTCAAGCACCAGATTTTCCGGAGTGAGTGTGGCACTAACGCTGACCTTGCCAGCATCGGTGTATTTGAAGGCATTGGAAAGCAGGTTGGTGAGAATAAGTTCCAGATACTGTCCGTCTATATATGGCATTTTGCCTTCCAGATTTCCCACATAGCTGTATTTCAATCTTTTACGTATGGCAAGCTTATCATAATAAGAACAAATCTCCTTGATAATCTTCCATGCATCTTCACGGCGTACCTTAAGCTTGAACACATCCAGCTCTGCCCTCCTGTAATCCATAAGCTGGTTCACGAGGTGCAGCAGCCTCTGGGCATTGCGCTCCACATACCTCAGCTGCTTGCGCATCCACGGGTCACTGCTGCGCGCTACCATCTCAGTGAGAGGATTCAGGATGAAGGTCAGAGGAGTGCGCATCTCGTGGGAGATATTGATGTAGAACTTCATCTTCATCTGGTGCATATCTTCCTGGTGCACCTTCTCCTGTCTCGCGAGCTCAAGCCTGCCCTCTTCTTCCTTGCGTCTTATCGCAAATATGAAAATGCCGGCTAAGGCTGCCACAACCATCAAACCGAAGAGTATTCGCGCCCAAACCGTATTGTACCATATAGGTTTCACCACAATGTCGAGTTGAAGCGGTTCCTCATTCCATTTCCCGTCATTGTTGGCAGCTTTGACCAGAAGCTTGTATTTACCGTGGTGAAGGTTCGAGAGTATTATGCTGCGGCCCTCTGTAGTGTGCCAGTTCCTGTCATAGCCCTCAAGCTTGTACGAAAAAGTGTTGTGGTGCCAAGAGAGGTAGTTGGGTACAGAAACGCGCAGGGATATGGAATTCATATCGTGAGGCAGGACTATGCGTTCGGTAAAGGCTATTCCCTGCTCGAGTATGCCGCTGCCGTCACCGGGACGAATTTCCACACCGGAAACTTCCAGTCTGGAAATCTGGGGTTTTGGAGTGAAAGGATTGTCCTCCATCTGCTCCGGACGGAAAGTGGTGATGCCCTGGACACCTCCGAAAAGCATACGGCCGTTCTTAAGGCAAAGATGTGCCCCGGGATTGAACTGGTTGCCCGGCAGACCGTCTTCGAGAGTATAGTTGCGGAAATGTCCGGAAAGCGGATTGAAACAGCAGAGCCCTCTGTCCGTGCTTATCCAAAGCCTTCCAAAACGGTCCTCCTCCATTCCGCTGACTATGTCGGAAGGCAGTCCGTCTTTCGAGGTAAAGGAGGCGAATTCATTTTTGGCAGGCCTCCAGCAGTAGAGTCCGTTGCGTGTACCTATCCACACGAGTTTGGTGGAAGTCTCACATAAGCACTGAACAAACGCCTCTCCAAGTTCAGGACAGGCCTTGCAGAAATCCAGAGCCTTGAGCTTTCCAGAGGTAGTGTCAAAGACTCCGAGTCCTTGTTCAAGTCCCACCCATAGCCTTCCAGCCGAATCATTCAGAAGAGTCCTCACGCTCCAGTCAGAAAGCGGATTGCCGTCTGCATCGTAATCGCAGGAGGTGAAAACCGATGTGCCCGGGTCAAAAGATTTCAGCCCTTCAAGGGTGCCCACCCATACTCTTCCTTGCGGAGCAGGAGCGAGGGCATAGACGTCAAGAGGATTGGGAGTGTCTGAATCATAGGGGGATAGCCGTCCGAGATGCCTGTCTACCCTTGAAAGACCTCCGGCGTGGGCCCCCACAAAAATGGTCCCGTTGCGGTTGTCCACAAATATGGCTTTAATGTCGTCCGACTCAAGTTTTTCACGACCGGTGTCCCTCAGCTTATAGACTGAAAACCGGCCGCTTTTCTGGTCGAAACAATTGAGTCCGCCACTGTTGGTACCTATCCAGACAAAGCCCTGATTGTCTTCCGCAAAACAGCTCACCACATTGTCATTCAGGGAGTTGGCCACAGGTTCGCGTTTAATGACGTGGAAGCGGTTCATTCTTGGATGCCAGTAGTTGATGCCTCCGAAATATGTCCCGAGCCACATCCCTCCCTGGTTGTCCCTAAGGATGCAGCGTACCGAAGACTGGCTGAGACTGCCGTCCAGGAACGGGTCGCTCTGGATTTTTTGAAAAACTCCGTTCTCCAAGATGCTCAATCCATTGTAGGTACCCACCCATAGCCTTCCGTAGATATCGAGAGCCAGACTGCGGACATAATTGGAATTGATGCTGCCGCCATTAGCCGATGTCGAATGGTAAGCCACTGAGACATTGGACTTTATGTCATACATCCACAAACCGTCCCCTTCAGTGGCAATCCAAAGCTGGTCTCCATTGCGCAAGATGGCCTGTACCATATTTCTGCCCCCCCCGGGAGAGAAAATGCGCCGCACCCCATTGTTGTCAGGACTCCAGCAGAGCACTCCGTCCGACGCAGTTCCTATCCATACACCTTCTTCATCACTGAACAATTCTGTAGCCCTGATATTGCCGGAATACTGAAGCACATTCCCCTCTTCAAAACGCATCGCAGCCTTGTCAAAGAACAGAAGGTCACCTCCGGCGGCAACCATCAGCCTGCCATCTCCGGTATCCGCAATGCCGGTCACTGCACGGTCATCAGTCGGAAAATTTCTGAAACTCTCGGACCGGGCATCATACCAGGACAGGCCTTTCCCGGTTCCTACCCAGATATTGCCGGATTTATCGAGGTAAACTTTGCGTATTATGTTGTTGGCCACAGAAGTGCTGTCCTGAGCATCATTCCTGAAAGTACGGAATTCGTAACCGTCATATAGATTCAGTCCGTCCTGAGTGGCGAACCACATCCTGCCTAAGGTATCCTGGACGCAGGAGAGCACCGTGCACTGGGACAGGCCGTCGTTTACTGAAAGATTGATGAAGGATATGTGGTTGTTGGGATTGCCGCTTCCCGCTGCAAAGCCATAAGAAACGAAGAAAGCCGCTCCCGCAGCCAGAGAAGCTGCAAGAACGACTATTTTTCTGACAATATTTTTAATCATCAAATGAGCATATCCATTACTTGTGCGAATACATTTTCAGCTGTGAAGCCCAACTTTTCGTCAAGCACCTTGTATGGAGCGGAAAAGCCGAAGCTCTCAAGCCCGAAAACAACTCCGTTGGAACCCACAAGGCCCTGCAGATTTACAGGAAGCCCCGCTGTGAGACCGAAAACATTTGCCCCTGAAGGAATAACTTCTTCCTGATATTCAAAGCTTTGGCTACGGAAAAGTCCCTCGGACGGAACGGAAACTATACGGCATTTCACTCCTTTTTCGCGAAGCAGTTCAGCTCCCGCAATGAGGGTGGAAACCTCAGAACCTGAAGCAAGCAGCACCACTTCATTCATTCCGAGTCCGAAATCGTCCAATCTGTCGGAACCGGCCACTATATAGGCTCCCTTTGCAACATCAGCATAAGGGTTTCCTTCAGGCAGGCTCTTGATATTCTGACGGGAAAGTATGAGGGCAGTAGGAGTGGACACATTCTCCATCGCAAGCCTCCAGCTCTGAGTACATTCCTCGGAATCAGCCGGTCTGAGCACCAGCATGGAATTGCGTCCGTGATGGTTCTTGAGTTTCTCCATCAGCCTGATCTGGGCTTCCTGCTCCACTGGCTCGTGAGTCGGTCCGTCCTCGCCCACACGGAATGCATCGTGGGACCAGATGAATTTGACAGGCACCTCCATAAGCGCCGCCATCCTCACGGCAGGTTTCATATAGTCGGAGAATACGAAGAAGGTTGCACAGGCAGGTATGACTCCTCCGTGAAGTGCCATTCCTATGCAGCAGCAGGCCATTGTGAGCTCTGCAACTCCGGCCTGAAAGAATGCTCCGGAAAAATCGCCTTTGCGCAGTTCGGTGGTCTTCTTGAGGAAGCCGTCTGTCTTGTCGGAATTGCTCAAGTCAGCCGAAGAAACTATCATATTGCCCACCTGCTGAGCAAGTTGAGAAAGCACTGCCGCCGATGCACCCCTTGTGGAATCGTCCCGTTTCTGTTGAACTGCAGACCAGTCAATCTCCGGTGCCTTGCCGCTGAACCATTCCTCCTTCTTTGCTGCCAGTTCCGGATTTGCAGCTGCCCAGGATGCCTCGAAGGCCTTCTTCTGAGCTATAATCTGCTGGAGTTCCGCCTTGCGGGAAGCATAGATTTCTGCCGTTTCAGGGAAGATGGTGAAAGGATTTTGAGGATCTCCGCCCAAGGCCTTGACTGTGTTCAGATAGGCATCTCCTCCGAGAGGTGCACCGTGAGTGGCGCAACAGTTCTCATAGCTGCTGCCGTCTGCACGGAGGGCTCCCTTACCCATAACGGTGTGGCCGATGATGAGAGTAGGCTGGCCCTTGAAGGCTATGGCCTCATCCAGTGCAGCGCGTATCTGAGCCACGTCATTTCCGTCTATTTCAATGATATGCCATCCCCAGGCGCGATATTTTGCAGCCACATCCTCTGTGTCAACCACTTCCGTGGTGGTGGAGAGCTGGATTCCGTTGGAATCATAGAACATCGTCAGGTTGTCCAGTCCCAGCGTACCTGCAATGCGGCCTGCTCCCTGGGAAATTTCCTCCTGAATTCCTCCGTCAGAAATGTAGGCATATATCCTCTGCCCCATAACGTCCCCCAGACGGGCCTGCAGGAATTTGGCTGCTATGGCCGCACCCACTGCGAAGGTATGCCCCTGTCCGAGAGGGCCTGAGGTGTTTTCAATCCCCCTTTCCACGCAGCGCTCCGGATGTCCCGGCGTAGGACTGCCCCACTGGCGGAAAGAGGCGAGTTCCTCCATAGTGAATTTGCCCGTGAAAGAAAGAACCGAATAGAGCATACTGCTCATATGTCCGGGATCCAGGAAGAAACGGTCACGTCCATCCCAGAAAGGATTTTCCGGATCATAGACAAGGTATTCCGAAAACAGCACATTGATGAAGTCCGCTCCACCCATTGCGCCACCCGGATGCCCTGATTTGGCCTTTTCGACCATAGAGGCTGCCAACAACCTGATATTGTCGGCAGCCCTGTTCATATTCGCTATGGAATTCATTTGGATTGATTATTAGGGGTCTTTGTAAAAAGTTGCAGTGCGATTAGAAGGATGTTGCGATTCCTATGAAGTCCTCTGCCTTGAGAGCAGCTCCTCCTATAAGACCGCCGTCAATGTCAGGCTGTGCGAAAAGTTCCTTGGCATTTGAAGGCTTGCAGCTTCCGCCGTAGAGAATGGTGATTTCCTCTGCAAGTGCACCGAACTTCTCTGCGAGCACCTTACGGCAGCAAGCGTGGATTTCCTGTGCCTGCTCTGCAGTTGCAGTCTTGCCTGTACCAATGGCCCAGACAGGCTCGTAAGCCACGATGACATTTGCCATCTCCTCAGGAGTGAGGGTGTAGAGCACGTTCTTGATCTGCTCAGTGACAACATCGAAATGCTTGCCTGCCTCACGCTCGTCGAGGTTTTCGCCGATGCAGAAGATTGGGGAAAGGCCTGCTGCAAGTGCAAGGTGGATTTTCTCCACGAGCTTTGCATCTGTCTCACCATAGTACTGTCTGCGCTCGGAGTGGCCGAGAATGGTGTATTCGCAGGATACTGACTTGAGCATATCCACTGAAACCTCTCCGGTGTAAGCGCCCTTGGTCTTGTCTGCGCAATTCTGTGCTGAAAGTCCGACAGCAGTTCCCTTCACCACTTCAGCTACGGGTGCAAGGTGGGTGAAAGGAGGAGCTATAATCAATTTTACATCTGATGGAACTTCAGCGGCCTTAGCCACAACTGCCTTTGCGAGTTCAACGCCTTCAGGCACTGTGGTGTTCATTTTCCAGTTGCCTGCTACAATGTGTTTTCTCATAATCTATCAATTAATTGTTTAGTAATCTTCTGAATGCTGCATCTGCGACCTCCTTTTAAGGGAGCTGATATTGCCGATGACAAATCCTTGCAAATTTACAATCTGTTTTGGATTTTGACAATTTATTTAGTAGGAAGTAGCGAAAAACGGCAGGACCGGAATGCGGTTCTGCCGTTTGACTCAGATCGGTTTACCGATTAGTCCTCGAGTTTCGGACCAGCTGCTACGAGAGCCTTACCAGCTTCATTGCTTGTGAACTTGGAGAAGTTCTTGATGAAACGGCCTGCGAGGTCCTTTGCCTTCTCTTCCCACTTGCAAGCGCAGTCGTAAGTGTCGCGAGGGTCGAGAATCTTGGAATCCACGCCAGGAAGCTCGGTAGGCACTTCAAAGTTGAAGTAAGGAATCTTCTTGGTCGGAGCCTTCTCGATTGAACCGTCGAGGATGGCATCGATGATTCCGCGGGTGTCGCGGATGGAAATTCTCTTGCCTGTTCCGTTCCAACCGGTGTTCACGAGATATGCCTTTGCACCGCTCTTTTCCATTTTCTTCACGAGTTCCTCACCGTACTTGGTAGGGTGGAGTGAAAGGAATGCAGCACCGAAGCAAGCTGAGAAAGTCGGAGTCGGCTCAGTGATACCGCGCTCTGTTCCTGCGAGTTTTGCGGTGAAACCTGAGAGGAAGTAGTACTTGGTCTGCTCAGGAGTAAGGATGGAAACCGGAGGAAGCACTCCGAATGCATCGGCTGAAAGGAAGATAACCTGCTTTGCGTGAGGGCCCTTTGAAACCGGCTTAACGATGTTCTCGATGTGGTCAATAGGGTAGGAAACACGGGTGTTCTCAGTCACGCTCTTGTCTGCAAAGTCAATCTTGCCTTCTGCATCAACGGTAACGTTCTCGAGAAGGGCGTCCCTTCTGATTGCGTTGTAGATGTCCGGCTCACTCTCCTTGTCGAGGTTGATGACCTTTGCATAGCATCCGCCTTCGTAGTTGAACACTCCTTCGTCGTCCCAGCCGTGCTCGTCATCACCGATGAGCAGACGCTTAGGGTCAGTTGAAAGGGTGGTCTTGCCTGTTCCGGAAAGTCCGAAGAAGATTGCAGTGCTTGTGCCTTCCTTGTCGGTGTTGGCGGAGCAGTGCATGGAAGCGATGCCGCGAAGAGGGTTGAGATAGTTCATAATTGAGAAGATACCCTTCTTCATCTCACCGCCGTACCAGGTGTTGAGAATAACCTGCTCGTTGGTCTTGAGGTTGAAGACAGTTGCAGTCTCGGAATTGAGTCCGAGCTCTTTGTAATTGTCAACCTTTGCCTTTGCAGCGTTGAATGACACGAAATCAGGCTCGCCGTAGTTTGCAAGTTCCTCTTCTGTAGGACGGAGGAACATATTCTTCACGAAGTGTGCCTGCCAAGCCACTTCCATAATGAAGCGCACTTTCAGTCTTGTTGCAGGGTTGGCTCCGCAGAATGTATCCATAACGAAAAGCCTCTTGCCGGAAAGCTCTTTGACTGCTTTCTTCTTGAGGTCTGCCCAAGCCTCTTCTGAGCAAGGCTTGTTGTCGTTCTTGTAGTCATCTGAAGTCCACCATACAGTGTCCTTTGATGCATCGTTGTAAACGAAGAATTTGTCTTTTGGAGAACGGCCAGTGTAGATACCGGTCATAACGTTGACCGCTCCGAGTTCAGTGACCTGACCTTTCTCATAACCCTCGAGACCTTCCTTGGTCTCTTCCTGATAGAGAACTTCGTATGACGGGTTGTGAAGAATTTCCTTCACGTCAGTGATGCCATACTTGCTCAAATCAATTTTGCTCATAGTAGATAAATGTGTATAAAAATGTTAAAAAATTAAATCCCAAAACAGTCCCTTCAGAGGACGCGCAAAGGTACGATTTTGCCGCGACAAAACAAAGCAAAAAGCAAGCCGACCGTATGAATTTCTCATTGATTTTTCACAATTCTGCAATCGGTTCCAGCGATAGCAGCCCTCATCGGATGAGATAATGACAAAAAATCGTACATTTGCAGTTCAGGACGGGAAACAGGCAGAAACTTCCGTTTTGAAATGACAGATGGACAAGGAAACGGCAAAAGCACTGGAGATCCTCAAAAAGTATTGGGGCTATGATTCATTCCGGCCGAAGCAGGACGAAATAGTCTGTGCCGCGGCAGGAGGTGAGGATGTGCTTGCAATTCTGCCCACAGGTGGAGGCAAATCGGTGTGTTTCCAGGTGCCCACGATGATGAAGGAGGGAATGTCGCTGGTCGTTACTCCGCTCATAGCCCTGATGAAGGACCAGGTGCAGAACCTCAACTCCCGTGGAATCAAGGCTTTGGCCATCCACGCGGGTATGACGGCCAAGGAAGTGGACCTTGCCCTGAACAACGCCACCTATGGGGATTGCAAATTTCTCTACCTCTCCCCCGAGAGACTGGGCACTCCCCTCTTCCGCCGGTACCTCACCCATATGGACCTGGCCTATATTGTTGTGGATGAGGCACATTGTATATCTCAATGGGGCTATGACTTCAGGCCCGACTATCTGAATATCGGCAAAATCCGCGAAATCGTGGACGCCCCGGTGATTGCCGTCACTGCCACCGCCACGCCCGAAGTCGCCCAGGACATTATGAGACAGTTGAAATTCCGGGAGAAAAAAATCATTCAGGGAGGCTTCGAGAGGCCCAACCTGTCCTATATAGTCCGCTCCACAGACGACAAACTCGGACAGATGCTGTCAATCTGCAATTCCGTCCCGGGCACCGGTATCGTCTATGTGCGCAACCGCAAGAAAGCCGAGGAACTGGCTGCATTTCTCAAATCCAAAGGCATAGAAGCCTCATTCTACCACGCTGGCCTTGGTTCCGAAAGCAGGGCTCAAAGACAGGAGGACTGGAAAAACGGGAGCACCCGGGTGATGGTCTGCACCAATGCCTTCGGGATGGGCATAGACAAGCCTGACGTGAGGTTTGTGGTACATTTCGACGTGCCGGACAGTCCGGAGGCATATTTTCAAGAGGCCGGAAGGGGCGGCAGGGACGGGAAACGGTCATATGCGGTGATGCTCTGGAACAGCAGCGACATTCAGCGCCTGCATCAGATCGACACAGTCTCATTTCCCGACGAGGACTATATCGCAGACATCTATCAGAAAGTGCATATTTTCCTCGACATTCCTTACGAATATGGGGAATTGAGTCAGCATAAATTCGATTTCAACGCCTTTTGCAGCAAATACCGGCTCAACCGCCAGAGTGCTTGGTATGCAATCAAGTACATTGAAAAAGCCGGGCACTGGATAGTCAATGAATCCGTGGACGTGAAAACGAGGATATGGATAACGGCCGACCGCAAGGATTTCTACGACTACGATTTCGACGACCCCCTCCTGCCACGCATATTGGAGCTGATGATGAGGCGTTATACCGGAATCTTCAGCTACCCTGTGAGCATAGACGAGGATTATCTGGCAGGGCAAACGGGTCTTCAGGTACCCCAACTCAGGGAAAAACTCTACAGACTGTCCCTGCTGCACCTGGTCCGCTACATTCCCGCCGCCACATCCGACGTGATTTTCATCAAGCACGAAAGGCTGATGCCGGGCAATCTGGACCTGAAGCCGCACACCTACAACTTCCTGAAAGAGAACCAGTCCAGACGCACCGAGGCTATGGTGAACTATGTCACGGAGACTGATGAATGTCGCAGCAGACATCTGTTGCGCTATTTCGGCCAGACGGAAAGCGTGGACTGCGGCAACTGCGATGTCTGCCGGGCAAGGAAAAATGATGAGAAAGAGATTGAAACAAAGCTCAAGAACGGACTCGGAGAGGGATACGGCATTGAAGATGTGAAAAGGATCACAGGCTCTCCGGAGACACTGCCGCCGAAAGTGCTGAAAGTGCTGCGCCGGCTCATCGACGAGGGCATCATATCCCCGCCACGCAATTAAATCTTGACCATTTCAGGCTTTTATGCTAACTTTGCGGCCCAACGACGGACTGGACAGATTCATCCGCAACGTGTAAGTGTTTTATAATCAAGTGGCCTATGAAGTACACAAGAGTTTTCCGCCCCAAATTTTTCCATCTTTTCCAGAAGGGGCGCTACAGCAAAGACAGATTCATTTCTGACCTCATCGCAGGAATTATAGTCGGAATCATCGCACTTCCGCTCGCAATAGCATTCGGTATAGCCAGCGGCGTGACCCCTCAGCAAGGTCTGATTACGGCAATCGTAGCCGGGTTCATAGTCTCGGTGTTCGGAGGCTCGAGATTCCTCATCGGAGGTCCGACCGGAGCATTCATAGTCATCATTTCCGGAATCGTGGCCCAGTACGGAATGGCCGGACTCACAATCGCGACCATAATGGCCGGAGTAATACTCGTGGCAATGGGGCTTTGCCGTATGGGGACAATTTTCCATTTCATACCTTATCCTATTGTGGTTGGATTCACCAGCGGTATTGCCCTGACGATTTTCTCCACCCAGATGAAGGATTTTTTCGGGCTCACGGATGTGGCAGTACCGGCAGGATTCATTCCGGAATGGGTCTGCTACTTTCAGAACATATCTAACATCAACTGGATTGAAACAGCTCTCAGCGCAGGCTGCCTCCTTATTATAATCCTCTGGAACAGATTCGGTTACAAGAAACTTCCGGGCTCCCTGATTGCGCTTTTCGCCGGCACGGCAGCCTCAATTCTGCTGAGCCGCTTCGCAGGATTGGAGTTTGCGACCATAGGCTCCAAATTTCCGGAACTCGCCCAGGGACTGCCTCTTCCGAAACCCCAGATGCCGTCTCTGAGTTTCAATGACGTGCGCAACCTCGTCTCCCCTGCCTTCACCATCGCTATGCTCTGCGCCATCGAATCCCTGCTGGCTGCCATGGTAGCGGACGGTGTCACGGGCAAGCAGCACGACTCCAATACCGAGCTCATAGGCCAGGGCCTTGCGAATATAGTCACCCCGCTTTTCGGCGGAATACCTGCCACAGGAGCCCTTGCAAGGACTATGGCAAGCATCAACAACGGAGCCAGGACTTCAGTTGCAGGAATCGTGCACTCTGTGGTGCTTCTGCTCATCTATCTTTTCCTGATGCCTTATGCGGTGTATGTGCCGCTGGGATGCCTTGCCGCAATCCTCGTGGTGGTGGCATACAATATGAGCGAGTGGAGGACCTTCCGCTATCTGCTCAAAGGTGAGAAATCCGATGTGGCAGTGCTCCTGATCACCTTCTTCCTTACCGTAATCGTGGATCTGACCGTTGCCATAGAGGTGGGTGTGGTGCTCGCGATTGTGCTCTTTGTGCGCAGGACTATGCAGACCTCCAGCATTCAGGTCATTGACCAGGCCAGACTTGCGGCCACAGAAGATGACGAAAAGGCCAATCTGGAAGATACAGAGTTCCTGGACATACACAAGGGAGTGGAGGTTTACGAAATCAACGGCCCATATTTCTTCGGGCTTGCTGCCACTTCGGAAGAGTTCGAGAACCGTAAGAACCAGGACACCTGCGTGCGTATCATCCGAATGAGGAAGGTGCCGTTCATCGATTCCACCGGAGTGAAGAACCTCAGGAACATCTGCGATATGGCCCGCAAGAGAGGCGTCCAGGTAATCCTTTCCGGAGTTCAGCCACGCGTGATGCACACCCTCGAAAAATTCGGAGTGGACAAGGAACTGGGCCGGGAAAACATTTACGACAACATTATTCCGGCACTCGCTGCAGCCAATCAGATAGCCAAGGCTAAAGCCAAATAAGTCCCGAAGACGATGTTCTGGGGAGCGGTCTCAAGCAGACTGCTCCTTTTTCTATGCGGGAGTTGCGACACAATTCTTCCAAAGCAGCTGCCGTGGTGTCAAAAGCAAGGCGCGGAGTGTTGTTGTTCTCGCTAAGATGGCACAAGAACAGATTACGCAAACCTTTGTGGCAGAACCGTTTCACAGCACTGGCACACTCATCGTTCGAGAGATGTCCGTTGCCGTCCATAATCCGGCGCTTCAAATCAGCAGGGTATGGGCCCTGCAGCAGCATATCCATATCGTAATTGGATTCGAAGACCACGGTTTCAGCCTTTGACGCATACTCCACAGCTTCGTCAGTCACCCTGCCGGCATCGGTCATAATGAAAAAAGTATGCTCTCCGCAGTCAAGCGGTACCTTTATATAATAGCCTATGGTCTGACTGGCATCGTGAGGCACCACGAAATACCTCACCCCGAATCCGGCAATGGCATTCCACTCCCCTTCTTCCAGAATCCCCGGAACCACCCCCATATCGGCAAGGTAATAAGTCTTTCCGGAAAGGGCTGCGGCTATGGTGCGGGAAGTCCAGACCGGTTTGCATAGCTTTTTGCAATAGGATGCGAGAGAACGGATATGGTCCATATGGTCGTGGGTAACGAGCACGGCTTCGATGCAGTCTGTGGATATTCCCTCATCAAAGAGGATTTTCTTGAGTCTTCTGAGGCTCACCCCGGCATCAATCAGTATTCCTCCCTCGCATTTGCTTCCCCTGAAGCGACCCAGAAAATAGCAGTTGCCGCTGCTTCCGCTGGAAAGGCTCAGGAAGCCGGGCCTCAATTCTTCATTTTCAAACAATTCCCCCGTCATTCCTCACAGAATTTTTTGATAACACCGTAGGCATCAGCCACTCCCAGTTCTCCCGCTCTGGAAAGGTCCAT
>JALFGP010000058.1 GCA_022777205.1 Rikenellaceae bacterium
ATATCCTCAGGCATCCGATGATCCGGTCCCCTTTCGAGGCGAACACCTGAACGGAACCGAAATCCCTGCCGTCGGGGTCCACATACAGGCATTTCTGCCCCGTCACGAACACCTCCGACCTCACCCGAAGGATACCGTAGAGTTCCTCAAGCTTAAGGTCAGAGAATCGCTTTGTTGTGATTGTAACTGTTTCGCTCATAATTCAATCAATCATATGTCTATCTGTTTAATCCGGGCTTCCTTGCGGAGATTTACGTATTGAAATCTCATCGACGGAATACGCCTTGTAGTCATAGAGGACCCATGCAAAAGGCAAATATGTCATTTCAACAATTGCCAGTATCCACCTTTGTCCGGGCCGATACGAACTATTAGGTTATCTTTTCTCATTTCCTCAATAAGGTTCCTGACGGTTTTGACTGAAAAACCGGATTCACAAGCAATGGCCGCTATGCTCACGTATGGATCCGCTTCAATGATTGATACAATCTTTTCTTGCCCTTTTCTTGCCCTTTTCTTGCCCACGGTGTCTGTTTCCTTCACTGACATAGCATCATCTCTTGATTTTTCTTGCCTTTCCTCCAACACATTAGCCCAGACGGTGGCTTTCATAAGGAAAGAGGTACCTCATTTTCATTCACTCTTCTTCTCCTTGCGGAGGTTTACATATAGTGTCGCACGGCTTATGCCGGTGGTCTTTGAAATCTCATCTACGGAATACGCCTTGGAGTCATAAAGGGTCAGTGCCTGGTCGATTGTCTTCTTGTCCTTGCCCGGCCTTCCGCCCATTCTTCCTCTCGCACGTGCAGACGCAAGTCCTTCCATTGTCCTCTCGCGGATGAGCTCGCAGATGATCACGGTATCCCCTTCCCGGAATTTGACCGGCTTTTCCGTACTTTGATTTTAAGATATATTTTCATACAAAGTTAGGAAAGTTTTGCATACTTCAGAGAGATGCCCGAAAGGGGGCGAGCACGACGGGGTGGAAAACAATGGAAATGAAAATATTTCCAAAATTCTTGGATATGTGGAATATTTGCGCTTACTTTGCTGGTGTATTATGATACTAATACACGATAAAGCAGAAAACAAATGAAAAGACAACTTATCATCCTGCTGCTTGCAGCACTCTCACCAGCAATGTATGCAAATGCATATACCATTGACACTCAAATAATTCTGCAAAATATATCCAGCCGAAGCCTGAACCATTTCAAAGGCCGGGTACAGGACAGCGAAGGCAATGGCATCGAGTTCGCCACAGTTGCTCTGGTGGACACCTCAGGAGTCGTAATCGCCGGAACCGCAGCCGGAAAGGACGGAATGTTCACGCTCAACACCACCGTAAGACTGGACTCCCCGGAAACAGCCGACCTCGTCTGCTCATTTGTGGGCTACAGGGAATTCCGTTCAAATCTGACTGCCTGCATAGAAAATGAAGCAGCGGACACGGTGGCACTCAAGACCATAGTCCTGGAAGAAGACACTGCAGTTCTCGCCACGGCAGTCGTGACCGGCAAAAGGGAACTTCTGGAACAGCATTTCGACAAGATAGTGATGAATGTGTCGGAACTCGCTGTGGCACAGACCGGTGACGCTCTCGACGTGTTGCGCAATTCCCCGGGAGTGACCATAGACAAGGACGGCAATGTGAAACTCAACGGACAGACTGTGGCCGTATGGATAGACGGACGCCCTTCCAATCTCTCCGGCAAAGACCTCGAAAACTTCCTTAAAGGCAGCCCGGGCAACTCCATAGACAAGGTGGAGCTTATGGTCTCCCCTTCTGCAAAATATGATGCGGAGGGCAGCGGCGGAATCATCAACCTCAAGACCCGCAAAGGCTTTATGAAGGGATTCAGCGGAAGCATCAACGCCTCCGGAGCCTACGAGTTTCTCTACCGCAAGCCGCATTTCAGGCAGGGAGGCGAGGCAAATCTCGGTGCAAACCTCATCTACAAGACCGACAAGACCTACACCCTCTTCTCCTACACCCCCTACTACACCGACAGCCGTTCCATCACCGACGAATACAAATGGTACGGAAGCGACTACAGCCTCTGCCAGAACTCCTTCACGGACATACATTCACAACGCCAAAGCCACGACGTGAAACTCCAGAACGACTGGCACATCAACGGCAAAGACATCTTCGGAGTAGTGGCCAATTTCCGCTACAACGGTGAAAATCAGGACATTCCCGGAAGCAATACCATCAACGACTATATCAACTGGGGGACGGAAAGCCAGAAACTGTATTCGAGTATGCGCAGCGGTACCAACACCATAGACAACAACAATTTCTTCTACACCAACCTCAACTGGACCCATACATTCGATGAGGCACGTCAGGCCGAACTCACCCTCAACCTCGACTACAGCCGCAACTATTCCGGGCAAGACAACACCCAGAAAAACCTGTGGGACATAATTCCGCCAGACATTGTCTCAGACAAATACAAGAATTACGGGTTCTTCGAAAACACAGACAGGACGCTCAATCTCATATCCCTCAAGTCCGACTACAGTACGGTATTCTGGAAGCAGACAGGACGGATAGAGGCAGGTTTCAAATTCGCCGCATCCCTCACTGACAACGAGTTTGAACGCTACAACTTTGAGGACACTTCCAACTGGACACTTTCAGACAGCCCTTCAGAAATCAACAACTTCAAGTACAGGGAGTATATAGGCGCCCTCTACTGCAATATAGCAAAGCAGTTCGGCACCAAGTTCAATGCCCAGATAGGAGTAAGGGGAGAAGTGACTGCAACTCAGGGACTTTGGCAGGATTCCACCAGCAAAGACGGCTATTTCAACCTGTTCCCTAATGCCACCTTATCCTGGATTCCATCCCAGAAATTCATACTTTCAGCCAATTACGCCTATCGCATCAGCCGTCCGAAATACTGGCAGCTCAACCCTTTCAAGAGCTACCTCAACGCCACCACATCCATTCAGGGCAAGGCAGACCTCAAACCTTCCCTTTCACACAATGTGTCACTCTCCGCTGTGATTGCAAGCAGGATAAGCGTGTTCACAGGCTACAGCAGAATCAAGGACTACAGCGACATACAGGTGCCGGTACTGGACAACGAAACCGGAATGATGCTTATGAAATATGAAAATTCCGGAATACAGCAGTTTGCATATCTGGGAGCCTCCGTTTCAGAGCTGCCAATTACGAAATGGTGGACACTCACGGCAAACGCAAGTTATAACTTCCTGTATTTCAAGCCCTATGAAGGAATGTCATCCACAGTTTCAGAAGGATTCACCAACATCGGCCACAGCTTCAATATGTATGCAAGCACCACCTTCTACCTCCCGAAGAACTACAAGACAGGACTGAGCGCATTCTTCGTCACCCCTCAGCTGGTGGGCTACTACAAAGTGGATATGATGTGGAAAATGGACTGGTTCCTGAGCAAGTCCCTGATGGAGGGCAAGCTCAACCTCAACCTCTATTTGAACGACATTTTCAATTCCTTCAATACCAATCTGGAGATAATCGACAACGGCCGCAAGACCTACAGCCTCAACCAGGCCATCTCAATGACCTCAATCAAACTGGGAGTCAGCTGGAATTTCGGACAATCCGCTGCCAACCGTCACAGAAACGTGGGCAATCTCGACGAGCAGAGCAGGCTATAGCAAATAATATGCGGGTTCAAAAATTTGGGGCAAATTGAGTATTTATTGTTAGATTTGCAATCCGAAAAAATGATGCAAATGAAAAAAGTCACCATACCCGTATCTTAATGAAAAAGAAAACTGAGATTCCAGAAGCTGTTCACCTGAAGACAATGCCCGGAGAGGGTCCGCTGACGGGGATGTCCCACTGGTGGGGTGCGCCGGACTTGCCCAAAGGGGTGCCATATCCTTATATTTGCGTAAAGGACAGGCTTCCGGACGGAAGTGAAGACGTTTATGAGGAACCGTTGACCTTTTTGTTTCAATTGAGGTTGGATAACATAGCCCATATCCGCACGGGGCTTCCGAAAGAAGGTATGATCTACGTTTTTGCTCCTCTGGACTATTATCTGGGTGAGCTGGACTCCCCTCTGGACTACCACGATGAACCTGTTGTGCTCTACAGCCCCTCCACCGATGGACTTGAACCTTATGAAATCACCTGGGAAGGAACAGATGAATCCATATTCCGTCCGGCTGAAAAAATCATTGTCGGAGAGGGCGAGGACATAGTTCTGTTGGGAAATCCCTTCCACGAGGAAATTGCTGAGTCTCACGGGAATCAGAAATGCCTGCTGATGCTGGAAGAGAATGAGGAATGGGGGTTGAGGTTTCTGGACTGCGGAACTTATTACATTTTTTTGGAAAAGGATTTCTGCAGGAGACTGGAGGAGGCCACAAAGCTCGGAGAAACTGTGCGGTTGGAGGCTTTCGGAGACTTGTTTTATTACTAAAAGAAAGGGAGTTGGCAAAGGTTCGCAAGTCTTTCCAATGAATTTTTAATCGTATTACTATGGGGAAGAGTCCGCTTAAACAACTTGCGTCCGAAACGGCCGTCTATGGAATGAGCACCATATTGGCCCGAATCATCAATTTTCTGTTCGTTCCGTTCTACACCAGACTGCTGACCACCGCCAGCTACGGAGTGGTCACTGAGTTTATGGCCTACATTGCCGTGCTGCAGGTGGTCCTGGTGATGGGTCTGGAAACCGGATGCTTCCGTTTTGCTAACAAGGACGGCAACGACCCGGACAAGGTCTATACCGGTGCGCTGGCAGCAGTCTCGGGCCTGAGTCTGGCTTTTCTGGCACTGATGATAGCCTTTGCGGGGCCCATATCCCGGCTTTTAGGCTATGACGGCTACTCTTGCTGCATAATGTATATGGGTGGAATCCTTGCCCTGGACAGCATCACGGCCATACTTTTCGCCCGTCTGCGCCAGGAGCACAAAGCCCTTAAATTCGCGATATTCAAAACCGTGAAAATCCTGGTCGAGACCGGAGCCAACATAGTCCTGTTCTTCCCTTTTGCCGCCTTCTGCGCGCGCAAGGCTGAGGTACTCGGAATCGCTGTTTCCGAACTCGGACCCGACCAGCTGTGGCTGCTGCATTTCGTCAGCCCGACACCCGACTTCAACTATGTGATTTTCGCAATACTTGTCAGTTGCATAGTCTGCGCCCTTCTGTTCATACCCGACCTCCTCAGGCTCAATCTCAAATTCGACGGCAAACTCCTGCGCCAGATGCTCGCCTATTCCCTGCCGCTTATGGTCGCGGGACTGCCGGGCACGGTGAACGACTTCATAGACAGAATACTCTTCCGTTTCCTGGACCATAACGCCGAACTCTGGCAGTCCAGCCTCGGTATCTTCCAGGCGGCAGTGAAACTTGCGGTAATTATGAACCTCTTCATCCAGATGTTCCGTTTCGCCGCCGAGCCTTTCTTCTTCCAGAGGGCAGCCGACCGCAACAGCCGGGAACTCTATGCCAAGGTGATGGAATGGTTCACGGCATTCTGCGGACTGGTTTTCCTCGGAGTAATATTATATATAGATGTAGTGTCGCTGCTGCTGGGAAGGGATTTCCGCAGCGGAGTGGGAGTGGTGCCGGTGATGCTGTTTTCGTATATGGTGCTGGGGATGCTGTTCAATGTGTCGATGTGGTACAAGCTGTCGGGAAAGACCAATATGGCAATCTGGATTACCAGTGCGGGACTGGTGGTGACGGTGATTGTGAACCTCATCTTTATGCCGAAGTATTCATATTGGGCTGCGGCTTTCGGACATCTTGCCAGCTATCTGGTGATGTTCGCCCTGAGCGCCTTCCTCGGTCAGAAACACTACCCTATCCCCTACCGCTGGGGCCGGCTCGCGGGCACACTTGCTCTGATGTTCGTATGCTGGGGCATAGCCACGGGACTGGACCATTGGCTATGGCCGGAGACTGCTACAGGTTGGGCACTTGCGGGGAAACTGGCCGTCCACACCCTCGTCATTCTGGCCTATTGCGCTGCGGTTCTGCCCCTGCTTGGTGCCGGCTTGCACAAAAAGAGCCCCAAGATGGCCAAGTAAATATCGGAATTAGCAGATTTTTCGCTATATTTGCGGGTTATTTGCGCGAAAATTAAAAAATTGAAATACAATTATGCTGATCAATCTACTTCAGACAGTCACCGACACGGCTTCAGTCATTGAGGAAGCCATTCCGGAGCCGGTGAGACAACAGGTCAAGATGTCCTACTTCGAACTGGCAAAGTCCGGAGGATGGCTTATGATAGTCCTGCTCCTCCTTTCCGTAATCGCAATCTATATCTTTGCAAGCAAATGGTGGCTCATCCACAAGGCCGGAAAGGTGCAGAAGAACTTTATGGACGAAATCCGCGACCTCATACACGAGGGAAAAATCAAGTCGGCAATTTCACTCTGCCAGCAGTCGGACACACCTATTGCAAGACTTGTGGAAAAAGGTATCGAAAGAATCGGAAGACCTCTGCAGGACATTCAGACTGCGGTAGAGAATATGGGAAATGTGGAAGTGGCAAGGCTGGAGAAGGGTTTGCCTATGCTTGCGACCATCGCGGGAGGCGCGCCTATGATAGGATTCCTCGGCACGGTTACCGGTATGATCAAGGCTTTCTTCAATATGTCCACAGCCGGCAACAATATAGACATAGCCCTGCTTTCGGGAGGTATCTATGAGGCTATGGTGACCACAGTGGGAGGTCTCGCTGTGGGTATCATCGCCTATTTCGCCTACAACTGGCTGAATGCCCAGATTTCCAACCTGGTGTTCAAGATGGAGACTGTGACAGTGGACTTTATGGACCTGCTCCACGAACCTGCCGACAGCACAAAATAGTTAATTATGGCAATAAGGAGAACAACAAAGGCGGATGCGGGATTTTCGATGTCTTCGATGACTGACATCGTCTTCCTGCTGCTGATATTCTTCCTCGTCACTTCGACCCTCATCAACCCCAACGCGCTGAAACTCCTGCTTCCGAAGAGTACCGGACAGGTGTCGGCAAAGGCAACGGTGAGCGTGTCGATTGCGGACCACGGGGACGGGTATTACACCTACCATATCAATGGAGACAAGAATCCGGTGCAGTTCGTGGACATAGAAGAAGATCTCATCGGCCTGCTGCAGGAACAGGAGGACCCGACATTTTCGATTTTTGCGGACGAGACCGTGCCTGTGGGAGAGGTTGTGAAGGTGATGAACATTGCAAAACGGAATCATTATAAGGTGATTATGGCCACCAGGCCGGAATAATTTCGGAGGGCGGCGGCAATGGAAAGTTACAAGGCTGATAGGGAAAGACAGAAAAGGAACTCGGTCGTGGGCGGGGTGGTGGTCACTCTCCTGCTTCACGCCGGGGCATTTGCCTGTCTGTCGCTCACAGGCCTTGTGTGGCTGGACCCTCCGCCTCCTGAGAGAGAGGAAATCCTCATTGATTTCAGTGAGGATGTGCAGGTGAAACAGCCCAAACAGAGATATGTTAACCGGAGCAGGCTGAGGTCTCCGGAGCCTGACAGGACAAAACCGGAAGAGGCTGTGAAGATGTCCGAGGCGCAGTACGAGGGCAGGAAGGAGAATGTGGCAAAGGAAGCCACCGTGGGTCCGGAAGGGGATGTGGAGGTGAACGAACCGAAGCGGGAAGTGGAAATCAACCGCAGGGCACTTTTCCACGCGGCCAAGAATCCGGCAGACAAAGACACGCTGGCAGCACAGACGGCCTACACTCCGGGCGAGAAGCTTTCCGAGGGACACGCTATGGGCAATGTGGTAAAAGGCAGGCTGGACGGGGAGCCGAATGCCCATCTTGAAGGACGGAGCACTATAGGAGGACTCAAGAAGCCGCTCTACAATGTGCAGAAGGAAGGCACGGTGGTTGTTAGAATTAAGGTTGACCATACCGGAAGGGTCGTGGAAGCCATACCTGGAGAGAGAGGAACGACCGTCAGCGACAAGACTCTTTGGAATGAAGCCAGGAAAGCGGCTATGGAGGCCAAATTCACGCCGACCACAGACCCGGACAAGGTTCAGCAAACAGGAACAATTACTTATATATTCAAATTAAAATAGACCCGAAAGGGCCTGAAGAAAAAAGCCGGGAGGCAAAAGAAATGGATTATAACAAAAGAAGTGGCAGCAACCACGAAAGCCGTAGGGAGTACGGCAGCAGTGATTCAAGACCTTACAGGTCATTCAACGGCGAAAGACGCCAGAGTAGCAGAAACAACGACAACAGGTCATCCTACGGGGAGAGACGGCCGCACCGCAACTATGGCGAGAGACCGGCATATTCCAGCGACAGACCTGTGTTCTCAACAGACAGGCCTTCTTATGGAGAGAGACCATCCTATGGAGAAAGGCCTTCATACGGTGAAAGACAATCATACGGCGAGCAGAGACCACGCAGAACCGGAGGAGTCAGACCACGCCGCAACAGCAATTTCAACAACGGCAGCGAAAGCTCATTCAACCGCAGAGGTGAGGGACGGACAGATTTCCGCAGCACGGAAGGCCGCAGCACAGAAGGCCGTCCAGCAAAACCGGGCTTCAAGAAAAGACCGGGCAAGTTCGCCCAGCAGAGCCAGGGACGCGGACAGCAGCAGAAGAGATTCACCAAGCCTATGTTCCGCAACGAAGACGAGAGCGGCATAAGCAGAATGATAGACAGGAGGAAAGCTGTTGAAAACGAGAGACTTTCCGACAACGACCAGGTGGTTTTCCCTATCAAGGAGGAAGTGCGCCTGAACAAATACATCGCCAATTCCGGAATATGCTCCAGAAGGGAGGCCGACAATTTCATACTAGCAGGCTGCGTGACGGTGAACGGCTCAGTGGTGACCGAACTCGGAAGCAAGGTGAACATCAACAACGACGATGTGCGCTTCAACGGAGAGAGGCTCCACGGTGAGACCAAGGTCTATATCGTGATGAACAAGCCGAAAGGATTCGTGACCACGACTTCCGACCCTCACGCCGAGAAGACCGTAATGGAACTGCTCAAGAAATGTCCTTCGAGGGTTTTCCCTGTGGGCCGTCTGGACAAGAACACCACAGGAGTGCTTATGTTCACCAATGACGGAGAGATTGCAGAACGCCTCACCCACCCTTCCTACGACAAGAAGAAGATTTATCAGGTGTCTCTGGACAGGGATTTGAGCCAGGAAGACTACGACAAGATAGTCGCAGGCGTGGAACTGTCCGACGGGGAGGTTGCGGCAGATGCTCTCGACTACATCGAGGACAACGACAAGCGCAAAATCGGCATTGAAATCCATTCCGGAAAGAACCGCTTCGTCCGCAGGATTTTCGAATCCCTCGGCTATGACGTGAAGGCTCTGGACAGGGTATATTTCGCAGGACTCACCAAAAAGGGCCTCAAGAGAGGAGAATGGAGATACCTCACGGAGGGTGAAGTGAACATCCTCAAAATGGGAGCGTATATCTAATGGCAGGCGCAGGAAAACACAGGGCAGGATTTGTCAACATCATCGGTAATCCGAATGTTGGCAAATCTACGCTTATGAATGCACTTGTGGGCGAAAAACTGTCCATAGTGACCGCCAAGGCCCAGACCACCCGTCACAGGATAATGGGCATAGTGAACGGAGAGGACTACCAGATTGTATATTCCGACACCCCGGGCATACTCAAGCCCAAATACAGGCTGCAGGAGAGTATGATGAACTTTGTCGAAACGGCAATCGGCGATGCGGACACAATTCTCTATGTCACCGACACCGTGGAGCAGCCCGACAAGAACGACGAATGGGTTGAAAAACTCCAGAGGCTGGAATGTCCGGTAATACTGGTAATCAACAAAATAGACATCAGCACCCAGGAAAAAGTCGTGGAACTGATGCGCTGGTGGCAGGAAAAATTGCCAAAGGCGACCATATTCCCAGCATCGGCCCAGGAGAAATTCAACCTGGACAGCATCTTCGAGGCTATAGTGGCAAGTCTGCCGGTGGCTCCGCCCTGGTACGACAAGGATGTGTTCACGGACAGGACCCTGAGATTCTTCGCTTCGGAAATCATACGCGAGAAGATTTTCCTCAACTATTCCCAGGAGATACCATACAGCTGCGAGGTGGTGATTGAGCAGTTCAAGGAAGGCGAGGAGAGGTATGAAATCAGCGCTGTCATCTATGTGGAGAGGGAGACACAGAAGGGCATCATCATAGGAAAAGGTGGAACTGCCCTGAAGAAAGTGGGCACCCAGGCACGACTGGATATGGAAGATTTCTTCCAGAAGAAAATATACCTGAACCTCTTTGTCAAGACCGACGACGGCTGGAGACAGAGCAAGAAGGAATTGAAGAGGTTCGGCTACGAGTGGTAGAGTGGCGAGGCCCGTCCGCCTGCAGATGGGCAAACGAACTAAAACCGAGACAATGAGCAAAGACGATTTTGTGACAGAAGACGGATTCGAAGAAGTTGAAGACAGCAATGCGGAAGAACTTCAGGAACAGGAAATACCTGAAGGAGAAGCCGCGGAAACGGGCCGTTTCCAGAAACTGCTGGGCGACGACAGCCGCCACTTCAAACTCTCCGGAATGTTCAAGGAATGGTATCTGGATTATGCTTCCTACACCATTCTCTACCGTGCCGTGCCGCATATCGTGGACGGTCTCAAACCTGTTCAGCGCAGAGTGCTCCACGCAATGTACAAGATTGACGATGGAGCCTACACCAAGGTTGCCAATATCATAGGACAGGCTATGCAGTACCACCCCCACGGAGATGCTTCCATCGGAGGGGCGCTGGTGCAGCTCGGTCAGAAAGGTCTGCTCATAGACTGCCAGGGAAACTGGGGCAATATCATCACGGGAGATTCCAACGCCGCTCCCCGTTATATCGAAGCCCGTCTGAGCAAATTCGCAAAGGAAGTGGTGTTCAATCCCAAGACCACCCCGTGGATGACTTCATACGACGGGCGCAACCAGGAGCCTGTGGAACTTCCGGTAAAATTCCCGCTTCTGCTCGCACAGGGCACCGAGGGCATTGCTGCCGGACTGGCCTCCAAAATCCTCCCGCACAATTTCAACGAACTGATTGACGCATCCATAGCCATACTCCAGGACAAGCCTTTCGAGCTGCTCCCGGACTTCCCCACCGGCGGTTTTGCGGACTGCTCACGCTACAACAACGGTCGCAGGGGCGGCGTAGTGAAAGTGCGTGCAAAACTCGAAAAGATTGACAAGAACACTATTGCCATCACGGAAGTGCCTTACGGAAAGACCACTCAGCTGCTGATGGAGTCCATAATGAAGGCCAAGGACAAGGGCAAGATTAAAATCAAGAAAATCGAGGACCTGACCACGGAGAAGGCCGAAATCATCATCCACCTGCCCAACGATGTGTCTCCGGACAAGACCATCGACGCCCTCTATGCCTTCACCGACTGCGAGGTTTCCATTTCTCCGAACACCTGCGTGATTGTGGACAAGAAGCCTCAGTTTTTAGGTGTGGACGAGGTGCTGCGCTATGACACCCTGCACACCAAGGATCTGCTGCGTCAGGAACTGGAAATCAGGCTGGGAGAGCTGGAAAACGACTGGCATTATTTCTCTCTGGAGAAGATTTTCTTTGAGGAAAAGGTCTATAAGCTGCTGGAAAGGGACTCAGCCAACTGGGAGGCTCAACTTGATGAGATTTTCGCAAGGATGAAGGAATTCCAGCACCTGCTCAAGAAGGAAATCCTGATGGACGACATACTCAAGCTTGTGGAGAAGCCTGTGAGGAAGATTTCCAAGTTCGACACCAAGGCCATAGACGAGAAGATTCTCTCAATCGAGGACGAGATGGCAAAGGTAAACGACAATCTGGCTCATCTTACAGCCTACACAATCAGCTGGTTCTCAGGACTCAAGAAAAAATACGGCAAGCAATGGCCCCGCCTTACAGAAATCACCGGGTTCGAGAACATTGCAGCCACCAAGGTGGTGAACAACAACCTGAAACTGTATGTGAACAAGGTGGAGGGCTTCGTGGGCACTGCTTTGAAAAAGGACGAAAACACGGAGTATGTCTGCGATTGCTCGGATATGTCGGAGTTCGTGACCATACTCAAGGACGGCAAATATATGGTGCGCAAGGTGGGCGAGAAAGTCTATGTGGGCAACAATATCGAATATGTGGGTCTGTTCACAAGAGGCGACAGCAGGACCATCTACAATGTCATCTACCGCGACGGCAAGGGTCCTGTGAGCTACGCCAAGCGATTTGCGCTGACTTCCATCACCCGCGACAAGGAATATGACATCACCCAGGGCACTCCGGGTTCGGTCATACAGTGGCTGACGGTCAATGCCAATGGAGAGGCTGAGACCGTGAAAGTTTTCCTCAAGGCGAAACTCAAGCTCAAGAAACTCATAGACGAGTACGATTTCTCCCAATTGGACATCAAGGGCCGGGCTTCGCGAGGGAATGTGGTGGCCAGGAAAAATGCCGTGCAAAGGATAGCCTTGAAGTCCAGAGGGCAATCCACCATCGGAGGCAAGGATATATGGTTCGATGCTGATATACAGAAACTTAACGATGAGGAAAGGGGCCTCTACCTGGGACAGTTCAACAACGGGGACCATATTCTCGCAATCTTCACGGACGGCACATACTACACGACGGGCTTCGACCTGAGCAGCCGCTATCAGGGCGAGTTGCTGAAAATCGAGAAGTTCGAAGCGGGCAAGACCTATACCGCCCTCTATTACGACAAGGCTGCCAAATCATTCTATATCAAGAGGTTCTCCTTTGAAGTGAGCGACAACTCCCCTGTCTGCTTCATAAGTTCAGTCAAGGGTTCCTACCTCGTGGAATTGAGCGAGGACCTGCATCCTCAGTTTGAAATCACATTCGGAGGCAAGAATGAGTTCCGGGAGCCTGAGAAGGTGGATGCCGAGGAGTTCATAGCCAAGAAGGGCATAAATGCCAAGGGCAAGAAGGTCAGTTCGATGGATGTGAAGTGCGTTAAGTTCATCGAGCCTCTCGTGAAGCCGGAGGATGCTCAGATGACGGCTGAGGAGACTGATACCGCGGATGATACCAGCTTGCCTGACGATGGGCCGGAAATGGACACTGAGACTGATTTCGAACCAACGCTATTCTAAGTAATCCTCAAAAAATAACCTGCATCATCTTTGAAAATGACAATCACCCTCACAGGAATGATGGGCAGCGGCAAAAGCACCATCGGAAGGCGTCTGGCGACGGTTCTGGACTGGGAATTCATTGACTTGGACCAATATATCGTGGAACAGGAAGGTTGTGACATACCGTCCATTTTCGCAAAAGGTGGAGAAAGTCTGTTCAGGGAAATTGAATACAGACGCCTTGTGCAGGTCCTTGAGAATCATTCCGAGGGAAATCTTGTCCTGTCTCTGGGCGGGGGCACACTGACCGTGGAGGAAAGCCGTTCTGCAGTTGCTGCAAACACGGTCTGCATCTATCTGAAAACCTCATTGGAAGAACTGGAGAGGCGGCTTCGCGGACACGAGGAGGACAGGCCTATGCTCAACGGCAACCGCATTGCACAGCTGCTTTCGGAGCGTGAGGGCGTGTACGAAAAAACCGCCTGTCACACGGTGTTGACAGACGGTCGCAGCGTTGATGCAATTGCCAAGAGGATTGCCGGGATGATTACTTCTCATCCGCTTCAGGGGTAGCCTCTTTCTTTTCAAGTTTCATAACCACATTTCCTTCTGCATCCAGGAATTCCATACAGGAGCAGCAGTTGTCAATCTTCACTTTGGAAGCTTTGCCAAGTCCTGCGGTGACGGCATTTTCTGTTTCGAAAGTAGGTCCTGCCATCTTGGTCATACCCATATTGCCGAAACTAATGGTTGAAGATTTGTCGCTGGCCACGGTGTAGGAACCGAAGAACTTGTTGATGCTGGTGTTGCCGTAAACATTGCCGTCTTCTTTGAATGAAATGGAAGGGGTCTCGAATCCTGTTTCAACGGCTATTCCGTCGGCTTCAACTATGGTCCAGTCGCCTATTATGGCCTTGGAGACATCCACCTGATTCTTGCAGCCGGTGAAGAGGGCTGAAACGCAAATGCAAATTGTCAATAGAGTATTTTTCATAATAAAGTTGTTTTGTTGCTTCAACTTATTCGATGCAAAGGCTGAGGTTCACGTCGTCCAGTTTCGGATTCTCAACATTTTCCGAGGTCTGACCGGTGCAGTAGTCGAACTTTATGGATTTCTCGCCGCTGAAAGACTGGTATTTGAGTGTGATTTTTACTGTCTTGCCCTGAGTGTCAGGAAGGCTGCGAAGGTCGAATGCGACAATAGAAGTTGCCCTGTTGTAGGACTCGGTGTCGCCGTTGGAGTCGTGCCTGAGTTCAAGGACATAGGGGTCATCAGGGTCGGTGCCTGTGAGAAGATTGATGTAGTGAACCTTGGTGTATGGCCCCCAGAAGGTTTGGAAGCAGAGGTTCAGATAGTCATCCTCAACGAGTGTGAGCCAGCTTCTGTAGATTTCCACAGGAGCTGTGCCGAATTTCTCGTCATCGAGATCTCCCTCAGTCGGCACGGGAGCCTTGGTCCTGATGCTGTCTATGGCGTTGATTGCAACGAGTCTGTCGTAGCCTTCAGGTCCCGGGCCTTTGTCTGTCAGAGAGGCGAGAGCACGTACCTGTTTGCCGTTGTAAAGTGGCTTTGAGACATTATCCACCAGACCGGTGGTCTTGTCATCAAGCTGGAGATAGAACTTTCCATCCTGCGCTGTCTTGCAGGTGACTATCCAGTTCAGATAGGCCGGAGTATAGTCGGGACCGTTGTCTTTGGAACAGGATAGCATAAGCAGAGCTGAGGCTGCTGCCGCGATAATGATTCCGATTTTTCTTTTCATAACATTACACTATTTAATAAACCGGAGGTCATTATGTTCAAATCCTGTACCATATTCCGGAAAAAGCTCAGTTCAGCACTCCGGGCGGCGTTGGGCCCAAGGAAATCAGGCCTTGAATGACAGGGATGCGAGGATGACGAGTGTGCCGTCGGCCTTGCTTATGGACATCCGATAGGATGAGGCGCCGTCGGGACCGGCAGGGATTTCCTCCTGTTTGGCGACGTTCAGCACTTCTCCATAGACCGACTCTTTGACAAAATGAAAATCAGCCCTCAGTTTGTTGTCTCCTGTGACCACCTCCAGAGGGAGCGCGTCGGCAAGCATATCGAGATAGCGCAGAGTGTTCATATGCCTATTGAAGTCTATGTCGGTGTATTTTACGGTCTTGCTGAA
>JALFGP010000099.1 GCA_022777205.1 Rikenellaceae bacterium
ATTGATACCCAAATGGTTGCGGCCGTCAGAAGTTTGCTGAAAATTCTCATATCTGATAGATTGAAGAAGGGGCTGGCCGGAACTTGCCCGACCATCCCCAGTATTAAAATGATTTGCGGTTGTGCTACAGCTTGATGACCGGCTTCATTGTTCTCTTTGCATTGGAAGGGAACTCGAAAGGAATGGTCGCAGGTGTTGCTGTCGGACCTTCTGATTCGTTTACTTTTGTTGCAGTAACATCCACCAACATGAAATTATAACCTTGTATTTCTTTTGATATGTAAAGATAAGCGCCGAAATAGTCTGACGGATTACTAAGAACTCCTGATTCATACATATTCAGTACAAGGTCCTCTCCATTATTTGATGAATGGTAGAAGTATGCCACGACATCATCAGATTTATCGTCAGGAGTATCTCCTCCTTTGTATAATGTAGCATAGAACCTCTGCCATTCAAATATTGTCAGTTTGCCAGCATCAACATCAAAATCTGCGTATACAGGTTTTATACAAGGAATACCGAAGTAATTGGTAATCATTACATTGCCTTTTTCTGAATCGTCAGATTTAACAATCGTGAGAGTCTTTGGTTCAAAAGCAATAGGTTTTCCCGATGAGAAGTCATACTCACTTCCAGTAACATTGTATGTTCCAACAACATCATTTATGCTATATCCGTAAGAGCAGAAATAAGTTCCATAGTCAAGAGAATACTCAAGGTTTTCGTTACCGAAAATGTCAACATAAGAACCTGCTTCTATAGTGTAGGTCGCTACTGTGCCGAATCCCGGGTCTTCTCCGAGTTCGACAGCAATGTTTCCCTCTTGTGTCATTCCGGGTGTAACTGGATAGGAAACCACTCTGCCACCGGCATCTGAAACTGAAACACTTGCCTTGGCTGTCTTCGTTTTGCTGGCAAGAGGAGCGACAGACCTTGCATAAGCAACCATCTGGAGAGCCTCCCAGTCTGTATAATAGACGGTCTCAGGCACAATTTCTTCATTTTCCTCCTGTTCTTCGAGGAATTCCTCTTCCTCCTCTACAGTCTCGAAGAATGATAATGCAAAACCTACATATTCATACTGTGCAGCTATACCATTAGCATTGAGAGCACCTTTAGCATCGTAATGAAGACCGGTATATGTGAAGGCCGCGCAAGGCATATCTTGGGCATTCTTCACGAATCCCTCCGGCCAAGTCAAATCAACGAGGGCTCCAGGGATGTAGTAATCCTTTGGAATTTTAACAGTTATGACTCCTCCTTCATCAGAAATGTTTTCCGGAGCAATGACAACATTATTAATTTCAATGCAATTTAACGTCGTGTCGTCATAATAGTTCTCACCATATATGTGGAGAGTAAGATCTCCCTCTCCGGAGAGCTTTATAGGGTCACTGAAGCTAATCTGATAATACATCACGGAGTCAGCCTCTTCTGTGGCGTGATCCTCATAGCTTGGTACAGTGCTGTCCGAGGTGCGGGTGGATGCCGTTGCAACATCGCTGATTACACCCTGGGCATTTGTTGCCACAGCATAGACTGTGTAGTAGGTGTAAGGAATGAGTCCCTCGATGGTGAGGGATTTCACCTGGTCAATGGTTGCAGTGGAACTTGCCTTTGATGCAGGAACAATTTCCACTACTTCTGCACATTCTTTATCTTCTATTGTCACAGGAGTGAGACCGGATTTTCCCTGAAGAAGGGCTTTTGCATCCACTGGCTTTGCCACGCCTTTTGCGACAACATAAGAATAGAATGTTGTCCCCTCTTTCGGAGCGATGGTCACTACAATCGAACTGTCTGAAGCCGTTGTTGCAGTCACTTCAGGAGCTTCAATTGTGGCATACTCGATTTTCGGGTCTTCCACGAACTTGGTGCAGGCGGCAAATGTCGCTGCCGCTGCAAGAAGTGTCAATACATATTTTTTCATAATCTAATCTCCGTTTTTAGTTTTTGACTGCTGTGATTCCCGGGAATATGATATTATACAGGTAACTTGGTTTAGTTCCAACGGCAAAACCACTTTCATTACCGAAATCCAAGCCGAGAACATTGCCTGCATCGTCTTTTTTTATTGTCACATCCAAAGAACCGGTCTCTTTGACAAGCTGAAAATCGCAACCATAAAGATTTAATGTTTCACCGGCAGGATTCTTTTTCTTGCTTGATTGACCGAATGGGATGTTGATGATAGTCTTTTCATCGTTTACGATTCCATAGAAGTCTAAATCTGTCATATCCCAATTCGTGAGATTGTGAAACCAAACTTTGGTGATGTCTTCCTCATCTTTTGAAATTGTCATATTCCATGTTGAGACACCAGTCTCAACATCGTTTCCAGTCATAGTATAATCCCCGAGCATAAATCCAAGTGGATGGTCAATGTCATTGATAGTCAATGTGCAGATATTTTCTGACCCGACAGTGATTTCCTCATTTCCGAAGATTTCGATTTCGAGTTTGAGGTCTCCGGTGAATGTGTCATCGGTCTTGGTCTTGAACTCGATGTAGGCAGTCCTGTGTTCAGAATCGAATGAAAGCACACCCGATGTCGTCACCAGTTCATAGTTCACACCGGCTTTTGCACCATTCTTTGCAGGTTCTGTAACCACGAATTTCAATGTTTCCTCGAAACCCTTGACAGATGCCAGTGTAACAGGTACTTTGAATATGGCCCCATCCTTGGAGTAATCCTCCGCTACGGAAAGGGAGACTTTGTCAAAAGCAACGAACGCATCCTTGTCATTGAAAACAGGCTCGGCGTTCTTGTTGCAGGCCACTGCGAAAGTGGATACTGCAAGGGCAAGCCCAATATATTTAGTGATTCTTTTCATAATTAAAGCGGATTCTGTTCAAGGTTCGGATTAACTTCTCTTTCTGATTTAGGGAGAGGAAGAGCCCATTTGTTGCTCGGGAAAGGAACATTGAGGTTCTGGGAGCAGAGCGGGTAGTCGGCTGCTGTACGCTCCACTGCCTTGCCCCAGCGGGCGAGGTCGTAGATGTAGTGGCCTTCCCACGCGAGCTCCTTGCGCCTTTCCCTCTGGATGTCGAGAGTGCCGACGGAGGTGTAAGCGTCTGCATTTCTCTTGCTTGTAATGGCATTGAGGTCATCCCAAGCGGTCACGCCCTCAATCTGGGCTCCGTTCACCAAGGCTTCCGCACGGTTCAGATACATCTCTGAGAGACGGAGAACAACCACATTGTTGGCATCAGGTGTGTTGAGACCCTTGCCAGGATATTTTGTAGTCCAGAGAATGCCGTTGGATTCTTCCTTTTCGTCAGTCCTGTAAGTTGCAAGGCGCACGTCATCGTCTGCATAGAGGTCGAGAAGCGGTTTTGCAGCAGCAGGGTCTCCTGAGCCTTCAGGGCTTGTGAGGTAGGACATATCCTCCCAATTTGCCCACGCTGAGTTGGTGATGTTGCCGTAAACTTCGAAGATTATCTCGCCGGAGCCTTTCTCTGCACCCCAAACTTTCGGATACTCTTCAGCAGTCCACATCTTGTATTTCTTGCTGTCAATCACCTTGGTCGCATAGTCGGCTGCTTTCTGCCACTCTCCCATATAGAGGTAAACCCTTGAGAGAAGAGCCTGGATGGTGCTGATGTTCACAGTTGCAAGCTCATCTGTAGTACCCTTCCTGACATAATCCGGATCGATGATGGATTCTGCTTCGAGAAGGTCCTTAACTATGTTTTCATAATTTGAGATGACAGTCTCGCGGAACGGTTTGCCGTTAGGGTCGGTATGGTAAACATATGGAACTCCAAGGCTTTCCGGTGCGGATTTCTTGCAGTAAGTGTATGGCTGTCCGTAGGTGAGGACATTGCAGAAGTGTGAGAATGCACGCAGGAACAGACACTCGGCCTTGAGGTTGTTCAGGTCTTGTTCGGTTACGTCGCCACCTGCCTTGCCTTCAAGGTTGTCGATGACATTGTTGCACTGTGCCACAGTGACATAGCAGTATGACCACATACCTGATGTGCCATCTTCAGTGTAGTTCCATATATATGGCTGAACACAGCGGTTGGAGTTGCGGAAGGCAGTTTTCTTTCCGTTGCCTGAACGCATTTCAGCGTCTATAATCCAGGACTGTCCATACCATCCTGAGGAAGCGAGGTAGTAGTATGCTCCGAAAGTGGCGTTGTTGAGTCCCGTATATGACGAAAGGGTGATATCGGTACTCTGTGAGAGCAGAGGATCCTTTGTGAGGAAATCCTTGCAGCCGGTAACCGCAAATGCAGAAACCACAGCCGAAACTAAGAGTATAATTGATTTTTTCATTTTCATTGTCATTTTAATTACAGCTTCATTCGTCCTTAGAATGTTACCTCAATGCCACCAACGATGGATTTGGTCATAGGGTGGGAAGCACCCATAGTGTAGCCGAGTACGCCGAGCTCAGGGTCCATCACATTCTTAACATTGTGGAAGGTGTATGGGTTGAGTGCGCTGACATAGATTCTGATTCCCTTCATTCTGATGGCCTTGAGCGCGTTTTCAGGAAGGCTGTATGAAAGGGTAATGTCTTTGATTCTGGTGTAGCTACCGTCCTGGATATTGTATGTTGAGGCTCTGTAAGACTGTGAAGGAGCACCTGCAACCGGCTTCGGAACGACTCCTGTGTCGCCCGGCTTTGTCCAATAGTTGAGCACGCCGACAGTATTGTTGTTGTTCATATCGGAGCCGTATCCTATGTTCTGGTCTGCGACAAACACCTTGTTGCCTGCAACGAACTCGAAATATGCAGAGAGGCTGAGGCCCTTCCAAGAAACAGTGGTGTTGAAACCTCCGGTTGCCTTGGCTTCAGGTGAACCGGCATAGACATAGCGCGCCTTGCTCACATCCCCAGTGAGTTTGCCATTCTTGTCATACCAGAGAGGGTCACCGGTTGAAGGGTTGACTCCATAGTAGTCACGGGTGTAGTAGTTGTAGAGTCTCATACCTTTTACTATACGTACCGGGGTGCTGTCATTGCTGCCTGCACGGCTGTCTGCTACGGAAAGGAATTCGGAGTCGCCGAGGTCGAGTACGAGAGAGCGGTTCATCGCAACGTTCAGTCCTACTGACCAGAACCAGTCGCTGTTGCGGATAATCACGCCTTCAATCTGTCCCTCAATACCTTTGTTGCGCATTGAACCGACGTTCATAAAGTTGGAACCGAAACCAGTGGTGTAAGGAACTCTCTTGGAAAGCAGCATATCGCTTGTCTTCCTGTAATATATGTCACCGCTACCTGTGAGCCTGTCGTCAAAGAAGCTGAAATCCAAACCCAAGTCCCAGGTTTTGTTCCTTTCCCAAGCAAGATTAGGGTTTTCAGGCCTTGAAGGAACCATACCGGTTGCACCGGCGTAGTTGATTGCACCGTACACACCGTATGCTCTGTAGGCTGCAATGTTGTTGTTACCGTTCACTCCGTATGAAGCCCTGATTTTCAAGCCGCTGAGCCAAGACCTTGTAGAGGACATAAATTTCTCGTTGGCAATGTTCCACGAACCGCTGACAGACCAGAATGCTCCCCATTTTGCCTGACTTCCGAAAAGTGAGCTGCCGTCACCGCGGACAGATGCCTGGAAGAAGTAGCGGTTGTCGTAGTTGTAGTCTGCCACTCCGAAGAATGAAAGCAGGGACTCTTCAACGATGTTGAAATCCACCTGGTCGGTCTCACCCTTACCAGTTGTAGGATAAGGAATTGCAGGGTCTACGCCCGGAGAATATGCGCCTAGCAAATCCCACTTGTCAAGCATAGCTTCCTGTCCCACGAGTACTCTGAATGAGTGTTCATCGTATTTGTCGTCGTAGGTGATGGTGTTGGAAGTGGTGTAGCGGACATCTTTGTTGATATATTCAATGTCGGCCGCAGTTCCCTGGTGGGTGAACTCGTGACGGTTCTGCCTTGATTGGGTGAGGTCGAACTCCACCTGGTTGTTGGTCTTGAGGGTGAGTTGCGGAATAGGTTTCCACTCGAGGAAGAGGCTTCCCTGGAGACGGTATTCTTTGTCGTTGTTGACATCGTAGTCCGCATTTGCACGAGGGTTGGTCTTGGAATTCTCAACTATGTTCATATTGTAGCTTCCGTCCTCATTCCTGATTGGGGTCCAAGGCAAGATGCTGAACATTGCGTAGGCAGGGTTGGAATAATAGAGGTCACCCATCTGGCCGGAATTGGAATCGGAGTAACTGAGGTTGATTTTGGTTCCTGTCTTGAGGGTGTTGGTGAGTTTCATATCTGCGTTGACGCGGGCTGTAAACCTCTGATAGTCCACGCCGTAGAATACGCCTTCGTTCTTGTGATATGAGACTGATGAGTAATATGAACCCTTGTTCGTTCCGCCTGTGGCGTTGATTTCATATTCCTGAATCAGACCCACTCTGGTGAGCTCTTTGTACCAGTTTGTGGTTCCGTTTTCGAGAAGGGTCTGCGGATAGTAGTATTGAGATGTAGGGTCATCCGGATTGTAGCCAGCATTGACTGAAGCTACCCTGAGGTAGCTCAGGAGTTCTTCGCCGGAAAGAGGACGGTAGTTGTGGTCATTGATGAGCTGCTGTGCTCCGACTTTTGCCCTTGCTGTGAATTTTGCCCTTCCGTTCTTTCCGCTCTTGGTGGTGACGAGGATAACACCGTTGGCTGCACGTGAACCATAGACTGAAGCCGCTGCTGCATCCTTGAGGACGGTTATGGACTCGATGTCGTTAGGGTTGAGGTAGGTTGATGAGGAACCTCCGCCCACACCGAAGTTGGACATCTGACGGTTGTCGCTGTTCATAACAGGAATACCGTCCACAACCCACAACGGCTCGTTGCCTGCGTTGATGGAAGATGTTCCGCGCACACGTATGGTGGATGTGGAACCAGGCTGTCCGGATCCTGAAGTGATTGACACACCGGCCATTTTTCCGGAAAGCATCTTGTCCACTGAAGTTGCAGGAATCTCAGCGAGCTGCTCGTTCTTGATTGAAGTGACTGATCCTGTGTTAGCCTCCCTGCGGACTGTACCGTAGGCAACGACAATCACGTCTTCGAGAACTTCAGCATCGGATGTGAGCGTGACGCTGATGGAAGCTCTTCCGTTCACCGGGATTTCAGTAGAATGGAATCCGAGGCAACTGATTGCCAATGTGCCGTCGGCAGGGGCTGAAATCGTGAATTCACCGACACTGTTGGTCATAGTGTAAACGGTGCTGCCCTTAAGTTGAATTGCGGCGCTGACAATCGGGTCGCCGTTTTCATCCACCACCGTACCGGACACGGCGGCAGTCTGGGCAAACGCTGAGCCTATGGTCAAAAGGAGACCCAGCGCCAATGAGAATAATTTTTTACTCATACTTTGCTCCATAGTTTGTTAAACATATTAATACCTTGTATTGATGTATTTCATCTAATTTAGCAGCACACCTGTACACTGCACGGGTACCACCCGGTCTTGCGGCGGTTGCTGGCTGACCACTTTGCACAAATAAACGGGCGTTTATTCGTGCGCGAATCGCAAATGTCCGCATTAAATTTGAAAAATGCAAATCTTTTAACTATTGCAATTCAATGAGTTAAGTGTTCATCTCTTTACTTCTTACCCGTTTTGAGTTAAAATATTTAACTTTTTATGGTGTAAAACTTATGATTTTTAATGAATGGATATAAAATCGTTTTATGCATAAAAAAGTTAAAAAAAATTCATTCAACAGTTCCCAGACAGCATTTTAATATCATAATTACACTTTCGGCAACGTGTCAGGGTGTTTCTGTGCACCTTGAATTCGGATGCCACTGCTGTCAGTGACTTGCCTGAAGCAAGCATTTGTTCTATTTCACTGCTGCGGGAGCATAGTTTTCTGACCTTTGCTCCGCATCCCGACGGCCTCCCAAGATGTACCCCGGATTCTTTCCTTGCGGCCAACGCTTCTTTTGTGCGTTGCGAAATGAGATTACGTTCAATTTCGGCGGCCAAGGCAAAAGCAAATGCGATTATGCGTGAGTTGATGTTGTCCGAGAGATCGAATCTGTCTTTGATGGTGTGAATTCGGATGTTCCGCTGGGAGCAGAAGTTCAACACGGACATTATCATCAGCATATTCCGTCCGAGGCGGGAAATTTCTGTACATATTATGAGGTCTCCCGAATGAAGTTTCCGCAGGATTTTCCCCAGACGGCGTTTTTCCCAAGGTATCGTGCCGGATACCGATTCTTCCACCCATCTGTCGATTTTGATTTCGGCGGCATTGCAGTAGTTGATGATTTCGAATTCCTGACTCTCCGAGTTCTGCATCTCGGTGCTTACCCTGATGTAGGCGATGTTTGACATAGTTTCTGTAATTTAACGAATATTATGTATTTGAGGATTTATATTCCGAACTACATCCTGGGCAATATAATTTTAATTTGGATTGCGATAAGTCGAGAGGTATGTCGATGCTATCTGTGCAGTGTGATTTTTTATATAAGTATTTTCTTGTTATTTTTGCAAGACGTACAAAAATGTCAGGCTATGATTGACGAAAAGACCGGCAAATACCGCAAAAGAATTCCCTACGGGATGATGAATTTTGAGGCCCTCAGGGAGGATGACTGCTACTATGTGGATAAGACTCGCTTCATCGAGAAGATTGAGCAGGCCAACAAGTTCTTCTTTTATATCAGGCCACGCCGCTTCGGCAAGAGCTTGACTGTGTCTATGCTTCGTTATTACTACAACATTCTGACGGCAGACAAGTTCGATAAATTGTTCGGAGACTTGTGGATAGGGAGTCATCCTACACCGGAGAGGAATTCATATCTTATTCTGTATCTGAATTTTGCGGTGGTTAATGCGGAGCTCAACGACTACCGTAAATCTCTTGATGCCCATTGCAATACGGAGTTCAATTTCTTCTGTGACATTTATTCCGACTATCTTCCGGCAGGTTTGAAGGAAAAGATGAATGAAAAGAATGGGGCGGTGGAGCAATTGGATTATCTTTACAAGGAATGCAATAAGGCCGGCCAGAAGATTTATCTTTTCATAGACGAATACGACCATTTCACGAACAAGATACTCTCTGAGCCGGAATGCTTGGAGGCATACAAGTCAGAAACGCACGGCACAGGTTATCTCCGCAATTTCTTCGATACAATCAAGGCCGGGACTGATTCTTCAATCCGCCGCTGTTTCGTGACGGGTGTGACCCCGGTAACGATGGATGACCTGACGAGCGGGTTCAACATTGGGACCAACTATTCCCTTTCTCCGGAGTTCAACGAGATGACAGGATTCACGGAGGAGGAAGTCAGGGCTATGCTGAGCTATTATTCATCTGTGGCTGAGTTCAATCACAGTGTGGATGAACTTATTCTGATGATGAAGCCTTGGTATGACAATTACTGCTTCGCCAAGGCCTCCTATGGCAAGACAACTATGTACAATTCCTGTATGGTATTGTATTTTGTTGATAACTACATCAGAAATGGGGGTAAAGCTCCTGATAATATGGTGGAAGAAAACATCCGGGTGGACTACAACAAACTCCGGATGCTGATTCGCAAGGACAAGGAGTTTGCACACGATGCATCAGTGATTCAGACTCTTGTGAATCAGGGATTTATCACAGGGGAATTGAAGACAGGCTTCCCGGCGGAGCAGATTGGCTCTTCAAACAATTTCATCAGCCTGCTCTATTATTTCGGTATGGTCAGCATAGCCGGGACATATATGGGGGAAACAAAGTTGGCAATTCCAAACGAAGTTGTCCGTGAGCAGATTTTCAGTTATCTTCTTGACACATACCGTGATATCTCATTGGAGAGCGATGATTACCAGAAAAGCAAGTCAGCCCAGCTGATGGCGTGGAGAGGCAACTGGAAACCGTTCTTCGATTACATAGCCGAATGTATGCGCAAGTTCGCTTCCCAGAGAGACAAGCAGAAGGGCGAGGCCTTCGTTCACGGATTCACACTTGCGATGACCTGCCAAAACCGTTTCTGGAGACCGATTTCCGAGTTGGACAACCAGCAGGGCTATGCCGACATCTTCCTGTGCCCGCTGCTGGACATCTTCCCGGATATGGAGCACAGCTATATCATTGAACTCAAATACGTCCGTAGCAGCGAACCGGAAAGCCGCATCGCGTCCGCACGCGAGGAAGCCATCTCCCAAGTGAACCGCTATGCCCAGACTGATGTTGTCCGTGAAGGCGTGCGCACCACAAAACTTCACAAGATTGTGGTCATCTGGTATGGCACCGATATGGCTGTATGTGAAGAGGTGATCTGATAGCCTGATCGTTGCGGGTTTTTCCGGATCACAATCTAAAAGCTTAGCAATTTTTATTTCTGCAGAGGACCGTTTCTACGGCCCTCTGTTGGGGTGTGCACTTAGAATGGCTAATCTTCGATGCTTCTTCGGAGATTTTCCACCAGAAGGTCGATTTTGCGGAGTTCGTGAGGAATGTCTATACTCTGCGGGCAGTGCTGAATGCATTGTCCGCAGTTTATGCATTTGTTGGCTCTGGCCTCCCGCATCACATCCCTCTGGTAACTGATAAGGTATTTTCTGCGGTTTCTCCGGAATTCCCTCATATCTGAATTATACCCT
>JALFGP010000080.1 GCA_022777205.1 Rikenellaceae bacterium
CATCATCTTTGAAAATCTTTTCGGTTCATATTTCCTCCCTCATCAGTCACATAGCTACGGCTATGCTCCTTCTTCGGGTGAAAATCTGACCTCGAAAATCTAATTCAAATCTGACGCAACTTATTATTTTCATATTACTTAGTGTGGGCAGAGGACAGTCCGGTGGGGGAAAATGCCGGATGAAACAAAAGACAGAAGTAAAAACTTAAAAATACAAAATTATGGCTATCCATTATTTGACCCAGCAGGGACTTGACAAACTGAAGAAAGATTTGGCAGATGCACTCGCACAGCGTCCTGTTATCTCGGCTCAGATTGCAGAAGCTCGCGACAAGGGGGACCTCTCAGAAAACGCCGAATATGAGGCGGCCAGGGAAGCTCAGGGACTTTTGGAACTCAATATTTCCAAACTTCAGGACCAGATTGCCAATGCAAGGGTAATCGACGAATCAATGATCGGCACGGACAAGGTGCAGATGCTCAACAAGGTGAAAGTGAAGAACTTGGCTCTCAACAAGGTGATGGAATTCACCCTCGTAGGTGAGTCCGAGGCAGATTTCACCAAGGGCAAACTGGCAGCTACCACCCCTATAGGCAAGGCTCTTCTGGGCCACTCCAAGGGCGAAATCGTGGAGGCTAAAGTGCCTTCAGGAATCATCAAGTTCGAAATTCTGGACATCACTCTTTAATTCTGGACATCAAACTATATGGCAACAATTTTCACCCGTATCGCCAAGGGAGAAATCCCGTCTTACAAATGTGCCGAAAGCGAGGACTACTATGCCTTCCTCGACATCAACCCTATGGTACAGGGACATACTCTCGTCATCCCCAAGAAGGTTGAAGACGACTACATTTTCAATCTGGATGACGACACCTACGCAGGACTCTGTGCCTTCGCGAAGAAAGTGGCTGTGGCCCTGAAGAATGCCGTGCCTTGCAAGAGGGTGGGCGTGGCTGTGCTCGGGATGGAAGTTCCTCACACTCACATACATCTGGTGCCGTTGCAGAAAGAGTCCGATATGGCTTTCGGCAAGCACGTGAGCCTCACCCCCGAGCAGATGAAGCAGACGGCAGATGCCATTTTTGCGGAGTTCTCCAAAATTAAGTGATTATGAAAGCACCAAGATTTTTGTGCATCGCCGTTTTGGCGGCTGCTCTCGCGGTTTCCTGCTCCCTTAAGACCGGAATAGAGATTTCTCTGGACCAGTATCCGGATACGGAAGTCATTGTCAAGGCATTGAATGTCAATAAGTACAATATTGTGGATACGGTCAGGACCGACGCTGCCGGAAAGGCTTTCTGCCGCTTGGAAATGGAAAAGGGGCAGCCGGAGTTCTACTATCTCTATGTCAAGAACCGCAAACTCGTGGAAGTGCTTCTGGAGAAGGGCGAAGTGGTGAGCTTCACTATGGACAGTCTCGGAAACAAGGCTGTTGAGGGGTATGCTGAGGCCGAAAGGCTTTTTGCCCTGAACCGCGATTTCGTGCAGGTGTCCGAGACACTTTCCGACATTGCCTATGATATGAACCGCAGCGACGATGATGCCGAGATTGCAGACCTGAAAAGGCAAATGGGGCAGACTTATGTGGATTACTACCGCAAGTGTGTGAAATACGTGCTTGAAAACAGCAAGTCAATGACCGTGGTGCCGGTGTTCTATCAGGAGTTTATGGACGGCATTCCGGTGTTCGGGCAGGCAACAGACGGAATCACTATGACCGCCGTGGCTGACTCGCTTGCAACTGTCTATCCTTCATCTAAATATGTAAAGGCTCTCAAAGACGAAGCGAAGAACAGGATGAATTATATGTCTCTGCTCAATGGAGTGAAGAATGCTCAGCAAGTCTCATTCTTTGATGTGGAACTTCCGGACATACAGGCTCAGAAAGTGAAACTCAGCGACATTGACGCAAGGCTGGTGATGCTGCATTTCTGGAGTGCAACCGATCCCGAACAGTGCCGGCTCAACATTGATGTGCTCAAGAAATACTACGACAAGTACCACAGCCGCGGATTTGACATATACTCCGTAGCCCTGGACCTGGACAAGACCAACTGGGCTAAGGTGGTGAAGGCTCAGAACCTCCCGTGGACCAATGTCTGCGACTCCAACGGAAGCAATTCCAAATATATAGGTATGTACAACATCCAGGCTCTCCCGGCGTCCTATTTCTTATGCAAGGGAGAACTTGTGGATGCGAAAATCACCGACGAAAAGTCCCTCGGAGAACTTCTCGACAAAATGCTGCGATAATAAGGCAGTTACGTCAGAAAAGCTTCTTCTTCGAAGCGGTTACGACAAAATCCTTAAGATAGAACGGTTCGAGGTAGGCAACATCCTTGAACCGTTTTGCTTTGAGTTCTCGGACGGCGAGACTTGCCATTGAGGCTGCCCTTGGACTGGATTCTTTGAAACGGGCATTGGGATGGGTGATGACTTCCCTGCATTTGAGAGCACCGTCTCCCACGAAGAGCACGCTGCCTTTTTCGAGCAAATCGCTGAAGCTTTCGGGCTCCACTATTATAGCACTGGCCCTGTCGCTGTGAGGAAGACCGGAATCGGTGTGATTTTCAAGCAGTTCTCCGGTGCCGGAATAAACTGCAGCAAAAACTTCCATCCTTCTGGCATCTATCATCGGGACTATGAAATCGGCCTGTTCTCCCTCCATAATTGCCTGAACAGCAAGTACTTCAAGGGTGCTGACACTCAGTAGGGGCAGGTCCGCCCCGAAACACAGACCCTTTGCCGAAGACACTCCCACACGCAAACCTGTATATGAACCGGGACCTTCGCTCACGCACACGGCCGAGCAGTCTTTTGCGCTGCAACCTCTTTCCTTTAGCATTTCATCTATGAAAACTGCGGTTAGGGAGGCGTGGGACCGGTCTTTCCCGCTTTCCCTGCTGCAAACGACCTCTCCGTCTTCAATCAGGGCGGTGGAACAGAGGTCGGTGGAAGTTTCTATTGTGATTATCCTGTCCATATTCTTTGAGGCTTTATACGGTTGATGGGAAGTTAGTTCCAGAAAAACAACTGTTTCAGATACGGGAATACTGCATAAGCCACGGCCTTGAGCGGGGCATAACAGAGGGATGCGTCCAACTTTGCCTGCGCTACAAGATTGAATGCGGAGTTCAGAGCATCGAAGAGCATAAGTCCCATCCCGAGGAAAAACATACATTCGCAGACCGACAGCACAGCGCCAAGCAGGCGGTTCAGCCACCCGAGCATAGCCACGCTGACGACTTTGTCCAGCAGTTTCCCGATGAGAGTTACCACCAGAAGGGTGAGAACGAAAACGCCGACAAAGGCTATGGCCTTGAGTGCTGTAATATCCAGTTCAATCCATTTCTGCATCCAGGTGCTGACAGGAAGGGTAAACTTCGATCCGAGCCAGACCGCTATGAAAAGGCCTGCAAAGGATACCGCCTGCCGGATGAACCCCTTGAATATTCCGAAAAAAAGAGCCATCCCCAGGCAGACAAGTACAATGATGTCGAATATTGCCATAACCAGTAAGTCAGTTTGTTCAATTTCAGTCGGCAAAATTAGTAAAAATCCTTATATTTGCAGTTTCTATTTCGACGCATTGCGCAAAGTGAAACATAACATATTGAATAAAGATGAAATTCAAGGAATATAAAGGGCTTGACCTTGTGGGGATTGACGACAGTATGCTGGAGCGCTGGAAGAAGAATTCCGCCTTCGAGAAATCTCTGGAACTCCGTGAAGGAGCACCTGAGTTCATTTTCTTCGAAGGACCTCCTTCCGCCAACGGTATGCCCGGCATCCACCACGTGATGGGCCGTTCCATCAAGGACGCCATCTGCAGGTACAAGACCCAGTCCGGCTACAAGGTGAGACGCCGTGCAGGCTGGGATACTCACGGTCTTCCGGTGGAATTGGGAGTGGAAAAGAAACTCGGCATCACCAAGGAAGACATAGGCAAGAAAATCTCCGTGGCGGAATACAATGCGGTCTGCCGCAAAGAGGTGATGAAATACACTAAGGAATGGGTGTCACTGACCGACAGAATCGGCTATTGGGTGGACACCGACGATGCCTACATCACCTACGACAACCGCTATATCGAGACTCTCTGGTATCTGCTCAAGGATATCTATGACAAGGGCTTGCTCTACAAGGGTTTCTCCATACAGCCTTATTCCCCGGCTGCCGGAACGGGCCTGAGTTCCCACGAACTCAACCAGCCGGGCTGCTACAGGGACGTCAAGGACACCACCGCAGCAGTGCAGTTCGAAGTCATCAAGGACGAAAAGTCCCAGAAACTTTTCGGCTGTGAGACTCTGCCGGTATATTTCCTCGCCTGGACCACAACTCCGTGGACCCTGCCTTCCAACACGGCTCTCTGTGTAGGCCCGAACATAGACTACGTGAGGGTGAAATCCTTCAACCCTTACACCGGAGCCCCGGCCATCTATGTGCTGGCAAAGGCGCTTGTGGGTTCCTGGTTCAATGCCAAGGCAGCGGAGCTTTCTCTCGAAGACTACAAACCGGGCGACAAGCTCGTGCCCTACACCGTTCTTGACGGCGAAATCAAGGGCAGCGAACTCGTCGGCATCAAATATCATCAGCTCATCCCTTGGTTCAAGCCGGAAGGGGATGGTGTATTCAAGGTCATCCCGGGCGACTATGTGACAGTCGAGGAGGGCACTACGGGTATTGTGCACATTGCTCCGACCTTCGGTGCGGACGACAACAGGGTGGCAAAGGCAGCAGGTGTGCCTGCCATTATGGTGCGCGACATAAATGGAGACCTCTATGCCCAGGTGGACCGTCAGGGACGTTTCTTCAGGCTTGAGGATATGGACCCGGAATATGCCGCCGCGCACGTGTCTGCCGATTATGCGGAATGGGCCGGAAGGTATGTCAAGAATGCCTATGACCCGTCCCTGGCTCCGGATGCCCCTACTTTGGACATAGACCTGTGCGTAATGCTCAAATCCCAGGGCAAGGCATTCAGAATCGAGAAGCACGTCCACACCTATCCTCACTGCTGGAGGACCGACAAGCCGGTGCTCTACTACCCGCTCAACTCCTGGTTTATCAAGACCACCGCGGTGCGCGAGAAGATGATGGAACTCAACGACACCATAGTCTGGAAACCAGAATCCACAGGAACCGGACGTTTCGGCAAGTGGCTCGAGAACATTCAGGACTGGAACCTCAGCCGCAGCCGTTACTGGGGCACACCTCTCCCCGTATGGCGCAGTGAAGACGGCCGTGAAGAAAAATGCATAGGTTCTTTGAAGGAGCTTTATGCAGAGATAGAGAAATCTGTCGCTGCCGGAATAATGGCAAGCAATCCTTTGAAGGACAAGGGCTTCGACCCTGAGGATATGTCGAAGGAGAATTATGACAGAATCGATCTCCACCGCCCTTACGTGGATGAGATTTTCCTGGTGAGTGACTCCGGTAAGAAGATGGTAAGGGAAAGTGACCTGATTGATGTGTGGTTCGATTCCGGAGCTATGCCTTATGCCCAGGAGGGACTCCGCAATCTCGGGAGCAAATATTTCGGATGCACTGCAGATTTCATTGCAGAGGGAGTGGACCAGACAAGAGGATGGTTCTACACCCTGCACGCAATCAATACTATGGTCAGCGGCAAATGCGCTTTCAAGAGGGTGATTTCCAACGGACTCGTT
>JALFGP010000003.1 GCA_022777205.1 Rikenellaceae bacterium
GAGAAGATACAGACCTTCTTTGAAAGGTACTTTGGACTATAAGAAAACTATTAACCAATTGATATTATGAGCATTTGGAGTGACATGCAGGACAGAAGTTCTGGGGAAACTGTTAGAAAGGAAGATGGTTGTATGGTAATGAAAACACTGTCTGTACATGAAATCTCTTCTTATAATTGCCATATTATCATTCCAGAAGTTGCAAAGGTATTGAAAGGCTGTGATATAGAAGTTAAATGTGAGGGGAATTTTGTTCAACTATATGGTTATTATGAAAGATTTTATTTAGTGTGCAAGGTTGAAGAGGATGAACAGAAAGTCTTGAAGTCAATCATGCATGATGTTGAAAAGAACCCAGTGCATAGATGGATTCCTGATGAACACTTCAATCTTCATGAGGTAGAACTCTCCACAAGAAAGGGGGTCAAATACAAAGTTATAGAGCACAATGGAGAAGTGACAGGGGTTGATCCCTGGTTGTAATCATAAACTGATTTTTACTGCATAATCACAACAACACTATGAGCATTTGGAGTGACATACAGGACAGAAGTTCTGGGGAACAGGTCAGGAAGGAAGACCTTGAAGAGGGATTAAAGAAAAAGCTTGATGCAGCAACCAAGAAGTACATTGAGGGGTATCTTGACTTGATGTTTGAGTATGGATGTACTATGGAAGATATAAAGCATTGTCATAAGCTTGCACTGGAAGAAATGGGTGACTTCTGTATTGTTGATTCCCTTGATGAAGAGTCCCAGGACTTATACAATGAAAATAATGAGGAATGGAAGTTATCTACCTGTGTTTATGATGCAATAAAGCACTATGGACAAGAGGTTTTCTCTAACATTCAAGATGGGGATGCAAGGGTAAAAGCCAAGAAGGAGAGCAGTAAGCCCATTGATTATCCAATGTTAAGGGTGGTTTTGAAGTATCAGATTGAGAGGATTATAAAAGATGATGTGGCCATCCCTGAAAACATAGATATTGTAGATGACTTGTATGGTAGGACTCATAAACTATTTGAGTATATCCATAATGAAATCAGCGATGATTCTGAACTGAAAAAACTGTTAGATGAGAAGAATGTTGATGGATCTGTTGAGTGACTGGTTGTTCTCATCTCCAAGTATGATGGCACTAATATCCCTGTACCATATGAGGATATTGATGACTGGTGGGGAGATTTTAATGGCACCATTAACTACCTGGCCTGGGATTACAATCATCAGATTGAGTTTGAAAAGAAGAAAGAAGAGGAGAAAGAAAAGGAGAGGTTAAGAAGGTTGAGCCTTCCCAGAAAGTGTAAGGCTGTTATCACCAAGATAGGGGCAGCACAAAAGATAGGTGGGTTCTATACAAAGGACAATAAACTCATCAATCTGGATGAAGCCCACCAGCAATCTTTAAGATGGCATGAGCATGTTTTTGAGTTGAAGGATATGAGATTTAAGGATACCCTACCTGGTAAGGGTTGGTATGCAGTAGTACTAACCCAGAAAGGTGAGACTGGTGAAAAGATTGTGTTGGATGCAATCAGTCAAGTGGAAAAGAAATATGGAGGGTTTGATGGATACACCTGTGATGAGTGGCATATAAAACTGGGCCCCTATGTGACTGATAAGAACAAGAAAATGGTCTCTGAAATTACTGACATCCTGGAACAGTACAACCTAAAAATGGCTGGGGCACTTGATGAGTAACAGTGGAGATACCTTCTGGACACAGAGGCCCTTATCAAACCTTTAATCCTTTGGACATAAGGGCCCAGAAACCATAAGGAGGTTCTTGCACTACAAAGGAAAGAAAAGATTTGGATTTAGATATGAGAAAGGAGGGTAGCATCACCCTCCTTTCTTTATTCAATTTCTTCATCATATCTCATATTACCACAGGAATCTATCATACTTTGAATAGTAAAATCTTCCAAGTCCATCTCCTCATCTTGGGAAAACACTGCTGCATAGTTCCAAAGAATGTACTTCTCTTGGTCAGTAAGACCATCATACTCCTTCTTTACTAATTCATCATAATCAGATTCTTTGTAGCATTTTTCTACAATTCTTTGAGCAATCACTTCTCCCAGAGATTCAGCCCAATCATCTAAATCAAGTTTAGTAATCATAATTAAATTTTTGTTAAAAGGTTAATATTCAACTGCTTACTTACAGGAAAACTAATAGGTTGGCAATTGACAATTGGTCAGTTGACCTATTGACTCATATAGCAGGTAAACTGAAAGATTATTCACTATCTTTTTCCCTGGTACCCGGAAACCCAGGGAAGTGAGCGCGGTAATGGTCCTGAGCAGACTCTCTTTCACCGCAGCATCGGCCAGACCCACCAGATGTATTCCTATTCCTGAAGAAATGTCCACCTCCACGGTCACATCTACCGCCTGCACGCCTATGCATTTCGCACTATGAATATAAGTTAACATAAACCATTGGTTTTTAGGGTTTTGCCCGAAAGGGAGTTCCGTCTTTGCCCTCAAGGACGCAGTCAAATATTGCCGTAGTAAAAATAAAAAGCTGACGGAAAAAGAAAAAAGTGGTAATTTTGTCCTATCGTGGGTGGAATCACGGAAATTTTTGAGTGAAAAATATAAACGATTTTGGACGGACAGTAGAAAGCCCACGGGGGAAATGGATTATGGTTAACAGTTTTTTCAAGACTTTCGGAGAGTATCTCCTCTTTCTGAAGCAGGTCTTCCGCAAACCTGAAAAGTGGAAGCTGTACTGGAAGCAGTTCATAAGCGAGGCTGACAAGCTCATCATATCTTCGGTCGTCATAGTCGGGGTGATTTCCGTTTTCATAGGCGGAGTACTCGTCATTCAGACTGCCTCCAATCTGGAAAACCCTTTCATAGACAAAATGTATGTGGGGTATATGGTCCGGGAAAGCCTCATCCTGGAATTCTGCTCCACTATGGTGGCTCTTATCCTGGCCGGCAAAATCGGCTCCAGCATTTCCTCGGAAATCGGCAGTATGCGCATCACCGAGCAGATTGACGCGATGGATATGATGGGGGTGAATTCAGCCGGCTTTCTGGTGCTGCCCAAGCTCCTGAGCGCCACTCTCCTGAGCCCTTTCCTGATGCTTATGAGTCTGGTCCTCGGCCTGATAGGAGGTTATTTCGTGGTCAGCGTCACCGGAATTATCTCCACGGCATCCTATATTACCGGCATTCGCTTCTGCTACAATGGCTATTACATTTTCTACAGCTGCTTCAAGATGTCGGTATTCTGCTTCATCATTTCCTCAATAGCCGCTTTCAAAGGTTATTATGCCACAGGCGGATCTCTTGGAGTGGGCCGCTCAAGCACCAGGGGTATAGTTGCCTCCAGTATCCTGATTCTGATGTTCGACCTCATCCTCACCCAACTTATGCTCTATTGATATGATAAAGGTAGACAATCTTTGCAAATCCTTTGACGGACGGCAGGTGCTCAACAACATAAATGTGGAGTACAAAGCAGGGCAGTGCAATATGATAATCGGGGCCAGCGGTTCGGGCAAGACCGTGCTTCTGAAGAGTCTCATAGGCCTCCTGGCTCCTGATTCCGGGGAAATATACTATGATGGAACTGCTTTTTCTTCAATGCATTACAAAGAAAGGAAGGCTCTGCGCCAGAGAATAGGAATACTGTTCCAGGGCAGCGCGCTTTTCGACTTTGAGACGGTTCTGGGCAATGTGATGTTCCCGATGAGGTTTTTCACAGACTGGAGCGAGAGCAAGATGAAAGAAAGGGCCCGTATCTGTCTGGACAGGGTGAATGTGAAGGATTCCGACAACAAATATCCTAACGAACTCAGCGGCGGAATGCAGAAAAGGGTCGGAATAGCCCGTGCAATTGCTCTGAATCCGTCCTATCTTTTTTGTGATGAGCCGAACTCAGGCCTGGATCCCTATACTTCCATTTTGATAGACCGTCTGATCAGCGACATCACTAAGGAATTCAATATGACCACGGTAGTGAACACCCACGATATGAATTCCATTCTGGAAATCGGGGACAAAATCGCTTTTCTCAATGAAGGGAGCCTGCTTTGGCAGGGAGACCGTCACACCATACTCGAGACAGATTGTGAACCATTGAAGAATTTCATTTGTGCCAACCGTCTTGCGAGAAATATCATTGAGGGGAACAGATAACCGTCCTGACTGCAAAGAATTTAGAGTTTGAACCTTATGCCAGCCTCGACTCCGAATGAAAGGGGCTGCGAGGTGCGTATGCTCCGGGGTTGCTTGTTGTCGAAATAATATCTTAGGCTCGGATCCAGGTAGATTCCCAGAAAGCGCACCGGGCTGTATTCCACACCCAGACCCGCCTTCACAGAAGTCTGTATTCCCTCCACTAAAGTATTGTGGCTGATTGCTATGTCGTCGTAGGTGCCGCTGTAATGGTTGAGGACGCATTTTTCCAGACATCCTCCGATGGAAGCATAGGTGTTCCACTTCTCGTTTCCGAAGATGTTGAAATAGATATCCAGAGGCACACCTATATAGTGCTGGCTGTTTTTGAGCTCGGTGGAGCAGTATCTGGTCAGATTGCCGGCGGAGTCGTATTCGTAATAGCGGCCGGAAACCCGTTTGGAAAGCAGGGTGTAGTTCACTCCTATTCCCACATCCAACCATTTGAGGATGCGGAACTTGATCCCCACTCCGAAACTCATCGGGAGATAGTAGTAATCGGTGTCGTTGTTTTCCACGACGGATGTTGAGGTGGGAATTTTGAAGCGTCCCTGGGACATCATCCTGATTTGTTCGGTCTTTTTCCCGGGGCCCACGAAACTGTTGCCTCCGATGCAGAGTTCGTAAACGCTTTCACCGGCGTCGGCTGTCAGTCTCTTTTCCCCGTTGCGGATAATATCAATAGTCGTGGATTCATTTTCGTCAAGGAACGCCTCTGCAAGCTCTGTTTCCGGCTCATCAGTCTCCACAGTGGTCATTTCCGTTGTGTCCACACTTTCCTTCAAGGCTTCTGCAACCGCTGTTTCCGGATTAACTGCCTCCGCAATTTCAGGCGCCACAACTTCCGCCACCGCCGTTTCCGGATTAACTGCCTTCGCAATTTCAGGCGCTACAACTTCCGCCACCGCCGTTTCCGGCTCAACAGGCTCAACAGTCTCCACAACCTCCGCAATCATATCCTCCCCGGCAATATTTTCAACAGCAGGAGTCCGCAAAAGGAAGAACGCAGCAATGGCCGCAGCAACCGATGCGAATCCCAGTCCAGAGAGCAACAGCACCTTTCCGCGCGAAGGCTTTCCCTTCCCCACAGGAGCAGCATCCAAAGCCGAGGCAATCCCGTCCCAGACCCTTTCCGGCGGCATTTCACCTGCCCCGGAGAGCTTCCTTCTCAGGCTTTCGTCAAAAATATTGTCATTTTTGTTTCCCATATTGTTCAAGTCTGTTCTGCAACCAGATCCGTCCTCTGCTCAACTGCGTCCGCGAGGTGCTCTCGGTAATGCCCAATTCATCGGCTATCTCCTTGTGGGTAAACCCTTCCAGCACATACATATTGAAAACGGTCCTGAACCCGGCAGGCATAGTTGCAATCACATCAATCAATTCTTTGAAACCGATTTTGTCCAGGGCATTCTCTCCGTCCGAGGACATTTTCCTGATTTCAGAGATGTCTTCCGAATCTTTGAGAACATCGTTTTTCCTCAGATACATCAGGGAGGCATTGATGAAAATCCTTCTCGCCCAGCCGTCGAATGAACCGCTTCCGGTGTAGGTGTCAAGTTTTGCGAAAAGAGTCACAAAGCCTTCCTGAAGTATGTCTTCTGCCACAGTCCTGTCGCCGACATACCTTATGCACACGGGAAAGAACCGGGGCGCCAGAAGCTCGTACATCTTCCTTTGCGCCATCCTGTCTCCCTGAATGCATTTTTGTATCAGACTAACAGCTTTGTCCTCGCTCACTTTTCAAACGGATAAGGACCGCTGGTTCCGACCTCAAAAGATGCAGCGGCGGTCCGTAGCGTTGCATCCTGTCAATATTTTTCCAAAATTAGCGAAATTTAGCGAATTGCGTGTTATATTTGTGGTTCTCGTGGATTTTTTGTGTTACGAGGCTGTCGTGGGGCTTTGTATTTGCTATATGGTCCGCGCACTAAATCAATACGGATTATGAGAATTTTTTTCAAGATATGTGTCTTTTCGGCATCTTTGTGCCTGGGGGTTTCTGCCGGTGCGCAGAGCAGGGTGCAAGAGAAGATGACAGACTCGATACTTCTGTCGGGTGTGGAACTGTACGACAAGGGTGAGATGGGAAAAGCATCCCGCATATTCAAATCCATCACGGAATCCTATCCGTCCTATGATGCGGCCCATTACTATCTGGCCCTGACTTATCTTGCCGGGAACGAGACGGATCTTGCTGAAAGCGAGCTTCTGAAGGCCTGCGAGGCGGACCCGTCCAATTTCTGGTACCGTCAGAGACTGGCAGCGGTCTATAAATTCACAGGTCAGCTTCCCAAGGCTATAGAAACTTATGTGCAGCTTCTGGCCGACTTCCCGAAGAAAAGCGAGTTGTACTACGACCTTGTGGAGCTTTATGTGGCCTCGGAAGACACTGACAAGGCACTCTCAATACTGGATGAAATTGAAAAGGTTTTCGGGGTCACGGAAGGCACGGCGATTTACCGTTTCCGTCTGCTGATGGCCTCCAAGCGCACGGAGGAAGGTTACAAGAGCCTGGAAGAGTACAACAGCAAATATTCCTCTCCGATGATACTCTCGACTTTGGGGGATTACAGGATGTCTATGTATGAAGATTCCCTGGCTGTGGCCTATTATGACGAGGCGCTTTCTCTGGACAGGGATTTTCCCCCGGCAGTGCTGGGCAAGGCGGAGGCACTGAGGATGACCCGTCGCTACGATGAGTTTTTCCCTCTGCTCGACAGGTATATGGACAATGAAAATGTGCCGTCCGAGGCAAAATCCGAATATCTTTCTGCGCTCACCCAGAAGACGGATCCGAAATTCATAACTTCCTTCAGGGAACGTCTGGACACTGCCGTGAACATCTGTTACCGCAAGCATCCTTTGGACAGCGCAGTCATAGCCACGGCCGCCGGCTACTACTATCGTACCGGACGTGAGGATGTTGCGGGAGGACTCTTCAAATTGAATGCAGACAGGAATCCAGACAAGCCTGAACTGCTCGCCACCTATCTCTACAGTCTGATGTATTCCGGCAAATGGAAGGAACTGGCGGAAGAAGGGAAGGCGGCGGCTCTGAAACATCCCGGAATTACGGATTTTATGATGCTTTCAGGAGTGGGCTACAATTATCTGGAGGACTATCCGGAGGTGGTGAGGCTTAGTGAGGAAATCATCAGGATTTCACCGAAGGACAGTTCTGTGCTGGTGTCTGCATATTCGGCTATGGGCGATGCCTATTACAGAATGAAAAAGTCAAAAGAGGCTTTCAAGGCCTACGACAAAGCTCTGAAATACAAGCCGGACAATATCTATGTCCTGAACAATTATGCCTACTACCTCTCCCTTGAGGGCAAGAATCTGAAGAAGGCCTATGCTATGAGCAAGAAGACCATCGAGGCCGAACCGGACAACGCCACCTATCTCGACACCTTCGGATGGATACTCTATCTGCAGGGCAAGGCTCTGGAAGCCAAGCCTTTTTTTAAGCATGCGATGCTTTACGGAGGCAAGGACAGCGTGGTGATAATGGACCATTATGCAGAGGTTCTCTTTGCACTCAAGGAATATGACCTGGCGTTCCTCTACTGGTACAAGGCCCAAGAAAAGAACAACGGCCAGATTCCGGATCTGGACGAAAGGGTGGCAAAACGGAAAAAATCAGCTGGAAGATAGCCTATGGTCCGTCGTTTTTTCTGTATTTTGTGTTTGCTGATGCTTTCCTGCCCGTTTCTCGCGGCACAGGATACATCGGCGCAACGCGAGCAGAAAGAGAAACTGGAGAAAGAGATAGAGTTGATTAACAAGCAGTTGTCTTCGGCTGATTCCAAGAGCCGCAGCGCACTGTCCAACTACAATCTGGTCTCCAAGAAAATCACCAACCGCAAGAAACTTCTGGAAGGCAGCCGCCGCAAAGAGAGGGAAATCGGGGATCAGATATACCTGAAACAGAAGGAAATCAATGCCTTGCAGGCAAGTTACGACACGCTCTCTGCCCATTATGACAGACTGGTTCTGGGGGCCTATAAAAACCGGGATGCCCGCATATGGTATATGTACATTCTTTCCAGCGGGGATCTTTCCCAGGCCTACCGCCGCTATGGTTATTTCAAGAGCCTGGCTTCCCAGATTCAGACTCAGGCAAGGCTTCTGGAGTCCCAAAAGGAGGAACTGCTCCGTCAGAAGGCCGCCCTTCAGGAAATGAAAAAGCAGCAGAAGCAGCAGAGCGATGAATCCCAGAAGGAACTGGGGAGGCTGACCGAAGAGCAGAAGGAGTCCAAAAAGCTTGTGAACAATCTCAACAGGGAGAAAAAGCGTTATCAGAAAGAACTTGCCTCCAAGAAAAAACAGGTGGAGGCTCTGGACCGGGAAATAGCAAGGCTTGTGAAGGAAGCGATGGGAAATTCCAAATCCGGAAAAACAGAAATAGACCAAGCCCTGGCTGCGGAGTTTTCCAAAAACAAAGGCCGTCTCCCGTGGCCTGCCGACGGACCTGTGGTGGAGCCTTTCGGGGAGCGCTACCATCCTGTCTATAAGAACATCAAGTTGCCGAAAAACAATGGGATAAGCATAGCCCTCAAGAGCGGGACGGCGGTCAAATGCGTGTTTGACGGAGTGGTGAAACAGGTGCTGGTGATGCCGGGCTTCAATCAGTGCGTCCTCGTGCAGCACGGAAATTATTTCACCTTCTACTGCAAGCTGCGCAACGTAAGCGTGAAATCGGGACAGAAAGTCAAAACTGGACAGCAATTGGGCATAGTCGATACCATAAATAAAGATACACAGCTGCATTTTCAGGTATGGAAAGATTCGTCTCCGCAGAATCCTGAATCATGGCTGAAATAGATGAATGTATGAAAAAAACCGTTTTTATGACCGGTGCCACCGGGAATATGGGCTTTGCCGGCTTCAAGGAACTCTTTGCACGCAGGGACCGTTTCAACATAAGGCTGCTTGCCCGCAAAAGCGAAAAGAATCAGAAACTTCTGGAAAACTATCTGAATGACGGGGCGGTTGAGGTCATTTGGGGCGATATGATGTGCTTCGACGATGTGCTCAAGGGAGTGACCGGAGCCGACTATGTGCTGCATATAGGAGGGATGGTTTCACCTGCGGCGGATTATTATCCTGAAAAGACGCTCAAGGTGAATGTCGGTTCATCCGAAATCATCGCCAGGGCAGTCCTCGCTCAGCCGGATCCATCGGCAGTAAAGGTGGTATATATAGGTTCGGTCGCCCAATTGGGAGACAGACTCTTTCCACATCACTGGGGCAGGGCAGGAGACCCGGTTCAGGCCAGTCCCTTCGATATGTATTCCCTGTCCAAGTGCCGTGCGGAAAAGGCTATAGTGGACTCCGGAGTGCCTTGCTGGGTGAGTCTGCGCCAGTCAGGAATCCTTTACCCCGATTTGCTGAAGGCTATGGGCCCGACCGCTTTCCACGTGCCGGTGGCCGGAGTTCTAGAATGGACCACCATAGAGGATTCGGGCCGGCTTCTGGCCAATGTCTGCGAGGATTGGGTGCCTGATTCTTTCTGGAACAATTTCTACAACATAGGCAGCGGACCTGAGTACCGTATGAGCAACTATGAGTTCGAGTCGAGGATAATCGGCTCCCTCGGTCTGGGAGGTCCGGAGAAAGTCTTTGAACCCCAGTGGTTTGCACTCAAGAATTTCCACGGAATGTGGTATGAGGATTCAGACCGTCTGGAGAATATCCTGCATTTCCGCGAGAATCTGCCCCTGGACGAATATTTCCGCAGACTGAAAAAGGAACTGCCGTGGTTCTATTCCCTTGCACCGCTTGCCCCGAAATCCATAGTCAAGAAATTCTTGGGAAAGTATGCCTATGACAAGGTTCTGGGCACTCAGTATTGGGTGGAAAATGACCCCGCCCGCATGGAAGCCTTCTACGGTTCCAGAGAGGCTTATGAGAGCATACGCAGCTGGAATGACGTGCGTCCGCCGCATTATGAAAAAGATGTAGAAAAAGCCCGCGCAAAAGGTGAACTCCTGCATCTTGACCACGGATGGAATGAGTCCAAGTCCATCTACGACCTGACCGATGACGAAATACAGGCAGCTGCAGCCTTCCGAGGCGGCAAATTCCTCGGTGCCGTTGAGGTTCCAGGCTCATCGGAGGCATCCGCTTCCTGTCCATCTGCAGCCCCTACCTCCCGCACCAGAGGCCGTCAATACCGCTGGCAGTGCTCCAAAGGCCACATCTTCACCGCCTCCCTCGAATACGTCCTGCTCGGCGGCGGCTGGTGCCCGGATTGCATCTATGACTCCTGGGCTAACTCAAGAACCAGTTTCGTGCAGATATGATTTGGATATCCTTGCCTTTGTAGTTTACCTGCTCATCCGTATCCCAAGTCACAATCAACAGGTTGTTGCATTTCAACTCAGAGGATGCGATAACGAGGGCATCGAACTCTCTTTTACGCGTTTTGGGTTTTGATAATTCGTAGGCGACCTGTATCAGTGCGTCAACAGCCACTCCTTTTTTGGTGACAAAGTCGATTTCTTTTCCATTGGCAGTATTATAATAGAAAAGTTCGTTCTTCTTGATGTCAAAACCACGTCTTAGGAGCTCAACGAATACCATATTTTCAAGCTGCCGACCACTATTTGCAGACAGTTCAAGTGACCGTGCCAGCACAAACCCGGTATCAATTATATATGCTTTTCTATCGGCTTTTTGCATTTCCTTCAGTTTGTTGTTGAATCGGGGAAGGAAATAGAACAGATAGGACTCTTCGAGATATTTGCAGAATTTTTTTACGGTACTAACGCTGCCGAGATTCAGCTCTTCTGCAATGCCCGTGAAACTAAGCGGATTACTGTAATTGGTAATCAGATAATCGGCAAGGTCATAAAGTTCAGTAGTTTTGCGAATTTTATGGCGCTTTGCCACATCCTTGAGTATAATGGAATCAAAAAGGGAGCCCAAGTAAGCCTGTTCAATCTCCCTTGTCCTAACGATTTCAGGATAACCTCCTTTTTTCAGATAGTCCGCCATTGCATTTGAGAGTCTGGCTTCCTCTTCAGGCAGTTGGGGCTGTATGTTGACCTGTGTGTACTTGAGAGTTTCCTTCATTGAAAAAGGAAGAATCATAGTTTCTACATAGCGTCCTGTCAGCAAAGAAGCCATTTCACTGGAGAGCAGATTGGCATTGGAGCCGGTTATCAAAAGGTTTACACCTCTGCGATACAGTTTGTTCACCCATGTGTCCCAACCATCAAGATTCTGGATTTCATCAAGAAGGAGGTATTCATATCCGGGATATACCTCCGACAGGGCCTTCATCACAGCGTTCTCTTCAAAATGGGACAACAAAGAGTTGTCATCGAAGTTCAAGTAGGCGTAATTCTTCCCCCAGAGCATCTGGAGGGCAAAGACAGATTTCCCTGCCCGACGCGGCCCGGTTATCAGTTTGATAAGGTTTGACCCCAAAAGTGCATCCGTATTAGCTATCTCTTTCCTTGTCTGATAGTCCTTTGAAGCGAGCATATCCCGCTCCGCTTTCTGCTGAAATACTATGTTTTTCATTCACTATTTTTTATGTACTGCACAAAAATAGCGATTTTTATTCAGTATGTGCAAATTTTTGAATAAAAACTGGTCAGCGTTGCAGGTGGAAAATTCAACGCGATGTGTGTATGCAGATACATCTGTATACAATAATCCCCGGCCAAGTTGACCGGGGATTACTTAGTAATATGAAAAAAAATAAGTTGCCTTATCAGAGGTTAGGATTGTCCTTGGTCCATTCGCTTACTGCTGGGACGATGCCAAGTTCGACGATTTCGTCACGCATCTTGCAGAGGTGTGCGTAGGATGCATCGAGGGCTGCCATTTCCTCTTCTGTGCCCTGAGGGAGAGTGAAGTGAACGCCTGTCGCATCGATGGTGGTAGGCATAGCCATCATCACGTTCTTGTACTTGCCGCAGTTTACATAGGTACCTGCAGGGAGTGTGAACGGAGCGCCGCCCATTGCAGCCTCGATCATCTTCACTGAGCAATATGCAGGGCTCTGGAATGAGGAACGTCCGCGGAGTTTGATGATTGCGGAACCTCCCTGGATGGTCTCCTGCTTGATTTCTGCCATTCTCTCGGCAGAAAGTCCCATTTCTGCGAGCGGCTTGCCGTCAACTTTCACCTGGGAAGCGAATACTGCCATCTGCTCGCCGTGGCCGCCGTAGGTGTGGGCACCTGTAACTGCGCTCTGAGGGACACCGAATTCCTTTGCGAGATTGCTCCGCAGACGGGTGGAGTCGAGAGCTGCAAGGGAAGTGAGCTGGCTTGGCTTCAGACCGGAGTGGATGAGAGCTGTGAGGGCTGTCACGTCAGCCGGGTTGAAGATTACCACAACGTGCTTTACGTCAGGGCAGTACTGCTTGATATAGTCACCGAACTGAGCGGCAATCTGGCAGTTGCCTTTGAGAAGGTCCTCTCTGGTCATACCTTCCTTGCGTGGAGCTCCACCTGATGAAACTATGTATTTTGCATCGGTGAAGGCAGTCTCAGGGTCGGTTGTCCAAGTGATGTTTGCACCTTCGAAACCGCAGTGGCGCATTTCTTCAGCCACGCCGTGAACGCCCGGCTCGAAAATGTCATAGAGGCAGATGTTCGGAGTGAGACCGAGCATAAGTGCTGTCTGAGCCATGTTGGAACCGATCATTCCGCCGGCACCGACAATGGTAAGTTTCTCGTTTGTCAAATATTTCATAATATATTTTGATTAAATAAGTTTCGCTGTTCTGAAACCGTCGCCCCGTACAGCAAATTCCGGCCCATTTCCATCCATTCCTTTACGGGTTGTCAAAATCGGCGACAAATTTAGTAAATTATTAAAAAATAACTATCTTTGCAGCCGTAATTATTAGAAACAGAAACCGTGGAACCTCCCAGTCCGGCAATAACAACTCAGAACACTCCGGCGGACAGTCTGTCTGACGACCCGCTGTCGGTTACCTTTTATATAGAAGTTGAACCATCCACCCTTTAAGGCGGATGTGTTTTTGCGTGTCCGGGAGATTGGAAATGAATAGAATTTTATAAATATGGCACTTTATTTCAAGAAAGAACTTGACAATGGCGCTGAGATAGCAGTTTGGCAAATCACTGAAACCGAAGACGAGCTAAAAGCCCTGAGTTCAGTACCCTCCGACGAGATGGAGGAAATCAGTCTCTTCGGCAGCGAATCGCAGCGCAAACAGAAACTGGCCGTGAGGGCTCTCATCAACGAGCTTTTCGACGAGAAGATGTATCTCGACCATCACGACAACGGCAAGCCCTATCTGGAAAATTGCGCAACCAATATCAGCATCACCCATACGGAAAAATATGTGGCAGTGATTATCCACGATGAGGACGACCTCGGGATAGACATCGAATCTCTTGACAGGGATTTCTCGGCAGTGGAGCAAAGGGCACTTTCCGAGGATGAAATCGAGGACCTGGATGACGACAGCCGCAATGAGCAACTCGCCATCTACTGGTGTGCAAAGGAGGCCATCTTCAAGAGAATGTCACAGTTGAGGGTGGACTTCGCCGAGCAGATTGAGGTGGAGAAATTCAGGCCGAAGGGAAAGGGCGAACTTGAGGCCACTTTCATCCACAAGAACGGACACGAGGAAGAATTCGACCTCGGATATGTCATCTTCGACCGCCACGTCCTCGTCTGGGTGGTGGGCTAATTCCCTTCCGACCCGGCGTTCAAATTGCCTAATCCAGTTTCAGCACGGCCATAAAAGCTGACTGAGGCACTTCCACCGTTCCGATTTGTCTCATACGCTTCTTGCCCTGCTTCTGTTTCTCAAGAAGTTTTCTCTTACGGGTGATATCACCTCCATAACACTTGGCTGTCACGTCTTTGCGGACAGCCTTTACTGTTTCCCGGGCAATGATTTTGGCTCCTATGGCTGCCTGGATGGCTATGTCGAACTGCTGGCGCGGGATGAGTTCCTTGAGTTTCTCGCAAATTTTCCGGCCGAAATCGTAGGCGTGGTCCACGTGAATGAGCGAAGACAGTGCATCGGCAGGCTCTCCGTTGAGCAGTATGTCTAGTTTGACTAGTTTGGCATCCTTGAATCCTATGACGTGATAGTCGAATGATGCATAACCCTTTGAAATGGACTTGAGTTTGTCGTAAAAGTCGAAAACAATTTCGGACAGCGGCATTTCGTAGGTGAGTTCCAGACGGTCAGCTGTGATGTAGTGCTGATTGAGCAGCGTACCCCTCTTGTCAAGGCAGAGTTTCATTATAGGACCATAGAAATCGGCCTTGGAGATAACTTGGGCGCGGATATACGGCTCTTCGATATGGTCTATGAGAGTCGGGGCCGGAAGTCCCGAAGGGTTGTGCACGTCCACACATTCTCCCTGGGTGGTATATACTTTATAGGACACGTTGGGCACCGTGGTAATGACGTCCATTCCGAATTCCCTGAAAAGCCTTTCCTGCACTATTTCCAGATGAAGCAGCCCGAGAAATCCGCAACGGAAACCGAATCCCAGCGCAAGTGAAGACTCCGGCTCGAACACAAAGGAGGCATCGTTGAGCTGGAATTTCTCGAGGTCGGCCCTCAATTCTTCATATTGGTCAGTTTCAACAGGATACATTCCCGCGAAAAGCATAGGTTTCACTTCCTCGAATCCGGCAATGGCTTCCGCACAGGGCCTGTCCACGGATGTGATTGTGTCTCCCACCTTGACTTCACTGGCTGTCTTGATTCCCGAAATTATATAACCCACGCTTCCACAGGTGATTTCGTCTCGTGGGCTGAGTTTCATTTTGAGTGCGCCCACCTCGTCGGCCACATATTCCTTTCCGGTGTTGAAGAACTTCACCTTGTCTCCCGTATGTATGCTGCCGTTCACAACTTTGAAATAGGCTATGATGCCCCTGAAGGAATTGAAAACGGAGTCGAAAATCAAGGCTTGAAGCGGTGCCTCCGGGTCGCCCTTCGGCGCAGGTATCCTCTCCACGATGGCATCCAGCACTTCTTTGACCCCCGTTCCCGTCTTTGCCGATACTTTCAACACTTCCTCAGGCTTGCAGCCTATCATATCCACAATCTGGTCGGTCACCACGTCTATCATAGCCGCGTCCATATCGATTTTGTTGAGCACAGGTATGATTTCAAGTCCGTGTTCCACAGCAAGATAGAGATTGGATATGGTCTGGGCCTGTATGCCCTGGGTCGCATCCACAACCAAAAGGGCTCCTTCGCAGGAGGCAATGGCGCGGGAGACTTCGTAGGAGAAGTCCACGTGGCCCGGAGTGTCAATGAGGTTGAGGGTATAATTGTCCCCGCCGTATTGGTACTGCATCTGCACCGGATGGCTCTTGATTGTGATACCCTTCTCTTTCTCCAGATCCATAGAGTCCAGCACCTGATTCTCCATATCTCTGGCATTCAAGGTGTTGGTGATTTCGAGCATCCTGTCGGCAAGCGTACTTTTGCCGTGGTCGATGTGTGCGATAATGCAGAAATTCCTTATATAGTTCATATTTTATTATGTATCAATGCTTATTGCAGACAATCTTTGTCCGTGCAACCTGCAAAGATAATCACAAATTCACTATTTTGAAAAAATCAATGGGATACTTAACTTTATGGGGCTTTGTGTGTCTAATGAAACAAGTGCCTCCCGTTAAGGTGCGGTGTTAATGTAATGCAGATGGCTCTATCAGAAGAACATATTTCGGAACTGATTCTCGCAAAGAACTACGGGGATGCCTTTGAGGGCATAGTGAAATTGTACGGCGAGAGGATGTATTGGCAGATAAGGAGGTATGTTCTTTCGCACGAAGATGCCGATGATGTGCTGCAGGAGTGTTGGATGAAAATATGGAAGAATCTTCCGAAATTCAAGTCCCAGTCAGGAGTTTTCACCTGGATATACAGAATTGTGGTGAATACATCCCTCACATATTTGCGCAAGCAGAGTCTGTTGTCGAGGTTTGCAAAGGGTGACGAGGCTTTGAAGTCGGCGTATTCGATTGAATCGGATGTATATTTCAACGGTGATGCCCTGCAGTCCGCGCTTTACAAGGCAATATCCAAACTGCCTCCGAAGCAGAGGATGGTTTTTGAGTTGAGATATTTTGAAGAGCTGGATTATAAGACCATATCCGCATTGCTGAACACTTCCGAGGGCGCTCTCAAGGCTTCGTATCATTTTGCAAGCGAGAAAGTGAAAGAAGCTTTGCAAAAATGTTGAATTGTTCACAGAATTACCGAAAAGATTAAACTTGAATGAGACTTGGTTGTCTTATATATGGTTTCAAAATTTTAGAACTTAAGATGATGGAAAGTGAGACTCTCAAAAACAGCAGCCGTTTGAAGGAAAATCCCTTCTTGGTTCCTGAGGGCTATTTCGGGAAGATGCAGGAGAGGGCTTTGCTGGCAAGACGCAGACGCAGGATTGGGGTTGTAGCCCCGCTGTTGTCAGTTGCTGCGGCGGTTGCGGTTCTGATAGTCGGAATATGGACCTGGAACCTTAAGTTTGACTCAATGCCTGTTCAGAATCTGGCCCAGATGAGTGATGAAGAGATAATAGCCTATCTGATTTATTCCGGGGTCGAGATCGAGGAAATTGAAATCCATGAAGTTGAATATCAATTGGATTAGATATGAAAAGAATAGTTTTTTCAGTTTCGGTTCTGATGTTGTCCTGTGTTATGGCTATGGCTCAGAGGTCTGAATGCGGTAGGGATAAGCCAAATGACAATCCGGAGTTTATGCAAAAGGCGAGAGCGGAGAGGGCAGAATATCTGGTTTCAAAACTCGGGCTCGGGGATGAAGAAAGACAGGTGTTCCTCACTATCTATGACGAAGTGGAAGGAGCAAAGCAGGCTTGTATGGCGCAACGTCACAGTCTTCTCGATGAATTGCGTAAGGCTGTGGATGCCTCAGATGAAGCTGCGATTGCTGAAGTTTTGGCAGCATACAGTCAGAATCACGAGGCGATGGAACAAATCAGTAAAGAAGGTGATGAGAAAATAGCCAAGGTTCTCACGCCGGTTCAAATGGCTAAGTTTGTCATTGCGGAGGAAGATTTCCGCAGGTCAAAAATCAATAAACTCAACGGGAGAGCCCCAGGTCGTCCGGAAGGAAAGCCGGAAGGCAGACCGGAGGGACGGGGTCCCAGAAATGGTGGCCAGGGAAGACCTTCGGCTGGACCGTGGAGATGATAGGTTGTTTGCAATATTGAACTCAAGAACAATGGGACAATGTCGCTGCAGAATCCACCGCTGTCATTTCAAGGAGAAATAGTGGCGGACGGTCTCAACGGATTTCTTCGGCTGGCGGAGGCAGTTGTAGAGGCCAGCGTGGCTCATACCCATAAATGTCTTGGCAGGCTGGTCCTCGCTGTTGCGGGAGTAGGTGCGGTTGTCGTTCATTTGCCAGATTGAATAGCCTATGACATCCGGATTGTTCCAGAGGTTTTCAAAGACATAGCCCAGATATTCGTTCTGGAATTCTTCGGTGCTGACGTTTGCCGCCTCGTCGTGCCATCCATAGACGGCGCCGCAGCCGGTTTCAGACACCATTATCGGCTTGTCGGGGTAGCGTTGACGAAATGTCGAGATAATTGTGTCAAGATTGTCGTTGACTTTTCTCTTGAACGAGTCAGGTTCTCCCGGGAAGCATGGAATCAGACCAGGGTAGGTATTGAACGCAACTATGTCGGTATTTTCATTGCAGATGTCTGTTTCCCAAATGTTGCAGGCGAAGGTGACGAGCTTTCCGGAATTCTCAGCCTTCACCGTGGCTATCAGCTCGTCAATCAGACTCTTGCATTCCTTTGACCAGCTGCCGGGCTCGTTGAGGAAAGCGTGGATGATTACGCTCGGGTGGTTGAAACTGTTTCGAACCATGTCCCTTGTTTGACGAATCTGCTGCTCGCGGAACTCCGGATCGGTGAAATCTCCGAGAGTGTTGGTATAGTCCTGTCCGTTGCCCCAGCCGAGGGACTCCTCCCAGACGAGCACGCCCATCTCGTCGCAGAGTTCGAGGAAGCGGTCGGCCTGCTGGTAATGTGCCCCACGGATGAAGTTGCCTCCGAGATCCTTGAGGTGCTGCAGATCCTGAACCCACTCGATCTCGGGCACGGTAGCGCCTCCAAGAGGGCTCTGGTCGTGGCGGTTCACACCTTTGAGAAACAGCTCCTTTCCGTTGAGCCAGAGCTTTCTGTCCCGCGCCTCAATCTGCCTCACACCGAAGCGTACTTTCCTGCCATCTACCTCAATCGTAGTCATATTCGGCTCCTCGGGACTCCACAATTTGAAGTCCTTGAGAGTTTTGCGGAACTTTCGGTCTCCTTCAACCTCGACCTCGATCAGTCCTGTCCGGTAGTCAAGCGTGCGGACAAAAATCTTAGGCTCTTTCTCGACAATCCTCACTCCTCGGTAGAATCCGCCGAAGAGATAGAACCTACATTCCCGCATCAATACATAACGAGGCTATGCTTTCTGGTGCCTGGACATCCATAGCACAGTAGATATCCCGTTGCTTCGTAAGGATTTCACCGATATAAGGGTCTTTGCCTGGTTGCTTGAAGCACTCGATGATA
>JALFGP010000016.1 GCA_022777205.1 Rikenellaceae bacterium
GATAGGGCACCGCAGCCGGCAAAAACGCCGGCCGGCTGCTCAAAGCAAGCTGCGCAGCTCAGCCCAAGGGCTGCTCCGCTTGCTTTGTGCCTCGAAGACCTGCAAAAAATTGCAAATCAACCTGGATTTTCCGTTGAGCCAATAAAATTCGGAAGGTCCATTGGTGGTTCCTGGGAAACAAGTAGGGAAATAGAAGAACGGCACGCGATTCACACCGAGTGCCGTTCCAATTCTAACCTAAAACTTAACCTATGAAAAAACTATTCGAGCGATAGAGTTTGCAATGTCTGTGCCAAAACCCGTTTTTTGTTCGAAAAAATCAAGTTTTTCAAGATTTTTATAAATCTTCCTGCTGTTCGGCCACGTTGGAGCTGTCTGCAGGCTCTTGTTCTACCGGTTTGATGGTCAGGATGCGGATATCTTTCAGCGGCCGGTCATACATGTCGGTTTCTGCAGCGGCTATGCGGTCTATCACATCAAAGCCTTCCACTGTCTCTCCGAAGACTGTGTATTGGCCGTCCAGGTGCAGGCAGTTCATTTCATCCTGCACTATATAGAACTGGGAGCCGCTGGAGGATTTGCGCGGATTGGCCACATCGCCTCTTCGGGCAGCTGCCAGAGCCCCTTTCTTATGATAATACTCATTCACGAACTCAGCCGGGATGGTGTAGTCCGGGCCTCCGGTGCCGTAGAGCTCCACTTTGGAACTGTCTCTTGTCAGCGGGTCGCCGGTCTGAATCATAAAGCCGTTTATAACACGGTGGAACAGCAGGCTGTCGTAGTAGTGCTCGCCCACAAGTTTGCAGAAATTGTCACGATGTTTCGGAGTCTTGGAATAGAGCTTGACTCTGATTGTGCCTTCGGTGGTGACGATGTCGAATTCAGGTTCCTGTTTGAGCATCAGGGCAGTGTTGTCGGTGGAGTTCATAACTTTTTTCTTTTTGGGGTTGTTGCCGCAGGAGGCGGTTGCGAGTGTCGCCAGTATTATTGCCGCCAGGGCTATGGTTGAGATTTTCTTCATATTGTTGTTGGTTATTCTTGATGAAGCCACATCTATTTCTCAAATGACAGAGGGCCGTGGTCTTCCGGAAGTATGATGACCGGGGTGCCTACGGTTGCATAGTGCTCTTTCAGATGGATGATATCTTCGTCCAGCAGACGTATGCAGCCTTCGCTTCCGCGCCCTATGGCAATGGATTCGCGGTTGTTGGTGCTTCCGTGGATGCCTATACCTGAAAATCCCGGTGTTTCAAGCCTTAGGAACCAGTGTCCGTAGGCCGGAATGGAACCTCTTCCGTCCCCGAAATCGTGGTACCAGGAAGATGCATCCTGGATTTGGGTGATGCGGAAGGGGGCTCCCGGATAGGATTCGGGGGTCTTGTTGTCTCCGCTTCTTTCTTTCTGGCCCCGGTTTTTGGCTATGCAGACGGGGTAGGTGGCCCTCAGGAGGGTGTCCGGACCCTGGACTTCATAGACACTCAGGTGCTCGGGATGGACTTTGGAGATTACGAAGAAGCAGTTTTCCTTGTTTTGAGCTTCTGCGTGGATTGTTTTCTGCGGGAAGGGTTCACCGGGGGTCTGGGCCGGGGCCTGGAGGGCGGTGGCCAGTAGCAGGACGGCGGGTAGTGTTTTTAGTCTGGTCATATCTTTTTTTGGGGGGGATTTCCGGTCGGGACCGGGAATGATGTTGTTGCCGGGAATGATGTTGTTGCTGGGGTTATCTTCGTTTTAGGGCGGGGGTGTCCTCCAAGTCAGCGATGCCGGCAGTCTTGTCATCCACCAGCAGCACAGGCCTGTCTCCCTTGCAGAAGTCCCCGGAGCACTTGGCTTCGGTGTTGTTGAAGCCGATTTTGAGACTCCTCTGGTCCTGCTGGAAATCCCCAGCCTCATCCTGCACCGGAATATACTCGAAATCCGGATTGATTACAATCAGATTCCCGTTGTCGTCCGCAAGCCCGTCCCAGTCCATCTTGAACCCTGTCGCTATGGCGGTGATATTGATGCGGTCTCCGAAGTCCTCTGAGAACTCCCAGACTATGCCCTTCTTGAAGCGGTTGGCGTTGCCGATGTATTCCGTAATCAGCACATCAATATTGTTCAGCTCGTCCATAGTCACACCGTCCGGGTTGTAGCCCACGGTGATGTTCAGCAGTACGTTTTTCGCGGTCTTGAGGTCGTGGTCGTTCAGAAGCGGGGACTCGAATGCGCCTCTTACGGCATCCTTGATCCTGTTCTCGCCAGTGCCTGTTCCGCAGCCCATCAGGGCCATTCCGCTGTTGGTCATCATCCTCTTCACATCCCTGAAATCCACATTGATATAGCCCTTTTTCTTGATGATTTCGATGATGCCCTTCACAGCCGTGCAGAGCACCTCGTTGGACATAGGATAGGCTTCCTGCACCAGAACCTTGCCGTAATGCTTGTACAGTTTCTCATTGTCTATGACAAGCAGGCTGTCTACATTCTTCTCCAGTTCCATAATCCCGTCCAGGGCCCTGGTCATAGCTTCGTTGCCGTCGCTGCGTGTCGGGATGGTCACAACTCCCACCGTCAGCACGCCCTTTTTCTTGGCCATAGCCGCAATCACAGGGGCGGCGCCGGTACCTGTACCTCCGCCCATACCCGCAGTAATGAACAGCATATCCGTCTGAGTGCCGAAAACGCTGCTTTCAATCTCCGCCTCGGACTCCAGAGCCGCATTTCGTCCGGCCACAGGGTCACAACCTGCGCCCAGACCCTCTCCGAGCTGGATTTTCAAAGGCACGGCACAATTGCCCAGTGCCTGTGAGTCAGTGTTGCATACAATGAAAATGCAACCTTCAATGCCCTGTCTGAACATATAGTCCACGGCATTGCATCCGCCTCCGCCCACTCCCATCACCTTGATGGTGGAAGTGCGGGTTTCCCAATTGGTCGGAACCACAGTGAAATCAGTCAGATTGTCCATATCTATTCCTCCTTGTTGTCATTATCGCTCTCGTGCAGCAGGTTCAGCACATTGTCACAGCCGTCCGTGAAGCCGTCTTTGAACTTCCTGCCCCATTTGAATACCTTGTCCGTAATCCCGCCGCTCTTGTGTTTCTTCTTCTTTTCTTCTTTCTCCTTCTCCTTGTTCTCCTTCTCCAGGATTTCCTCCTCGCTCATCATCCCGGGCAGCGTTCCGGTCTTGTGCTCGCTTTCAGTAGGCACCGGTTCTTCTTCATCGGCAGCCCCTTCCGTTACCGCCTCAAAATCCTCTCCCAGGCACGCGCAGGTTGCAATCCCGTCGTTGACGGCAGCCTTCAGCATACCCACCGCAGCACTGGCTGAAGGCGATCCTGCTCCGGTGCAGGCGTTGATTATTCCGACCAGGCGCGGCCTTCCGATGCGGACATTGTAGCCGGAAAGTTCCGAAATGAAATTGGCCAGGTTGGTCATCAGGGCTCCGCCTCCGGTAATGACTACTCCGCTCTGAAGCTTGTCCGCAAAGCCGCTCTTTCCGATTTCGTAGAGCATAGCCCTGATGATTTCCTCTTCCCGGGCGGTGATGATTTCGGAGAGGTATTTCACGGCCAGCCTGCGGTCCATATCCCCGTTGCCGCTCTTGATGAGCAGTTGTTTCTCGCTCATATTCTGCAACTTGTCCGGGATGCAGGCTCCGAAGGCGATTTTCAGGTTCTCCGCCAGACGCGGACTTATGTTGCTCTCGGTCTGTATGTCTTTTGTAACATTCATTCCGCCGAAAGGTATGGATGCATAATGCCTGAGTACATTTTTGTAGAAGACTGACACAGAGGTACATCCACCGCCGAAATCAATCAGGGCCACACCGTTTTCAGCCTCCGAAGGGTAGAGTGCCGCCGATGCCGTGAACTGTGGCTGGAAATATTTCTTCATCGGCACCAATCCCGCAGATTTCATCACCCTGTCAATCCTTGAGAGAAAGGCCTTTGCCCCGATGAATATTTTGAAACTGCCTTCCA
>JALFGP010000065.1 GCA_022777205.1 Rikenellaceae bacterium
ACTCACTTGCCAAAGGGGACAACTATTCCGGCTAACACATGGGTCAAGGTTTCAATCCCGATGAATCAGATCTGGCTCTCTACGAAGATCACAACTAGCAATTATCCGGGTGTTGATGTAAATGAGTATCAGGGATATACCGATAACGGTGGACGTGACGGATGGTTGTATAGTTACAAGGAAATAGATAGGATTTATATCAATGTACGACCGAGAGAGCTTCCAGCGGATTACGATCCTACAATATTCCTTATCGACCACTTTACAATACGCAAGTCAACTTTATAAATAACTAAAGCTATGAAAAAAAACTTGTTACTTTTAGCTGCCCTGATGACATTTGCATCAGTGGCTTGTAAACCAGAGAGCAAACCTGGAGATAACTCTACTGATCCGACAGAAAAACCTGGAGAGAATGAGAATCCTGGAGATGGGGGTAACGATACACCTCCTGCAGATTTGACTTTCTCAGATTATATATCTGAAACAAAGGCAATACTTTATGATGATCAGTGGGTGCCGAGTTCGGAAACCATAACCATTACGGTTTCCGGTAAAGGAAAGGAAAACGTGGACTTTGCCTGCACAGAAAACCCATTTCAGGGCAGTAAGTGTATCAAATGGGTGATGAATTGTCCGGTAGGCTCGCCGGCTGACTTTATCCGCCTTACATTCGATCCTCTCATTGATTTCTCAGGCTATGAGAAGAAAGGCGATTACTGCGTTGAGTTTGCTATTAAATCCAATTGGTGGATTACTGGTAATGTATTTAACGTACAGCTTCGAGACAGTAAGAATAATGCGGACGGAAAACCATATTTATATCAGCAGAATGCGATTCAAGATTTTGATGAGGATACACCGGTTACAGATGCCTCTCCTGAGGGAACAATTCCTCCTGGCAACTGGCATAGGGTCTCAATTCCACTCAATCAGATATGGGGAATAAATAATGATCCCGAGGGAGAACTTACAAAAGATGATTGGAGTGATAACGCAAAGACGACACGCAACTCTACAGGAAGTAAGTGGCTTCCAGATCTTGCTGGTTTGGGCTCGCTTACCTTCAAGAGCAAGGCTTCTGCAAAGAATCCGGAAGAAACAGACCTTATTGTCTGGATTGATGAAATTCAGATTTGCAAGGCATCATTCCCGCAGAACAAGTAGTGTGATGTTATAAGTTGTAATCCGGCGTCGAGATTATTCTTGATGCCGGATGTTATTTCCCGAATGAAATAGTTTAGGATTTTGTTTGCTATTATTGCCATATTTGCAAAAATTGAAAGATTATGATCAGAAAAATCTTTTTACTGTTTGTTTTCGTTACGTTTTATTGTCGCGTAGCAGAAGGAAGTAACAACAATAAGCCAATAGTTATCAGTTGGGGAGATATCGATGTCCGCTATTCGACAAATTCAGAACCTGCCGTCAAAGGAGAGAAAATCACAACTTTGAGGGGATGGAAGGGCGAAAGGGTCTCGGCAGTGGCTGAAATATGGACATCGGATACTCTTAAAGATGTAAGTTATGAAATATATGAACTGAAGAATCGTAACAGAGTTCTTTCCTCTTCACTTTACGAGTCAGGATTTGTGACATATCAAATGGCAGATGAACTCGGCCCTGAGGGGCACGGATGCGGCTCGAGAAAAGACCATTCAAAGTTTGACTCACTTCTGGTGGCAGATTGCATAGATAAGCATATCAAAGTCTTAGACATACTTCCTCAGCGAATCCAACCATTGTGGCTATCTATTGATATTCCAAGTGATGCTGTACCTGGTGTTTATACCGGTACTGTCACATTTAAAAGCGGCAGTAAGATTCTTGACAAACTCCGTATTCAGTTGAAGGTTGAAGATTATGAACTTCCATCTCCGTATGATTGGAACTTCCATCTTGACCTATGGCAGAATCCGTTTGCAGTTGCTCGTTATGAGAATCTGCCTCTATGGAGTGATGCTCATCTTGAAGCTATGCGTCCGGTATTCACTCGTCTAGCCGATGCAGGTCAGAAGGTCATTACGGCCAGCATAATACATAAGCCTTGGAATGGTCAGGTATATGATCCGTACATGAGTATGGTAAGTTGGACAAGGAAGTTGGATGGAACTTGGGAATATGGCTATGAGGTGTTTGACAGATGGGTGGAGTTCATGATGAGCCTCGGTATAGACAAGCAGATAAACTGCTACTCTATGGTTCCGTGGAGACTATCTTTTCAATACTATGATGAGGCATCCAATACAACTCAGGAAGTTAAGACAAAGCCAGGAGAAAAGGCTTATGAAGATCTTTGGGTTGATATGCTGAAGGATTTTTCTGCCCATCTAAAGTCAAAGGGTTGGTTTGAAATCACCACGATTGCAATGGACGAGCGTCCTATGGATGTGATGCAGAGGACTATCGAGGTTATACGCAAGGCAGATCCGGACTTCAAACTTTCTCTAGCCGGAAACTGGCTTCCAGAAATCGAGCGCGAAATCGAAGATTATAGCATTGCTTGGGGACAGAGCTTTCCTGAGGAAACTCTTTTGAGACGCAGATCTGAGGGCAAGAAGAGCACGTGGTATTCCAGCTGTGCTGATGCTGTGCCGAACAGCTATACTTTCTCTGAACCAGGCGAGTCTTATCAGACAATTATGGAGATGCTCCGCAGGGACAGTGACGGTTTCCTTCGTTGGGCATACAACTGCTGGTCGCTTGATCCGATGACTGATACAAGATATGACAACTATGCTTCAGGTGACTGCTTCCTTGTCTATCCCGGAAACCGCTCTTCTGTACGTTTTGAGAGACTGCGTGACGGAATCGAGGAATTTGAAAAGCATCGCGTGCTTGGTCGCAGCCAGCTTGAAGGCAAGACTCTTGTGACATGCGGAGATTCATTCACTGAAGGTGATTTCTGGGATTATATTGATGCTGAAGGCAAAAATGACAGACGAAGCCCGGAAATTTATGACAGTGAATGGGGATGCTATAAGACATATCCATATTGGATTGCCAAGCGTAACGGAATGAAGCTGGTCAATATGGCAAAATGCGGTGCTACACTCGCATTGTCTGCAGATAAGAAATGCGAATGTTTTGTAACGGAGAAATTGCATTCAATTCCAAAGGATGCCGATTATATCCTGTTCAAGTTCGGAATCAACGATTCCTGGCGTCTCCCTGTAGGAACAATAGATGATACAACACCTGATACATTCTGCGGTGCCTGGAATATTGTGTTGTCCTGGGTCATTGAGAACTGTCCGGATGCAAAGGTTGGAGTGATCGCTTCAAATCACTGTAAGACAAAGGAGTGGTCTGATGCCACAGTAATGATGTGTGAGAAATACGGTGTGCGGTGCCTTAATGAAGAAAGCGAGGATGTCCCTTATTTCTACGAGCAAAAGTTCAGAGCCTGCCCGGATGATATCCGTGAGGCAATGAATGCTAAATATCGAGTTAGCGAAAAGAATAAGCATCCAAATGTCGCTGCACATAGATTCGAAAGTCTAATAGTAGAGAAGTTCTTAAGAACATTGTAAGTATATGATGCTAAGATTCTTGATTGTTTGTGCCTTAAGCAGTCTTGCCGGTATTGTGTCCTTCGCTCAGTCTCCGCAATTCTATATGGATATGGGTGACAATTCGGTTTTTAACGGAATTGAATGCAATATCGTAGAGACTGCTGATGGCGATTTGGATGTCTGGAATGTGACGATGACCAATACCTCTAAGGAAGATTTCTGTCCGGTCAAAGCAGGAATCCGTTTAGGTATAGATACCTATATGGATAAATATCCCGAATGGCTTGACAAGTATTTTCCTACATTGCTTTACTGCAGCAGTACACATTTTCACGGCTATCTTCAGACTCCGAAAGGACAGATGCTGGGTATAGTTTCCACAGATCCTGTAGCTTCCTGGAGTGTTGATTATAATTTGGCTTATGAGGAACCTGCCGGATACTGGTTTTATGGTCATCGTATCAGTTCAGTGAATCTCGACCTGATAAATGCTCTTCCTCTTCCTGAACACAACCCTCAGGACAGATGGAAACTGAAGCCTGGACAGACAATGTCCTGGAAGATCTTGCTCAAGAAGATTGATGATCCGTCAGAGTATGAACGTCAGATTCATCAAATATCCGGAGTGCCGATGATAAAGATGCATCAGACGTCTTTCACAGCAGGACAGGAGGCTTCATTTGAAGTTTTTGCTGACAAACCCGTCATCAACATCAAAGACGGCAATGGAAACAAAGTGTCCTTAAAGAAGAAGAAATCGGGAGACAGATGGATTGTTACTTGTCGACTTGACAAGCCGGGTCTCTATGATGTGGATGTCCGTTCAGGAGACTTTGTAACTGACGGGAAGCTTTCCGTTCATCAACCCTGGGAGTGGACAATGTGCCAGGCTCGTTTTGCGGCATTGAAGCATAAGCAGAGGGCAACCTCTCACGTGGAAAGTTGGTATGGATACCATACTGCTTTCATAGCAGCTAAGTATTTTCCTGATGCATCGGTAGATACGGTTCTTTCTGAGCGCTTCGATCATCAGATGAAGATGCTCTATGGTGAAGACTGCGCGAAGCCGTTGTATTACGACTGGCGTATCCAGAACACATCTGGCACTATCGGCATGTATGTGGATAAGTATGAGGCTTACGGTAATGATGAAGATCTTAAAACTGCCTGCAGACTTGCAGATTGGCTTATAGGATATGCGCAGCGGCGAGACGATGCATACCGGAACAAGTGGAAGACAGTTTACACAAGTGTAATATATGTAGCTAAGAGTATTTTGGAACTATATGAAGCTGAAAGCAGAAAGGCTGATGAACTTGTCGCAGCCGGTGTTGATGCTTCATATTGGACAAACGCAGCAAGGCGTCACTATGCATCTGCAAAGCGTGCCATTGACCAGCTGGTGGCTTCTCAGGGAGATTTCCATACAGAGGGAGAAATTACCTTCGAAGATGGAATGATTTCGTGTTCTTCACTTCAGATTGGTAAGCTTGCACTCCTGCAGGATGATCAGTCTTTGAAGAAACATTATACTGAAGCTATGCTGGCACAGCTTGAAAATCATAATTGTCTGACTCAGCTTCAGATACCTGATGCACGCAGAAGGGGAGGCACCTTGCGTTATTGGGAGGCTCAGTATGATGTTCATATGTTGCCAAATATGTTCAACTCTCCACACGGCTGGAGTGCCTGGAGGGCCTATGCCACATATTATGCATATCTCCTGACAGGAGAAGAAAAGTGGTTGCTGGAGACGTGGAATGCAATGGGAGCGTTTGCAAATCTTGTTGATTACAAGACCGGTGAATTGCGTTGGGCTTTTGTGCTTGATCCATATATCAGAGCAAGGCAGATGCATCTGCCTGTGAAAGGCATTGATCCTGATTCTTTGGATTTCGGTAATCCGCATCCCGATCTGTACCCGCATCGCGAGTTTATATTTGGAGAGGGATATGTTCCGATGGTAAGTTCTTGGCAGACACGAAATTCTCAGGATAATGACGTTCACGAAGTCTTCAAATGTCTTGGAGAAACATTCCTGACCAATGCTTTTATTGTAGAAAGAGAGTCCGGAGAAATCGTAGGATATAATTGTGATGTGGTGAAGAAAGGAAATCTTCTTAAGGTTACTTCTGATGAGGATCAAATCACCAATCTTCATATAAATCTTTCCAAAGACTATGACATTGAATTCAACGGAAGCAGAGTTGATGTAAATGGCATAAGATGTGGATTCGCCATCTCTTCAGAAAAGGAGGTCAGAGCACCTGCACCACAGGTGGTAATCTTTGACACAGATATGGGAAACGACATTGACGATGTGTTGGCGCTTCAGATGTTGTTCAATTATCACAAGAGAGGGGATATCAAACTTGCCGGTATAACCATCAGTAAGTCAAACCCTCTTGCAATACCTTATGTGGATGGACTTTGCCGTTTCAATGGCTTTGATGATATGCCGCTTGGCTATGCTTATGACGGACCAAACCCCGAAATTGGAAATTATCTTGTTCCGTCCTTGAATGCAGAGGTTGATGGAGCGCCATTACTTCGTCCTGAGAGGACAATAGATTCGAATATTCCACAAGGTCATGAATTGTTGAAGGACCTGCTTGAAAAAGAAGAAGACGGATCAGTTACCCTTATTGCTGTCGGCCCACTGACAAATGTCTCAAGACTTCTTGAATCAGAAGAAGGCATTGAACTGGTTGCAAAGAAAGTTGCCCACGTCTATATTATGTCAGGAGAGTTCAGTGCGAAGAAGAGCAGAGAACCAGAGTGGAATATTCTCCAGGATGTCCAGGCATCTGCTGTTGTATATTCCCAATGTCCCGTGCCTCTCACAGCAAGCGGTTCAGAGGTTGGAGGCGGAATCCGTTACCCTGCAAAAAGCATATTGAATGACTTTGGCGATCCGACCAGGAATCCATTGTGTGTTTCATATTCGCATTTCCTAAGAATGCCGTATGACAGACCGACTTGGGATCTCGTTACAGTTTTGGAGGCTGTGGAGCCGTTGTACCAGCTGATAGGTTCATCTCCTAAAGGATGGATAATTATGGACAAGAACGGTTTTACAACCTTCCAGGAAGATCCGAAAGGTCTGCACGATTATATTACAGTGCATCCTGACAATAAAGCGCAGATTGTACAGAAACTGATCGATAGAGTAACAAAATAATATGATAAAAAAGTTTGTTTTAACTACAATCTTGGTTGCCAGTACTTTGAATCTGGTTGCCAGGACTTACGAACTCACTTCGCCGGATGGAATGAATGTGATATCAGTAAATTATGATAAATATGGTTTGACTTATTCTCTTGCTTATGATGGGGAGAAGCAATTTGTTTCAACTCCTGTCAGTATGTGTGTAGAGAATAAAGTGTGGGGGGCACCCGGGGACTATTTGCGCAAAGTGATACGTTCTTCTGTTGATTCTCCGATAGTATTCCCTGTGGCAAGAAAATATAAGGAGTCAGTGGAGAGATACAACTCCATGAGGCTTGTTTTTGGTGACTATGATGTGGAATTTCGTGCTTATAATGACGGTGTTGCATATCGCTTTATCGGAAAGGTAAACAAGTCCGGCAAGGTCATGTCTGAAAGTTCAGGTTACAGATTTGACAAGGACTATGAAGCCTATGTCCTTCTTACAAAGGGTTTGCAATGTTGGTATGAGGAGGATTACACTGTTGCAAAGCTAAGTGAACTTCCTGTGGATGGGATTTCACTTACTCCTCTGATGGTTACTACAGGTAATGCACGTCTCCTTCTTTCTGAGTCTGATTTGCATAACTATTCCGGATCGTATCTTAAGGCTGTAGAAGGCGGATTTGACTTTCTTTTTGCTGCTTACCCTGCTGCTCAGGAATTACGTGAAAATGGTAGTAAGAGATTGGTAACCGAAAGGGAAGACTTCATTGTCGAATCCAATCTCAACAGGAGTTTCCCATGGAGAGTGGCAGGTGTGTTCCCGCTTGGAAATGATGCCGCAATCCTTAACAGCGAACTTATCTATCTTCTTGGAGAGAGAACAACGGATGATTTCAGCTGGGTAAAACCAGGCAAACTCCTTTGGGACTGGTGGAACTGCAATAATATTATTGGCGTGGATTTCAAGGCTGGAATCAATACTGATACATACCGATATCTGATTGATTATGCCGAAGCACATAATTTTGAATATGTTCTCTTTGATGAAGGATGGTCTGGTAAAAATGATCTTCTGAGTCTTAATCCTAATGTGGATATGCCGTCGCTTTGCCGGTATGCGGCAGAGAAGGGCGTAGGAGTATGCCTATGGTCGAACTGGGTGACTATGGACCGTCAGTTGATTGATGCACTTGACCTGATGGCTTCCTGGGGTGTTAAAGGAGTCAAAGTGGATTTTATGGAAAGAAACGATGCTGAAATGGTGGAGTTTTATCATAGAGTGGCTCGTGAGGCAGCTGCCAGAAAGATGCTTGTTAACTTCCACAGTTCATATCCGGCTGACGGTCTTCATGCTCTTTATCCTAATGTGATGACACGTGAGGGTGTAATTGGACTGGAGTATAACAAGTGGAGTGAAAGAGCAACTCCCACACATAATTTGATTATTCCTTACCTTCGTCAATGGGCGAGCGGTATGGACTACACGCCAGGTTCTATGGTGAATACGCAGAAGAAATTCTTCAGAGTACGTCATGATGATCCGATGAGTATTGGAACACGTTGCCATCATATGGCGATGTATGTGGTATATGAGAGCCCTTTGCAAATGCTTTCAGATAGTCCTTCAAAGTATGATATGAGTCCAGAGTGGTTCCCATATCTTGAGACTGTACCTACAGTTTGGGATGAGACCGTTCCATTATGGGGAACAATCGGGGAGAATCTTGCTGTTGCCCGTCGTAAAGATCAGACCTGGTTTGTGGGTGCAATGATTTCCGGAGATGCAGTACAGAAGAATATCGACTTATCATTCCTTCCGGAAGGGGAATGGGAAGTGACATTGTGGAAAGATGGTGTGAATGCCGACAAGAATGCTGTGGATTTCAAGACAGAAAACTATACTGTGACAAGTGAGTCAATTATTGCAGTCGATTTTGCACCAAACGGAGGCTGTACTGCAATTTTAAAGAGATTGTAACATACTATCAGGAAAAATCCTGCATAAAAACCATTATGAGAGCGACTATCTCTACCGGAAGATAGTCGCTCAAATGTTTTCTGAGCAGTTTTAAAGCTTGTTGAATGCGGTAGTCGATAGTCTTTGCAGAAACATTGTTGATTTCTGCAATCTCTTTATAACTCATTCCATGGAAACGATGCATTACAAATGCATTTCGGTATGACTCCGGAAGAGCATTGATCCCTTCTTGTATTCTATTCCTGAGTTCCTCCAGGGCATAGTGGTCTATGTCTTCCCTGGAGTTTTCCTTGAGAGTCATGAAATACCAAGATGCAGCTTTTTCTGCAATACCTTTACGTGTAAGGAAATTGAGCGACCTGTGACGTACCATTGAGAAAAGATACTGGCTCAATGTAGTATTGATAGTGACAACTTCTCGCTTTTCCCACAGCCAGACCATACATTCCTCCACGATGTCTTCAACATCTTCCTTGTCTACAAAGCGGTGAGCATAGGCACAAAGAATCGGGTAATATTTTCGAAAAACCTGTTCAAAGGCTTTGTAATTACCCTTATTTATCGATTTAATAAGAATATGGTCTTCTGAAATTGCTCGTTGTTCACTCATGAACACAATCTATTCTGTTATTTTGCAAACTTACAAAAATAATCTGATATCAGCAATCTTCAACTTTAGCAACCAGAGTTTTATATATCCTTTAATTTTGTAACAATCAGACTATACTTGTATAGATATGGCTCTGATTAGGAGAACAGCTCTTCGAGTGTTATAACCTGCTGGAATGCTCCACTGTATTCGTTATAAGTAAGTCCGTAAGTTGTATACCTGCAAAGACCATCTCGGCCTTACTCATTACTGCTGGGGCGATGAAGATTTGGGTAAGAACATTGAGATCCGCCATTTCAGCAACAACCAGGCAGCGACATATAACAAGATTACAGATGAAAGATTGGCGCCGAAGGTCCGGTGGATTTCCTGTGTCCCTGAAAGGGATTCTCTGACAGTGTTCTGCGACAAGGAGGGTAAGAGAGGTTATCTGAATGTGAATACCGGTAAAGTCGTAATCAATGGTCAGTATAAGCACGCCTGGCATTTCTCCGAGGGACTTGCGGCAGTTGTCGCTGATAACGGAAAGGTCGGTTTCATCAATTATGATAATGAAATGGTTATCCCTGCGGTGTATGATTATGTTTAAGTTTCGCAAGTAAATATTAAATGAAAAAAAGCTAGGTTGAGAGTCCCGAAATATTTGGTTATTTCGTTGATTCTCAGTATATTAGAGTGACCAAACAAAAATATACACCTAGCATGAACAAAGATAGACAAAT
>JALFGP010000116.1 GCA_022777205.1 Rikenellaceae bacterium
GGCGTATTGCGCTTCGCGCAAGATTGGCAGATTCATTCACTCTTTTTGACACTGCTATTCTCACTTTGCTTATTGAGCGGAATGTGTTATATTTGCATTTCTGTAACTGCGGTCTCTTGAAAAAGGGACCGGAAAAAAGAAATGATGAATGAACTTCTATAAAAAAATGTCGGGTTTCAGGGAGAAATATGTGGACACTCTCGGCAAACTATATGAATATTGCACCACATTCTTTGAAAACCGCCCGATGTCTGAAATGCTCGGGACTGATCTCAAATACACCTACGGCAGTTTCAAGCACAAGTGCGATGACCTCAGCCGCTACCTCAGCCGCTATGGTATCGGAGCCGGAGACCGTGTTGCCATACTTTCCATAAACACACCCAACTGGACCGTCGCAATGTTCTCGCTTGTGGCTTTCGGCAGGGTGGTCGTTCCTATCCTTCCGGACTCTTCAGAGAACGAAATCACAAACATCCTCACCCATTCAGGGTGCAAGGCTATATATATCCACAAGAGGTTTCTGCCGAAACTTAGTGCTGAAATTCAGAAAAAACTCAAGCTCGTAATCGACATAGATGATTTTTCGGTAATCAGCCGCGATGACGATGCATTCACTTGCGACGGACGCACCTGCACTCCTCAGCCTGACGATCTCGCCGCCCTCATCTACACCTCAGGCACCACCGGCAACGCCAAGGGAGTTATGCTGAGCCACAAGAACTTGTGCTGCAACATCATCATAGCCAGCAAAACACAGAAAACCAACGAAAAGGATGTCTGGCTTTCCATACTTCCTATGGCCCACACCTATGAGCTGAGTCTCGGTGTGCTTTATCCTATGTATGCGGGTGCCAAGGTTGTATATCTTCAGAAACCACCGACGGCAAGCATACTTTTGGTTGCTCTCAAGAAGGTTCGTCCCACCATTATGCTTTCCGTGCCGCTCATCATCGAGAAAATCTACAAGGCGAGCATACTCCCGACCATCCAGAAAAGCCGGGTGCTCAAATGGATGCACAGGCATATGGCGACGGTGCTCTACTGGTTCGTGGGTATGCGTCTGAAAAATACCTTCGGCGGTCGCATCAAATTCTTCGGAATCGGCGGAGCGAAACTCAATCCTGCGGTTGAGAAGTTCCTCAAGAAAGCCCATTTCAACTATGCAATAGGCTACGGTATGACAGAATGTGCCCCTCTGATCTGCACGGCAGGCGTGAAGCAGACCCATGTCGGAACCACGGGCGGAGCAGCCTACGGGGTGGATGTGAAACTCCTAAACGTGAATCCGGAGACCGGCGAAGGCGAAATCGTGGTGAAGGGAGACAATGTTATGCTTGGCTACTATCGCGACCCTGAACGCACCAAATCAGTCTTTACCGATGACGGCTGGTTCAAGACCAACGACCTTGCCAGCGTGGACGAGAAAGGCCGCTACAGCATAAAGGGCCGTCTGAACAATATGATACTCGGACCTTCCGGCGAAAATATCTATCCGGAGGAAATCGAAAAGGTCATCAACGACATTGAGGGTGTGGACGAGTCCCTGGTGGTTGAAAGGGATGGAAAACTCGTGGCTCTGGTACAGTTGAACAAGAATGTGCTGGATTGGAACCAGGAGAGTGAAGACCAGTTCTTCGAGAAACTTGAAGCCCGCAAGCAGGCGATTCTCAACTTTGTGAACAAGAAAGTGAACCGTTCCTCCAAAGTGGCCGGAGTTGAGGTCGTCAAGGAACCGTTCGAGAAGACTGCAACCCAAAAGATTCGCCGTTTCAAGTACAAGGAAGGGGAAAACGGGGCTGTGGATGAGGCTACGACTGAGGAGACTGAGGTTCAAGTTCCTGATAACGCATCGGAGACGGGACCATCTGAGGCTCCTGAAAAGAAATCTGCAGAAAAATAGTTTCGGGGACTTATGGCAGAATTGTCGGATAGTGAATTTGCAAAAGACTGCGTGATCGGGGTCTTCGATTCCGGTGTAGGGGGCTTTTCGGTCTTGAAGGAATTGAGGAAAGCCTTGCCTTCAGCATCTTTTGTCTATTATGCCGACACGGCTCACTGCCCATATGGGGAGAAGACTCCGGAATATGTTCTGGAGCGGGCCAGGACCATTACTGAAATTCTGTTGGCCCACGGTGCTAAAGTGATAGTAATCGCTTGTAATACAGCCACATCTGCCGCCATCGCCACATTGCGCAGAGAGTATTCTGTACCTTTTGTCGGGATGGAACCGGCAGTGAAACCGGCGGCATATCTGACCCGTACCGGGGTTGTGGGAGTGCTTGCAACTGCAGGGACTCTGCACGGAAGCAAATATCTCAATGTGAAGGAAAAATTCGCAGACAATGTGAGGATTGTAGAGTCTGTGGGCTATGGGTTTGTGGAACTGGTGGAACACAGTCACCTCGCAGACGACTGCCGACGCGACTGCCTCTTTCTCACCAGCGCTCCCGATGCCCGGACAGAGCAGGGAAGCACCTTCCCTCAAATACCCCCTGTACAAGCCTTGCAGGTCCTTTCAGCCCCGCAAACCCTCGCCACCATAGACCGCAGCCTGCGCCCCCTGGTAGAAGCGGGTGCCGACACCATAGTCCTGGGCTGTACCCATTATCCCTTTCTGCTCCCTGCCCTGCGCAAAGCAGCTTCAGCCTTGCTCCTTGAACATCCCCTCAAGGCCCGTGACGGCAGTCCGGTGACAGAAATAAACTTCATAGACCCGGCACCTGCAGTGGCACACCGCCTTCTTCAGGTCCTCCAAAACGAAATGATAAAAGCGAATCAGTAAACAAAACAAAGAAATATGGAATTCAAATACGCACCTATGTTTCAGCTTGGCGAAGACAAGACTGAATACTACAAAATCCCGGGTTCGGAAAAGCTGGTTTCCACCTCAGAATTCGAGGGCAAGAAGATTCTCAAGGTCACTCCGGAGGCTCTTACTCTTATGACCAATACTGCTTTCCGCGATGTAAGTTTCCTTCTGCGCCGCTCCCATAATGAGCAGGTTGCCAAAATCCTGAGTGATCCCGAGGCTTCAGCAAACGACAAATATGTGGCCCTGACTTTCCTGCGCAATGCGGAAGTGGCAGCCAAGGGCAAACTCCCGCTCTGCCAGGACACCGGAACAGCAATCGTGCACGGTGAAAAGGGACAGCAGGTGTGGACCGGCTTCGAAGACGAAGAGGCCATCTCCCTCGGAGTATTCAAGACCTATACAGAGGAAAATCTGCGCTATTCCCAGAATGCTCCTCTGGATATGTACAACGAGGTCAACACCAAGTGCAACCTCCCTGCTCAAATCGACATCGAAGCCACTCAGGGCGATGAATACCGTTTCTTGTGTGTCACCAAGGGAGGCGGTTCTGCCAACAAGACCTATCTTTATCAGGAGACCAAGGCCCGCATCCAGAACCCCGGCACCCTCATTCCTTTCCTCGTCGAGAAGATGAAGAGCCTCGGAACAGCAGCCTGCCCACCATATCACATTGCATTCGTAATCGGCGGCACATCGGCAGAGAAGAACCTGCTCACGGTGAAACTTGCTTCCACCCACTACTACGATTCCCTCCCGACCTCAGGAGATGAGACCGGAAGAGCTTTCCGTGATGTTGAACTCGAGGCAAGACTGCTTGAAGAAGCTCATAAAATCGGCCTCGGAGCACAGTTCGGGGGCAAGTATATGGCTCACGACGTGAGGGTGGTACGCCTGCCGCGCCACGGTGCAAGCTGCCCTATAGGACTTGGAGTGAGTTGCTCAGCTGACCGTAACATCAAGACAAAAATCAATTCCGACGGCATCTGGATTGAGAAACTGGACGACAAGCCTTATGAACTCATACCTGAGGAGCTTCGTTCAGCAGGTGAAGGTGATGCAGTGAAAATCGACCTCGACCGCCCTATGGCCGAAGTCTGCGCTGAATTGAGCAAATACCCTGTGTCCACCCGCCTGAGCCTCAACGGAACCATCATAGTGGGTCGTGACATAGCTCACGCCAAAATCAAGGCCCGTCTCGATGCAGGTGAACAAATGCCACAGTACCTTAAAGACCATCCTGTCTATTACGCCGGTCCTGCAAAAACCCCTGCCGGAATGCCTTGCGGTTCAATGGGGCCTACCACAGCAGGCCGTATGGACCCTTATGTGGATGAGTTCCAGGATCACGGCGGAAGTATGATTATGCTCGCCAAAGGCAACAGGAGCCAGGCTGTGACCGATGCCTGCCGCAAGCACGGCGGTTTCTACCTCGGTTCCATCGGAGGTCCGGCCGCTATTCTTGCTCAGAACAATATCAAGAGCATAGAATGTGTCGAATACCCTGAACTCGGAATGGAGGCAATCTGGAAAATCCGTGTGGAGGACTTCCCGGCATTCATTCTCGTGGATGACAAGGGCAACGACTTCTTCAAGCAAATCGGGCTCTAATCTTGAAACAGACAAGGGATGACCGCAATGGCCATCCCTTATTTTGTAACCGTATTGCCGGCTCAGAACCTCCATCCGAAGGTTGCTACAAGCTTGATGCTGGAGCGCAGGTAGCGGATTACCGGTGAATAGTAATACGGAGCTTCTGTGCTCGGGTTGTAGATATAGTCAGCATAAGGTCTGAGGTACTGCATAGGATATATCTGCCCCACAGCCGCAATGTCCGCAAAGAATGAGTTCTTCGTGGTGAACCCCAAACCCACAGAGGCGGTATGTACAGTTAACTCTTTGAAATTCAATTTGACAAGCGAATCTTCGCTATATTCATACCTCTTACCGGAAGTTTGGAAACCATAGCCTGCCCGCACTGACATAAAACTGAGCGGACGGATCTCGCCTCCGATTCGGAAATTGTGTCCAACTCCGCAGCGGCTTTTGATCTCCTCGTTCAGGGGGTAGAAAGGTCCGTCGTTGCGGTAGTTGCTGTTTTCGTAATACCTTATGCCCGAATAGTCACTCAGTTCGTAATCTGCACTTATCAAACCGTAACCTCCGAAAGTCCAGGCAATTCCGAAGTTCGCCCTCATCGGTGTCCGCAACTGATAGTGGGAGGTCGCGCTTTCCACCTCTTCATAGCCGCTGTAGGCATTCAAATCGTATTTGGCTGTGCTGGAAACCCCATAAGTGCTTGCCATAAACATCATAGTAGGAGTCTGTATGGCTGCCCCTATTCTCAGGCCCCTGTAGGGTGTCACAATGATTCCGAATTTGCCATAGACACCGTTGCCGGAGGTGCTGGATGAAAATGTGTTTTTTGCGGAAATGAAATGTGTGACAGTCTTTCCTCCGGTTTCATTATCCGTGAAGATTATGTCGAAATCCTCAGGATCAACGGCTTCCTCCTGTATGTAGGAGTCACTTTCGTGGCGCAGACGCACTGCTCCGAGGTTTACTCCGAGATAGACTATGTCGGAAATGTTCATTCCGGCATTGATGATGTAATCCGTTTTGTATCCGGAAGTTGTTTCACCATATGCCTGTCTGATACCGTTTTGCCCGAGTATGATTTTCCCGTCTTCGCCCGTGTATTCGCTGATGCCTATGACCTCTTTCCCGGAACTGCCGTTCTGGGCTATTGCTCCGCTTCTGAATCCTGTTACCACTCTCCAGTCTTCTATGGCAAGCTTGTCGTAAACTGAGTCGTCTAACAAATCGTCTGCAGTGAAATAGCCGTCCTCGGCGAGATCCTGTGCGCGGGCTGCCATCTGGCCGAAAGCAGAGGTGTTCTTGTTGGTACCCATAGCTAACGGGGAGGAATTGTACTGGGCCGTGTTGTTGATTACAAAGCCGAGGCTCCAGTTCA
>JALFGP010000009.1 GCA_022777205.1 Rikenellaceae bacterium
CACTTGTTCTTGCCTTCCGGGAGATACTCCTGGTCGTTTTTCACAGGGTCGTCATAGATGTCAAACAGGTTTTCAAGGTTGTAAAAGCCTATGACATAGTTCTGCTTTGTCTTCTGAGCGGAACTGTCGGGGGAAACGGCTGCCGCAATCAGGAGTGCGGCTATTGCTGCCAGGGTCTTTTTCATTTTGTGTTCTGATTATATTCTGTCAAATGGGCCAGGCAAATTCAGTAGGCTTCGTGGACTCCACTTTTGCCGCCTGGTCATCTCCTATCTCCGCAGGGAGGTTTACGAAAAGATCTATGCCGATTTTGTCTTCCAGTTCATCGATGGAAAAAAGGTCATCTCTGGTGATGGAGCTTGCACGGGTGTAATGGTCCAGCCATATTCCGCAGGCTGTCCAGCCACTGGAGGTGCGTTTCAGACAGGCTTTCCAATACGCGGTAGGCACCGTGACGGAATGTCCGCTATGGTCTATGGCCTTTTTGGTACTGCCTTTTACGGTACAGCCGGTTACCACATAGAGGGTGTCAGCTTTGCCGTCCTTTGCCCAGTTTCTGACTTTAGCCTCGACACCTTTCCAGATGTTCTCATTGAATTGTCCTATCTGCGGAGTCATATTGGTGGAGTAGAAGGTCTGGGGATTGGCATCTATGGAAAGCCGGTCCGCTGAAGGAAGCTGGTGTCCCCTTTGGTAGTTGGATATGCCTGGATACAAGACATTTATCTGCAAATTTTTAGGAATCAGAGGGTCGTATGCCCATTCATCTGTGCGGCTACCGCTGCCTATCAGGTCTAAATTCAATGGATAAGCCACCCAGAGAGAAACATAGTCGTCATAGCTGTAGTAGAAAGAATAGTTCCTCATGGTCTCTCCGTTGATGTTGAAATAGTGGCAACACCAATCTAAACCATCATCCTCTTTAGTTTCGGGCAATTCCAACCAACCGCATTTGGTATAAGCTGCCTTATAGTCGTGCTTTTCCTGCTTTGTGCTGTTTTGAGTGAAGACGGTTTCTGACATTTTGTTGCCGCTGGTCAGGATGATACTGAGCGAGCGGCTCTCTCCCGTGTTGTTTTCTTCATAAAACAGCTGGATATTGCTTTTGTAACCCTGCCCGGAAGTATGACTGAGTGTTGCCCACGGGTCATTTTCTCCGAAATCAAGTTCAAGTTCCCACTGTGAGATGCAATTGGCGACCACACGCACGCTGCCTTTATCACAGTCTCCGGTTGCGCTTTTAAGCGTTACGGAAACGGACGCAGAGGATCCGCCACCATTCTTCTGCAACAAGTCACAGGCAACAAGCATCAAAGCCGCAGCCATAAGGACCAGAATTCCTGATTTCTTCATTTTGTGTTATTTGTGAGTAAAGGGAAGCCCGGGGTTGCCGGGTTTCCCTGTCTGTTATAAGCTACAATAGTATATTATTCGTAAACAAGAGTTAACTTCTGGAACTGAGCATTATGCTTTGAGGTCACCTTAAGTCTATACGCGGTGTTGCTAGCAGTACCTGCAAGATTCCAACTAAACTCAGCATTCTGTTGATTAAGCTGAATATCAGCTCCACCGGATACGACAACATCTTCTTTGGTATAAACACCCACTTCCACACTTGTCGAAGCACTAGCACCCGTGAGAATAGTCACTTTTGTCAAAGTCTTGCCCTCAATTGCAGGCATTTTAACATACGCGCCACTCTTTCCCCAAATTACAACCTCATTTTTTGAAGCGTAATAATATCCATTTCCTGAACTGCCTGCGAACCCCCAAGTATAACCATTTATTTCATATTCAGAATAATCAACCTTTTTTGCTGTTGGGAAGCCTGTAATTTTAGCTATATCCTCTGTAGCAGACAACACAATTACCTGTGCATTAGCAGACATAGCCTTGCCCTGAATAATAGTTACAGTCTTGGTTCTATCTGCCTCAGCGATTTCAGCATCGTTTGTAGTAATCTTGATAATTGCAGTACGAGTGTTTTCGGTATCTGTATTTGCATCAAAGCTGACAGTAACCTCTCCATTATTTTCGCCTGAAGCTGGGTTAACGGTAAACCCTTCTGTTTCGCTGCTTACAGACCAGGCAACATTTGATGACACCTTTATGGTTGCAGAAGTAGCAGTTGCATCAACACCGATTTCGTTGTTTTCAACTGTGAAATACTTGGCTGAGGAGGCGGCAATATTAACCATTGCGATATTGAAATATTTTCCGCTACCTGTCCATCCGACAAAATAACCTTCAACATCAATCAATTTACCATCCAAAGAAGATACATCCTGTGTCGGATACGCAAGGCTTCCTTGCTTATCACTTCCCGGTACAGTTATGTTATAATATGTACCTTTGTCTGAACTACTGATAGACAAAATTCCAGTCAACTTTATGTAAGCAAAAGCTTCAGAGAAAGCAGCTATGTCGTCCGATCCAATTACAGTCGGATCAGGATATGTTACTTCATTCCCATCAGACAAAGTCTCGATTTCAGGATTTTTAATCTGATTAATTCCAGCAAAAGTACCTTGCTCTCCTGTTACTTTCACTTCATCACCTATTGCAACACCGGAAATGCCATTGTCAGAATATGCATAAGCATAACCATCTGAGGTCTTTATGACAATTGACTTTGCAGTAAGAGCAACTACGAGACCTGTCACTTCTCCAGTTTGCGGCTCTGATTCTCCCGGAAGACTTACAGTAAATTCAACAGGAGTGCCTTCATTTTCTGCAATTGAAAGATCCAAATCATCAATACGATAAGCACTTGCAACAGAAGCTGAGAAATAGAGCGAAAGGGAAGTGGTGTTTTCAGGAAGTGTGATATCTATAGAAACCAAGTCCCACTGTCCATCCGGAACGTTACCTGAAGCAAATGTAAAATTCTTCAGTTGAGCCCATTTCGAACCATCTCCTACATATACAGCCAATTCATCAAATGAAACTTTATTGTCATCAGCATCTTTTAAATATTTTTCAGTCCCAAATGAAAGACAATAATTGCGTTCTGACGGGTCAACTGCAATATTGCTTATCTTAAGATAATTTCCAGCAGGACCAAAGAAAAGATTATTGAGGCCAGAGCCAGGATATAACGAATAGTTGCTATCTGTATTGGAATTATTTCGACAGCTTACAGATTTGCTTGCATATTCAACATTGGTAATCCCGGAACCTGTTTGATTCTTCCAAATTTCTGTAGCATCACAAAATGGCCACTTTTTATTTGCATCCTGTTCTGCAGCTCCTTTGTCAAAGTCGTTATGATAAACAACTGCTGCTTCCTTATTGCCCTTGTCACCGTTCTGATTAACCTTGAGAATCCTGGAACCGCCTCTAATCTTGAAAGTAATATCAGCAGACCGGTTAAAGCCGCCGTTATCCTTGACAGTAATCTCGATGGTCTGAGGATCAGCAGAAGCTTCGCCCTGGGCAGGACTTACTGAAACCCACTCCTTGGCAGCCGCAGGAATCTCAGCTATCCAGGTACGTGTTGAAGAAAGAGTGATTGTCTTTGTGTCAGTTTTAGTTGACTCAAAATTAACCTCTGCTACTGAGAGAGAAATAGAGGCCGTTTCCTTGGTCAAATCCTTCTGGCAAGAAACCAGCGCGGTTGCAACAGCAATCGCAGAAAGCAATAAATGTTTGATTTTCATTTTATTGAGTTTTTATTTGGTTTTGCTTAAAACTTATGCTGCAAAGTTAGCACTTCCCGAATGATTTATCAAATATTTTGCTACTCCTCACCTCAAATAGAAGTTAAATTTGTGTTAATATCCCTCAACCATTCTGCCATCAAATAGACAATGTACCCGACATCAGTTTCATAACACTTAATTATCCAAAAATTTTTGATGGAAAAGTATAAATTTTATGTCTTTTTCCATCATTTCTCTTTTTCCGGTTTTTTTGTTTATATGTTCGTGGTTCAATTTTTAATTTTTACTGAAAATGAACCAAAACACTCCAATTGAAGACCGGATCTTCGCCTCTTTGCTCGACGATGCCGGGTTTAAGGCTGTTATGGCCGATGAAGTCAACAAACATCTCCTTATCGGACTCCTCAACGAAGTTCTTCCTCCTCACGACAGCATCGTGGACATCGTCCAATACCTCGACAGGGAACAGGGAGTGGAAACTGTCAACAGCAAAAAGACTGTCCTTGACCTTGTCTGTCTCACTGACGACGGAAGAACCATCGACATCGAAATCCAGAGGAAGAAAGACGCATATTTCTTTCAGAGGTGTTTTTACTATGCTGCCGGTTTTTATCACCGCAAACTCTCTAAAGGAGACAAGTACAAAGATCTCAAGCCTGTCTATGTCATAAGTTTTCTCGCGCAGTCATTGCCTTTCGAAAAGGAGAACGGGAAGGAACCGGACAAAATCATCACCAGATATATGATGCAGGAGGAATCTTCTAAAATTTTTGCGCCAACGACAATTATTTGTATCTTCGCACAGTTGGGACGCTTTAATCTCAAGTTGGAGGAGTGCAAAACCAGACGGGACTTGCTGCTTTACTGGTTCAAGTACGGAGACTCGTATGAGACTCCACCACAGGAGATTCAGGACGACCCGTTTATGGGAGAAGTGGCTGAGGCCTGCCGAATTGCTGGCTTCTCCAATGAAAAATTGGAAACTTACTTACTGGATATGAAAACTGAAATAGACTACGAATGGGGACTTGACTGCGCTCGTGAAGAAGGACGCGAAGAAGGACGCGAAGAAGGGCGTGAAGAAGGGCGTGAAGAAGGACGCGAAGAAGGACGCGAAGAAAAAGCATTGGAAACAGCTAGGAATTTCAAAGCAAGCGGCATCGCTGCTGAAATAATAGCCAGATGCGTAGGTCTGCCTCTTGAAACCGTTCTTGCGCTTTGACCTACAGCACGTCACACCCGGCCGGCAATTACGGGTCGGAGGTGGCCCGGAATTATTTTTTCATTCCCACGGAGCAAATCAAAGTCCCAGAAGAGGCCTAAGGTATGGCCCCGTAACTGACGCAGAATCAAGTGCGACCTGTTCAGGCGTACCCTTCGAGACTATCATTCCCCCGCGTCTGCCTCCTTCAGGGCCGAGATCTATGAGATAGTCCACACTCT
>JALFGP010000033.1 GCA_022777205.1 Rikenellaceae bacterium
CTGATTGTGGCCTCGTCCATCTTCATCCTCAAGGGAGTCCATTTCTGGAAATGGAAAGACTATGTCTGCACCCTTGCAGGAGTGGTTCTGGGCGCTGTAGTCTGCACTCTCTCCCCTTCCACGACTCCCGACGGACTGTGGTTCATTTTTATCTGCGGGGCCATTGCTATCTGCGCTATGATACTGCCCGGGATTTCGGGGTCGTTCATTCTCCTGATAATGGGGAAGTACGACTATGTGCTCGCCGCAGTTTCGGGACTGGTATCGCTGGGAAGGGCTGAGGAAGTGACGGCGGGACTGGCTACGGGTTCTATGACCTGGGGACAGTGCCTGACTGTGATGCTGGTGTTTGCCTGCGGAGCGGTGATAGGCATTGTGTCGTTTTCCAAGTTCCTGCACTGGCTGCTTGCACGGCGCAACAGGGAGACCACTCTGGTGCTTGCCGGCTTCATTATCGGGTCCTTGCTGAAGGTATGGCCCTGGCACGCTGAATCCGGTTGGCCTGCGCTTCCGGGAGTCGGGGTAGAACTGGATTGGGTGCAGGTGAGCCTGTGCACAGTCACTGCAGCAGCCGGACTTGCCCTCGTGTTCGGAATCGAATATTTGTCCAAACGTAAAAAGATACAAAAATGAAAGTTCTGATTCTGTCCTGTTCAACTGGAGAAGGGCATAATTCCGCATCGAAGGCCTATATGGAATACCTGCACTCGATAGGTGTGGAGGCCGAAGTGAAAGATACGATGTCACTTGTCGGTCAAAGTGCCACAAACAAAGCTTCGGAAATATATCTTTTTTCCACAAGAACGAAACTCTTCGGTATGGTTTACAAAGCCGGGGCAGCCATAAGCGAGGCTATGGATTCGTCCAAGTCGCCGGTTTACTATGCAAACAAACTCTATTGCGAGAGACTTCACGACTACATCGAGGAGAACGGCTTCACTGCAGTGGTCTGTGCCCATATTTTTCCGGCCGAGGCCATCACCGCACTCAAGCGCAAGGGTAAGCTCAATGCGACTTCCATATTCCTTATGACCGACTACACCTGCATCCCTTTCATAAAGGAGACTGAACTGGACTATTACATCGTGCCCCATTCACATCTGATTGAAGAGTGTGTGAAGAAGGGTATTCCGAGAGAGAAACTACGTCCTTATGGCATCCCGGTGAAGTCCATTTTCCACAATCCTAAGGCTGACAGAACGGAGGTGAGGAACCAGTGTATACTGGAGTTCGGCTATATGGACCCTCAGAAGAAATGGTTTCTGATGATGTCCGGGAGTATGGGATTCGGGCATCTGCAGGACACGGTTAAGGAAATTCTCAAGCAGTTCGGAGACAGGGTCGAAGTGATTATGGTGTGCGGGAACAATACCGAGTTGCGCACGAAGTTGATGAAGAATTTCGGGGGGCACTCCAATGTCATGGCTTTGGGATTCACGGACAAGGTGGCAATGCTGATGGATGCCTGCGATGTGCTTTTCACCAAGCCGGGCGGATTGTCAAGCACGGAAGCTGCTGCCAAACATATACCTATAGTACACACCTCTCCAATACCGGGCTGCGAGACCTGCAATGCTTTGTTTTTCCACTATCACGGAATGTCTTACGCAACCACCGACATTCCCGAGCAGGTGCGGGCTGCAGGAAGGCTCTGCTTTGATGAGTCCTGCAGGGATGCAATGATCTCCGCCCAGGCAGCCAATATCAACACTCAGACCTGCAGGGACATCACTGGGCTGCTTCTTGATGGGGAAAATAATGAAAACCAATAATATAACTATGGCTAATAAACTGATATTCGGAATTCTTTCAGCAGCCACAATGGCATCGGCCTGCTGCAACTGCGTAAGCCCGGTCATCCCGGCAGACTCAAAAATAGAAAGGAAGGTGGAAGAGGTACTCGGCAAAATGACCCTTGAAGAGAAAGCCGGACAGCTCGTACAGATTACCTCGGACGTAATATCCACAGACGGAAAACTCGACACTGCAAAAGTCAGGGCCTGTGTGAGAGACTGGAAGGTCGGTTCATTCCTGAACGTATTCGGGGGCCATTCCGATTCGCGCGAAGGTACAGCCAGGGATATGAAACTGATTCAGGACATCTCGATGGAGGAGTTGGGCATACCTACGGTCTTCGGTCTGGATATGATTCACGGTGCAAGCTACCTCTCGGATGCCACCTTCTTCCCTCAGGAAATCAACCTTGCAGCCACATTCGACAGGGGCTATGCATCCAAGATGGGCGAAGTGATGGCGTATGAAACCAGAGCCGCAATGGTGCCTTGGATTTTCTCCCCTGTGATGGACCTCGGACGCGACCCCAGATGGCCAAGACATTGGGAGAGTTGGGGAGAAGATCCTTATCTCCAAGCTGAAATGTCTGTGGCTGAAACGATTGCGGCACAGGGCGAAGATCCGAATCACATAGACTTGGAACACGTTGCGGTGAGCATCAAGCACTACCTGGCTTATGGCACTCCGGTTTCCGGACAGGACAGAACCCCGGGAATGGTCTCACCTTGCGATTTGCGTGAGAAATATTTCCGTCCTTTCAAGGAGTGTTTCCAGGCAGGAGCGCTCACCCTTATGGCAAATTCCGCATCCGTCAATGGAGTTCCGGTTCACTCGAGCTATGAATACCTCACACAGTGGTGCAAGAAAGACCTCGGATGGGACGGAATGGTGGTGACCGACTGGGCCGACATCAACAATCTCTACACCCGCGAACACATTGCCGCCGACAGGCTCGAAGCCGTGGAAATCGGAATCAATGCAGGTGTGGATATGATTATGGACCCTTACGACCCGGCAGTTTGCGCTGACATCGTGACACTTGTAAAGCAAGGCCGCATCAGTCAGGAACGTCTGGACGATGCAGTGCGCAGGGTTCTCCGCCTCAAGGCCCGCCTCGGCCTCTTCGAAAATCCGGTATGGAGCGTGAACGGCTATGAGAAGTTCGCCTGCGGGGAATTCGCCAAGATTTCATACGACGCGGCGGTCGAGTCTATGGTCCTGCTGAAGAATGATTCGGACCTGCTCCCGCTGGCAAAAGGAAAACGCATATTGGTGACAGGCCCTAACGCCAATTCTATGAGAACCTTGAACGGCGGATGGTCCTACACCTGGCAGGGCGAACAGACAGATAGCTTCGCAAGCGGGTACAACACCATACTCGAAGCTTTGATTAATGAGTTCGGCGCAAAGAATGTGAACTACCGTCCGGGAGTCTCCTACTACGGAAGCGACTGGAAGGCAGACCGTATCGAAGACCTCCCAGGAGTGGTGGCGGCAGCCCGCAATGCAGACGTTGTGATTGCCTGCGTGGGTGAGAACAGCTATTGCGAGACTCCGGGCAACATCAACGATCTGAACCTTTCCGAAAACCAGAAGGAACTTGTCCGCGCCCTTGCAAAAACTGGCAAGCCGATCATCCTGGTGCTGAACGAAGGACGTCCGAGAATCATCAACGACATCGAGCCTATGGCAAGCGCCGTGATTGACATTATGCTTCCGGGCAACTACGGCGGCGATGCACTTGCAGCACTTATTTCCGGTCGGGAGAACTTCAGCGGCCGTCTGCCGTTCACCTACAGCAAATACGTGAATGCTCTCCACACCTACGACTACAAGGTGAGCGAGGTGGTTTCAACGATGAGCGGAGCCTACAACTACGATGCTGTGATGGATGTTCAGTGGCCATTCGGTGCCGGTTTGAGCTACACGAAGTTCGAGTATTCAGACTTCAGGATTTCTTCCGAAAGTTTCGCCTGGGATGACGAGCTGACATTTGAGGTGACAGTCAGGAACACGGGCAAGAGGTCCGGCAAGGAGACAGTGATGCTCTTCTCCAGTGACCTTGTGGCAAGCATAGTTCCGGACGTGAGACGCCTCAGGGAGTTCACCAAAGTGGAACTTGCAGCCGGAGAAAGCAAAACCGTGAAATTCACCATCCCTGCCAAAGAGCTTGCATTTGTAGGCCGAGACGGCAAGTGGCGCATTGAAAGCGGCGACTTCCGCTTCTCCTGCGGCACCCAGGCCCTCTTCGCGAAATGCACCGGCACAAAGATCTGGGAGACTCCAAACATAGAATAGACTCCCCCTCCCCCAGAAACGTATTTCATTCAATTTCCTGCAATCTGAGATTTTTTATTGCATTGTCTGAATTTTTTCCTACCTTTGCATCCCCAATGAGCACAGCTCAAAGGGGATGGATTGGTTCGGTAGCTCAGCTGGATAGAGCAACAGCCTTCTAAGCTGTGGGTCTTGGGTTCGAATCCCAACCGAATCACAAGTA